>JBOHZJ010000137.1:0-5650 GCA_050738395.1 Steroidobacter sp.
CGTCTCGCCCGCACGCTCGCGACCGATTCAAAGATGGATCTGTGGGATGCGGCGCGCATGTTCGCACTGCTGAACATGAGCCTGGTCGATTCGTACATCGCCGTCTGGGATTCGAAGTACCACTTCAATCACTGGCGACCCTACACGGCCATCCGCGCAAGACAGAGTGACGGCAATTCGTTGACCTCGCCGGATTCGCAGTGGGAATCGCTGCGTCCCGCGCCGCCTTTTCCGGAGTACGTGTCCGCGCACGCTGCGGGCTGCGCCAGCGCTTTCAGAGTGCTGGAAGAATTCTTTCCGAAGATCGCGACGTTCACGATGGATTCGAAGACTGCGCCGCGCGGAATGCCGACGCGATCATTCGAGAGCTTCCGGGCCGCCTCGCGCGAATGCAGCGACTCGAGAGTGATGCTCGGCTTTCACTTCCGCTACGCGACCGAGCGCGGGGAAGAATTGGGCCGGAACATCGCCGAGTACGTGCTGGTGAACCGGCTCGGCCGGAATGCGCCATGAGGCGCGGCAACGCACCGCCACGTACGCACCCGATTGAATTGTTCGTCTGTGCACTGATGTCGTCGCTTGCGTTCACGGCGGTCGGGGTCGCAAGGGAGCAACCAGTGAACGATTTCGATCGCGCTGCATTCGATGGGATCGAGATCGAGCACCAGGTACGAGGGGCCGGCGAGCCCGTAGTGTTCGTGCACGCAGGCATCTTCGCCGATGGGTTTGAACCGCTGCTCAGGGAGGCGGAGCTTGCCGGCCGCTACCGCTTGGTGAGCTATCACCGCGTCGGCTACGCAGGCAGCAGCGATGTGGCTGGCGGCCCGCTCAGCATCGCGCAGCAGGCTGCGCCCTGACGTGGAATCTTTTGTTCTCCCGGATGCAACGCATCTGCTGCATATCCAGGATCCCCGTGGCATGGCCGAACGCCTCGCCGCATTTTTCGACAAGCATTCGCCGTCGGCGAACGATCGCACGGAGGAGTGATGGCCTGCTGAGCCATCGGTGCGGCGTTGTGCTAATTTCGACCGCCTCACTCCCGCAAGAACAAAAGGAAGCCGAAAATGAAGAAGGTTGTCGTAGCGGTACTCGCAACAGCGTGTCTCATGCTTGGCGTGGGCATCGGTTACGCCGCGAAGTCGAAAGGGCCGGGGATGACGCTCATCGCGGGCAAACCAGCAAAGGAAGCTGCGTTGGCTGCATTGCAGGAAGCAGAGCGGCGCGCGGGCGACGGCAGCTGGGAATTGATTGGAGTGGGGCGCGTGTACTACCTGTCCGGCGACAAGGCCAGGGGTCAGGCGCTGCTGGACAAGGTGATAAACGGCGATGCGGGCGCCAGCGACTGGCATCGCATCGGTCAGCTCTACGCTGAAGCAGGTGAAAACGCCAAAGCGGAAGCGTTCTTCCAGAAGGCGCTTGCCGCCGAACCGGAGGACGACCGCGGCCAGGCCGAAGTGGGCGCCTGGTATATCCGCACCGGTCAGCGCGAGAAGGGCGAGGAGCTGCTGACCAGGGCGTTTGCAGAAAACCCGGACGAGATGTGGCACTACGTGCGCACGGCCGAAGCCTTCCTCAACATAGCGCCGAACTAGTTACACTGGTCACGGACGCCGCCCTTCGTGCGGCGCCTTCTGTCGGCCACGAAAGAGCAACAGCAGGGACCGCCATGAATACCGGGGGAGTTCCTGATGAGTGCATTCAATTCCGCGCGCAGGAGGAATTTTTTCGCGCTCCTGTCTGGACTCGTCTTTCTTCCTTTGACCTGGCAGGCAAAAGCCTGGGACTCTGATACCGATTCGCTCAGGATATGTAATAAGAACGGAACGCACGACGTCGCCGTTGCTGTTGCGTCCAAAGCGGCGCCTTGGGGTGTGGCGGCGCTGGCAGGCGCCGGATGGCGCCGGGAGGGCTGGTGGACGGTCAAGGCGGGCAGGTGCGAGCACACCATGTTTCTCCGGGACGTCCAGAACTATGAGATCTGGCTGTATGTCGCAGTTGTTCGCGGAGAGCAGGTGTCATGGCCTACTTCCAAGGAGCGATTTTGTCTGCATCCTACGAAAGCATTCGAGGCGTTTGCATGGTCGAAGAAGGAAATACAGGCGTGTGGTCAGGACGAACGCCTCGAGACGTTTTCCCATATCACGAGCCTGTACAACCAGGATGATGCACATTCGCTTTACAGTGTTGAGAACCGCACCATTGATCTGAACTTCACATACAACCAAGCCGCTGCGCGCCCGCCGCCTTCTACAGCTGCTCCAGCGAATCGGGATCCTTCGCCACGCCATCCAGATATCGGGAAACTGGTGCAAACAAAAATAGGGCGTTCAGTAGCAGGGATGAGGTTCTCTCTGCGGATGTTTGCGATCGCCGATCCGGCCAACGGAGGCATTCTCAGAGACTATGCAGATCGGCTCGGCCCGACGTCCGCATACGAGATGCTCATTTGCACATATAACGCGGAGATCGTGAACCGTGAGTTTCGGAAAGAAGAGCATACATTCTGGTACAACAGCGTGCCCCCGAGTTTCCTGGAGCTCATGCGCCAGCTTTCCACGCGGGAGACGCTCGCACGTAGCTATGGCGTACTTGCCGCCGGTTCCTGTCCCACATCGCTGAATGCAGCATTGGAACTTGAGGAGAAAAATGCAAGAGCAGCCGCCAAGCTGAGGTGAGCAGATTGGATTGTCCGCGTGTCACAGTGTGAGATCGTGACCAGTAGCTGTGTCCGCGCCTACGCCGATCGCGATGGATCGGTCAGGGGTTCGGCGAGGTCATGCGGACCTGGAGCATGTGCCGCGGGAACAGAGCCGGTCTGTCGTTCGATCATGCGACGAACAACAGGAGCGTCGGGACCACGGTGCAACGCGTGAAGGCGCTCCGGAACGATCGCGTCGTTCTGCGTTATGCGGCTGTTGAGGCGGATGTAATCGAGCCACGTCGGCGTGCTGTAACGCTCTATCCAGATCTGAGGATCACCGAGGTCACGCAGCAGCATCCAGTTGAGCGCACCGTCGCGGCGGCGGATGCGTCGCCGCTCGGCCATCGCTGCAAGAAACTCCAGGATATCTTCCTCATGGATGACGTATTCGATCGTGACCACGACCGGAC
This sequence comes from Steroidobacter sp., assembly GCA_050738395.1. Lineage (GTDB taxonomy): Bacteria > Pseudomonadota > Gammaproteobacteria > Steroidobacterales > Steroidobacteraceae > Steroidobacter. The sequence continues at coordinate 3,112 of JBOHZJ010000137.1, forward strand.
CGGTGCGCGGCTCGACGGGAACGGCGGTGACAGGCTCCTTCCAGCGGCGCAGCGGATCGAGATTGAGCTCCTCCGCTTGTACGAGCGGCAGCCAGCGTCCGAGCACCGCGCACACGAGCATGACAACCGCCGCCGTCAGTAATGACATGCTGACGCCGTTACTTGCTGCGACGACGCCCCACAACCAACTCCCGGCCGCGATTCCACCGAACGCAGCCATTTGGTAGAGCGACAACGCGCGTGCGACGACCCAGCGGGGAGCGGACAACTGCACCGTCACGTTGAACGTCGAAAGCGCCAGCACCCACGCTGCTCCGGTGACCATCAATACAGGCATCGTCGCCAACAGATGAGTGCTCATAGCGGCGAACGCCGCAGCGACGGCAAATCCAACGCACGCCCAACGCACGATGTTCTCCGTGGAAAGCATTTGTCGCAGTCGCGCGCTCCCAAGAGCACCGGCGACTGCTCCCACGCCGAAGGCGCCGAGCAATAGGCCATAGGTCAGCGGTCCGCCGGCGATCAGATGCCTTGCAACCAGCGGCATCAGCGCGAGGAGCGCGCTCGCACCGACGCCGAAAACGGCGCTGCGGACCAGAACAGAGCGAATTGCGGGCGACATCGAAACATAGCGAACGCCCGCCGCGACCGCGATTCCAAGCGTCTCACGCGGCAGCAACTGCGGATTGGGCGGCGGACGCCAGCGCCCAAGCACGACAATCAGTGCAATATAGCTGGCGGCATTCACAGCGAACGCGGCCGCGACGCCCGCTGCGGCGACGATGGCGCCGCCGATTGCGGGCCCGACGCTACGCGCAATGTTGAAGCCCATGCTGTTGAGCGCAACCGCGCCTGGCAATTGGGCGCGCGGCGCCATGTCGCCGACCGAGGCCTGCCACGCCGGAGCGTTGAAGGCCGCGCCGCAGCCGATCATGAAAGTGAAAAGCAGCAGCAGCCATGGCGTAATCAACCCAGCCCAGGCGCAGACGGCCAGGCCGATTGATACGACCAGCATGAAGATCTGCGCACCGAGCATCACCTTGCGACGATCGAGACTGTCCGCCATCGCCCCTGCAATGAGCGACAGCAACATGACCGGCAGCGCGACCGACGCCTGCACCAGCGCGACCATGTCGGCCGACTGCGCAATCGAGGTCATCATCCATGACGCACCGACCGACTGGATCACGCCGCCGAGATTGGAAAGCGTACTGGCGGCCCACACAGCCCGGAACACCGGGAAGCGCAAGGGCGACAGCGCCGAAACAGGCTGAGTCGCATTCAATGGATTATCTTCGATTCGAGCCATCAAGGATCATCGAGAACAGCAGGAGTCCGGATTGATTCTTCTCGCGAGTAAATGGCCAAAGGCTGCCGACGTTCCGGTGCGGCGATCTTTGTATCCCTGCCGATCGGCGAAGTTTGCGTCAGAAGGATGGCGTCGCGCTAATTTCGTCCGCCTCGACGTCCGATACACGCTCGATTCGCAGAACTGGATCGTGCGCACGAAAGGACTGATTTTATTCCGTCGCCAGGCCAGCCGGCGTTTCAGCGGCCCTTCGATTCTTGTACAAATGACGCGGGGTCACGTAAAGGAGCTCACGAGTTGAAACTGCTGCTCTACGCATCTTTGTGTCTCGCGGTTTCGATCCCGGCCGTCGCGCAGACGTCGGAAGGCGACATCGAAGTTGGCGACGGAGTCCGCATTCACTACGTCGAAGGCGGCGATCGTTACGCCAGGACGACGATTCTGTTCATCCCAGGCTGGTCGACGTCGAGCGCGATCTGGCAAGACCAGATGATTCGCTTCGGTTCCATCGCGCGCGTGGTTTCCATAGATCCGCGATCGCAGGGTCGTTCGACCATCACCACTCAATCCAATACTCCCGAACAGCGCGCGCGAGACATGCACAGGATCATCGGGTCGCTCGCGCTCTCGAACATCGTGCTGGTCGGCTGGTCACAGGGCGTGCAGGACGTCGCTGCCTATGCCGCCGCCTTCGAAGGAGACGCGATCCGCGGCTACGTGCTGGTAGACGCACCAGTCGGCGCCGGCGCCGCCGCCTCAGTCGCCCGTCCCGAGGCGCTGAAGCAGCAGCTCGAGAGACTCGTGGTCTACCAGCAGCATCCCAGGGAGTATCTGTACGGCATGATGAACGCGATCATTCGATCGCCGGAGGGACGCAAGCGCATCGATGAATACGTGACGATCGCTCTACGCACGCCCCCCGATCTGGGCGTCAGCATGCTGCTGATGGATTTCATCGCCTACGACCGGCGTCCGGCGTTGTCAAAGTTCAATCGTCCGACATTGATCATCGCGGCCGCCGATTCGGGCGAGATCGAAGCACAGCGCGAGATGTCCAGACAGATCAGGGATGCACGCTTCGAAACCATCGACGGCGCGGGCCACGCGGTCTTCATCGATCAGCCTCAACGGTTCCACAGCCTGCTCGCCGATTTCGTGCAACGAAACTGATCAGCGTTCGGACTCGGTGAACGGGCGCGGTCATGAGCAAGAGCGGGAAGGGATTCTGGC
>JBOHZJ010000138.1:0-8533 GCA_050738395.1 Steroidobacter sp.
GCGGCCCACGCGGAACGGAAGTTGCCGCGACACAGATGCGTGCATACGCGCATGCCCGCCGGCTTCGACGCGAGCGCCGCATTCATGTTGCGAATGTAGATGCGGTGCTGCGCATCCGGATCGCCGCCGATGGTTCGCACATACTCGCGTTGTCCGGGATCGTTCAGATACGCAAGGCTCGTGTCGTCGAGCTGCAGATACGTGCAGCCGCGCTTGCCGAGCTCGGCGATTTCCTGCGCATAGACGGCGCTGAGATCACGCCAGAAATCCTCCATCGCTGGATAGGCGCGCTCGTCGATGGCCGCGCGCCCGCCGCGATAATGAATCATGCTCGGCGAGGGAATCGTCAGCTTGGGCGTTCCGCGCGTCACGACCGATCTCAGGAAATCGAAGTGCTCGCCGAAGATGCAGTGATTGAGCCCGAGCCTGTCCACGACCCGCAGTCCCGACGGCGTGAAATCCACGTCTCCCTGGTCGCTGTGGAAGTGCACGGTGATGTTCTGCTCGACCTTCTGCACGCCGCCGAGCTGATACATGAAATCCATGTGCCACGAGGAGCGACGCAGCTCGCCGTCGGTGACGCCCTGCAGTCCGATGTCCTCCTGCAGTTTCACGACTGCACGAATGGCGTCGTCCTCGGTGCGCCGCAACTGATCGGCGGTGATGCGGCCGTGCTTGTGATCAGCGCGCGCCCGCAGCAGTTCCTTCGAGCGCAGGAGGCTGCCGACATGATCGGCGCGAAACGGCGGTTGATTGAGCGGCATGACGATCACCCCGGAGCGCTCAGCGGTCGGTCAGAGAGCCTGTCTTCCGTGATCAGCGTCCCGGCCGTCGCCATTGGCAGAATGTCTATGACCTGCGCGGGCGGCGTATGGGCGTACAAGGCCGCAACGCATTCGGCTCGATGGCGCAGCACGGCGCGCTGGTTGATGGAGCCTTTATCAGTGATTTCGCCGTGATCGAGTGAAGGTCCGGACGGCAGCACCATGGCGCGGCGCACGCATCGGGTGCTGGCCGGATTGCGCTGCGCATACCTCTGCAGTTGCTGACGCAACCAGCCGAGAACAGGAGGATGCGTCGCGGCCCGTGCGTGCGTCGGCAGCTCGGACATGCGCAGCACCTGCGCGCAGCCCTGCAGATCGGGAATGATCAATGCGGCGATGAAATCGCAATCCAGGCCGGCGATGACCACATCCTGAGCCACAGGCGACAACGCAGCGATCAGTTCGGTGCGCAGCGGGCCCACGCTCACCCACGCGCCGTTCGCCAGTTTGAAGTCCTCAGCGATGCGTCCATCGAACAGCAGCCCGCGCGTTGGTTCGGCCTCATCGAGCAGACGCACGGCATCGCCAAGTTTGTAGAAGCCCTCTTCGTCGAAGGCGGCCGCGGTGAGCTCGGGCTCGCGCCAATAGCCTGGCGTCACGCCCGGGCTGCGGACGCGAATCTCCAGCTTCTCCTCGATGCGCGCGAGCTTCACGACGTTGCCGACGGCGGGCAGACCAATCACGCCGCTGCGTCCCATTTCCGGCGTCGTGAACGTTACGGACGGCCCCGTCTCGGTCGCGCCCAGACCCGACAGCATCGGCGTCCTGACGCCGCGCTCCTGCAGCGACATTTCATCGAGTACATCCCACGTGTGCTGCGCGAGCGAGGCGCCTGCAAAGAAGCAGGCGCGCAGTCGGCCATAAAAGGTACGGCGCAACTGCTCGTCCTCGCGCAAATGGTGCGCGACCATCTCGAAGCCCTTCGGCACATTGAAGTAGATCGTCGGCGAGATCTCGCGCAGATTGCGTATCGTCTCGGCGATTCCGGACGACGTCGGTTTGCCGTCATCGATGTACAGCGTGCCGCCGTTGTACAGCACGAGGCCCACGTTGTGACTGCCGCCGAACGTGTGATTCCACGGCAGCCAGTCGACCAGCACCGGCGGCTCGCTCGCAAGAAACGGGAACGCCTGACGCAGCATGAGCGCGTTGCTGCACAGCATGCGATTCGTCGTGATGACGGCCTTGGGACGGCCGGTGGATCCCGACGTCAGCAGGAACCTGGCGATGGTGTCGAGGTTAGTCCTTGCGTGCGCTGCGACGAGCGACGCCGACGGGGTTGTTTCGAGCGCCGACAGCCGCGTCACCCGACATTCCGCGAGGTCAGCGTCGCCGACTATCTCCACATGCAACGGTGCGAGTTGAGCGAACGCCCGCTCGAACGCGCTCGTTCCGAATACCGCCACGAGCCCCGGCGTGAGCAGCTCCATCACATGGCGCAGCCTGCCGAGATCCGCGGACGCTTGCGAATACGAGGGCGACACGGGGCAGTACGGCGCGCCGGCCCACATCGCCGCGAACGCGAGTGTGAGATGCTCGATGCTGTTGCCTGAAAGAATGACGATCGGCCGCTCGGCCGACAGGTCGCGGGTCATCAGTCCCGCCGCAACTCGCTGAACGCGCTCCAGCATCTCCCGATAAGTCACGTTGCGCCACGCGCCGTCGCTGCCGCGCCTTGCAACGAGCGTGCGATCGGGCGCGACCTGCGCCCAATGCTCGAGCCTGTCCATCAACCGTGCGGGGTGCGCTCCGAGTGAAGTTCGTGGACGCAGCAAGAGTGTTCCGTCGCTACGACGCTCGACCTCCGTGAGGAACGGGTCAGGCGTCCAGTGCAGCGCTCCGGCGTTCATGCCTTCGGCCCCGCCAGTCCCAATGCCCGCATCGCGTTCTGCTTCAGAATCAGATCGTGCACTTCCGGCTTGAAGCCGGCCTCCCTGAAATCCTTGATCCATCGATCCGGTGAGATGAGCGGGTAGTCGGAGCCGAACAGCATCTTCGTCTTGAGCTGCGTATTCGCGTACTGCACCAGTTGCGGCGGAAAATACTTCGGCGACCAGCCCGACAGATCGATATAGACATTCGGTTTGTGCAGACACACCGAAAGCGCCTCGTCCTGCCACGGCCAGGAAGGATGCGCGATGATAATCGTCATGTCCGGAAAGTCGGCCGCGACGTCGTCCAGGTGAATCGGGTTCGAGTACTTGAGGCGCAATCCACCGCCGCCCGGCATGCCTGCGCCCATGCCTGAATGACCGCTGTGAAAAATGGCTGGGAGCTTCGCCTCCGCGATGACTTCATAAAGCGGATAGGCAAGTCGATCATTGGGGAAGAACCCCTGCAGCGTGGGGTGGAACTTGAAGCCGCGAATCACGCCGTCCGCGAGCAGCCGCCGCGCCTCGCGCACGCCCATCTTGCCCTTGTGCGGATCGATGCTGGCGAATGCGATCATCATGTCGCTGTTCTCGCGCGCGGCATCCGCCACTTCTTCGTTGGGGATGCGCCTCGCGCCGACCTCGAACTCCGAATCGACGGTGAACATCACCAGTCCAATCCTGCGCTCGCGATAGTACGCAATCGTCTCTGCGACCGTCGGCCGCTTGCCCGCCTTGAAGTATTTTGCGGAGGCTTCCTCGAAGGGCTTCCACGCCTCGTCCGGCTCCTGCCGACAGGAAACCTCTGCGTGCGTGTGCACGTCGATCGCGATCAGATCGCTGACGTTCATCGCACGGCGCCTCGCTGCGCTTCCCACTCGGCGATGCTCAGACCCTGGTCAGCGAGCTTCACGAGCAACGGCGCAGGTTGCCAGTGCATGGGACCGAACAGGCGCCGATACTTGAGCATCCCCTCCAGCACAGTCTTCAGGCCGATCGTATCGGCATAGAACATCGGGCCGCCGCGGTACCGTGGAAATCCGTAGCCTGACGTCCAGACGACGTCGATATCCGAAGCGCGCAAGGCGACGCCTTCCTCGAGGATGCGCAGACCTTCGTTCAACAGCGGATAGAGGCAGCGCTCGACGATTTCATCCGCAGTGTGTGCGCGTGCTTCGACGCCGAGCCGCTGCGCGCGAGCCTGCAGAACGGCGAGCGCCTGCGGGTCGTCGATGCGCGTGCGATCGCCGGGCTCGTAACGATAATAGCCCCTGCCATTCTTCTGACCGAGACGCTCCGCCTCGAACAATGCGAAGTCGGCTTGATAATACGTGGGGTCGGGCGGGAACTGTCCGGCGTTCGCCTTGTGCACGTTCACGCCTACCTCGATGCCCGCCATATCGAACACGCCGAGGATGCCCATGGCCATGCCCCACGCTTCCAGCGCACTGTCGACCTGCCGCGGCGTTGCGCCTTCGAGCACCATGCGCTCTGCCTCGCGCGCATAGCCCTCCATCATGCGATTACCGATGAAGCCGTAACACACCCGCGCCAGCACCGGCGTCTTGCGCAACGGCTTCGCCAGTTCCATCACGGTGCGTATCGTCCCCGGCGACGTCGTGGCCGTTCGCACAACTTCCCGCAGCGGCATCACATCCGCAGGCGAAAAGAAATGCATGCCGATCACATCCTCGGGTCGACGCGTTGCGGTCGCGATCTCCTCGATGTTCAGAGTGGACGTGTTGGTCGCGAGGATCGCGCCGGGTTTCGCGATGCGATCGAGCGTGGCGAAGATCCTGCGTTTGAGATCCATGTTCTCGAACACGGCTTCGATGACCACATCCGCCTGTTGCAGATTTTCGTACGCGAGCGACGTGCGAATGAGCTGCATGCGTCGCCCCTTCTCCTCACTCGACAGACGGCCTCGATCCACCATCGACTGATACGTTTTGTCGACCCCTGCCAGCCCGCGCTGCAGCCCCTGCTCGTTCGCGTCGACGAGCGTCACGGGAATGCCTGCGTTTGCTAAGCAGATTGCAATGCCGCCGCCCATCGTGCCCGCGCCGATGACTCCGGCGGACCTGATTTGTCTGGCGGGAGCATCCTCCGGCAATCCCGGAATGCGCCGCGAGGCGCGCTCCGCGAAGAAGGCATGTACGGCGCCTTTCGACTCCGTGCTTTGCTTGCACTCATTCACACGCTGCGTTTCGTACGCCAGACCTGCATCGAACGGCATCGTCGTCGAAGCGCGCACTGCGTCGACGGCGACCAGTCCGGCGTTGCGGTTCGGATAGAGCTTGCACGCCTGCTGCCTCATGCGATCGAAGATCTCACGCGTCGCCGTCGCGGGGTCGACCTTCATCGCGCCGACGCGCCGCGGCTGCTTCCCCGAAGCGATCAGCTCCCGCGCATGAGCGACAGCGCCGCTGCGCAAGTCTCCCTCGATGAACGCATCGAGAAAGCCGAGCGAGCGAGCCTGCGCCGCGTCGATCGGTCGCGCTGAGAGGATGAGATCGAGCGCTCTCTCCGCACCGATGAGCCGCGGCATGCGCTGCGTGCCGCCGGCCCCGGGAATGATGCCTAACGTGACTTCCGGCATTCCGAATCGCGTACCGGGCGCCGCAACGCGATAGTGGCACGCTAACGCGATCTCGAGGCCGCCGCCCATGACCGCGCCATGCATCGCTGCGATCGTCGGCATGGGCAGAGCCTCGATGGCGTTGAACAGCCTGCGATACTCCTCCTCCTGCGGCGGCCCGCTGAATTCCGCGATGTCCGCGCCGGAGAAGAACGTGCTGCCTTCGCAGAGCAGCACGACCGCCTTCACGCCCGCGCGACCGGCGATTTCGTCCAGCGCGCGCCGCAACCCGGCCCGCACCGCGGCGTCGATCGTGTTGACCGGGGGATTGTGGACGATGATCAGCGCGATCTCGTCATCTATCTCGACGCGCACGTGTGTCAAATCAGTCATCGGGCGATGGGGTCCAGCGGCTGCGGATAGACGCCGCAATTTCACCCCGCCGCACTCATTTGAAAAGATCGATACGAGGTATATAGGATATAAGCACCATGGATATCAGCGACGTCGACCTGAATCTGCTCGTCGTTTTCGATGCGCTGCTGCGAACGCGCAGCGTGACGGGCGCGGCGCGCACCCTCGGGATGAGTCAACCCGCCACGAGCTTCGCCCTCAACCGCCTGCGCAAGCTGTTCGGCGATCCGCTGTTCGTGCGCACCGCGCGCGGGGTCGCTCCGACTCCGTACGCCGAAGGGCTCGCCGCGCCTCTCGAAGCCATTCTCGACCGTATCCGTTCCGACCTGCTGCAACCGCCCACGTTCGATGCCGCGACGGCCGAGCGCTCGGTTACGTTCAACATGCAGGACATTGGCGAGCTCGTCTTTCTGCCGCGACTCCTCCAGCACCTCATGACCCAGGCGCCGGGGATGCACGTGCGCACGGTGAATCTGCCGCTCCCGCAGATCGAGCCCGCGATGCGCTCGGGCGAGGTCGATCTCTCGTTGGGAGTCTTCCCCGATCTCGCGAGCGCGGCGCTCTATCAGCAGCGACTGTTCGCACACTCCTTCGTCTGCATCGTCCGGGCCGATCACCCCGCCATCGGCGCCGGGATGACGCGCAAGCAGTTCCGCGAAGGCTGGCATGCGATCGTTCATTCCGCGGGCCACATGAACGATTCGCTGGAAAGCGAGTTGCGCACGCAGGGCCTGACGCGCCGCGTGTCGGTGCGGATCGAGCACTTTCTCGCCGTGCCAACGATCCTGGGTCAGTCCGACCTGATTTTCACCGTGCCCTACGCCATCGGCGCGAGCCTCGCGAAGCTCGGCGACATCAGGCTCGTCCGGCCGCCGTTCAAGGCGCAGCCGCGCGACGTGAAGCAATACTGGCACTCGCGCTTCCACCACGATCCGGCGAACCGCTGGCTGCGCGGCGTCGTAACAGATCTGTTCCTGGACAAGGGCTCGCCATCACGGACGCGCACGGGGCGGCGATAATCCAGCAGGTTGTTGAAGAAGCCTATCCATGGGCTTTTTCAACGTCGCTTGCCAAGCCATATGAAAGACACTGGGCGTAGTTTTCACTGCGCTCCCGAAATCAAGCACATTGGAATGTGCATGCCACATCTGATGTACGTGGGCCAGGCCATCCGTGCCCTGGACTAGCAGGCGGTTGAAAGAGTTTTTCAACAGCCTGCTAGTCGGCCGGCCGGGGACAGAAGCTCAACGCGAACACGGCGATCGCCGCGACCGCGGCCACGGGGGCCATGTACTGCACGACGTTCGTCGCGCTCATGCCGCCGCCGAGCAGGATGCCCGCAAGCACCGGACCAACGATCGATCCTACGCGCCCGATGGCGACGCTCGCGCCTGAACCCGTGCCCCGCACGCTGGTCGGGTAGTACGAGGCGGCGACGCCGTACAGCGCGTAGTTCGCTCCGAGGAGGAAAAATCCCGCCGCGCCGCTCAACACCAGAATACTCGTCAACTGTCGTGATGCGCCGAGCGCGATGAGCGTCGCGATCAGTGCGATATACGCGATGACGAGCGGCCAGCGTGGCCCGATGCGATCCACGACGCGGCCAATGAACAATGCGCCGGCCACGCTCGCGAAATTGAACGCGAGCGAGGCTTGCGGCGCAACGGCTCGATCCAGCCCGTTCGCCGCGACGAGCGTCGGCAGCCAGTTGAGAATCAGATAGAGAATCAGCAACGTCGGGAAAAACGTGAGCCACAGAAGCAAGGTCGATGCAGCACGATCTGCGCCGAACAACGCTCTCGCCACCCCCGCACGCGGCGGCGCGTCCGGCTCGCGACGCTGCAATGTTTCGGGCATCAGCAGATATAGCGCCGGCGCGAGCAACAGCGGCAGCACACCGCCGACGATGAACAGCACGCGCCAATCGAAATCCGGCGGCAATACCTGCGTGAGCAGAGCCGACAAGCCGCCCCCGACCGGCATGCCGCAGAACATTGTCGAAGCCGTGAACGCCCGCTTTTCGGGCGCGCTGATCTCCGCCGCCACGGCCATCATGTTCGGCAACGCCGCGCCGAAGCCGAGTCCAGCGCACAGACGCACGACGAACAACGCCTCGAAGCTCGCCGCAAACGCTGTCAGAAACGTGAAGGCGCCGAACGCCAGCACCGCGCCAATGAACACCGGTTTGCGCCCGACTCGATCGGCGAACCATCCACCGAGCGTGGCGCCGATCACGAGGCCGATATTGCTGATCGCGAACACCCAGCCCATCTGATCCGGCTTCAATCCGAACTCGGGCGCGAGTCGCGGCGCAGCCACGCCCATCGCCTGGATGTCGAACCCCTCCAGAACGGCCACGAAGAAGCACAACGCTACCGTGACGGCGGCATTGGCTGGTACAGCGATCGAGGCGCGCATTTGCATAGTTAGTGAATGGTGACTAGTGATTGGTGATTAGTATGAACACGCGTGCAGCTTACAGTTGCTACGCGGCCCCGGCTGGAGCGGCCGCCGATTGACATTGCGCCGTGACCTATTCAAAAGTCACCAGTCACTCGTCGCGACTCAAGCGGCAAACCCACGTAATTCTCCGCCAGTACTCGTTGCGCCGCGGCCGACTCGAACAGGTACTCCAGCTCGGTTGCGCGGATGCGCGCGGCGAAGGCGTCTTCACCGGGGAAACGATGCAGGAGCACCGTCATCCACCAGGAAAAGCGCACGCAGCGCCACACACGTCGCAACGCGCGCGCTGAATACTCATCCAGCGCGCGTTGCGAGTTCTCGCGGTAGAACGCGAGCAGCGCCTCGTACAGATAAAAAACATCGCTGACGGCCAGGTTCAGGCC
>JBOHZJ010000139.1:0-14254 GCA_050738395.1 Steroidobacter sp.
AAGTACTTGAGTAGAGACTTAAGTTGCTCGCTGCATCCGTGGCTCGCACCCGATAGTTGTAACTCGTGGAAGCTGTGCGCCCTGTGTCACTGTAGCTTGTGTTGGTAAGCGTTGCGATCTGGGTAAAGTTGGTGCAACCCGCTCCTTGGCAGCGCTCAACGAAGTAATCCGTGACACCGACGTCATCTGTGGAAGCAGTCCAGCTCAGATTGATTTGAGTGCTCGATATGACGCTCGCCGCAACCCCCGTCGGAGCAGTCGGTGATTGAGCGTCTCCATCCGATACACCGATCGGATTATCCATATCGGCGGTGATCTCGGCTGCGCTCAGCGCACGGTTGTAGATGCGCAATTCATCCAACACCACGTTCACGCCTGAGAACGTCAGCGCGGCAGTCCCGGTACGGATTGCACCATTGACGGACTGGCTTGCAGCCAGCGCCCCGTTCACATAAAGCCGTATGGCGCTGCCGTCGTACGTGGTGGCCAAATGGGTCCAAACATTGACGGCCAATCCGCCATTTGCCTGCGCCGCATTAGATTCGTCGGCGATGCGCACGGCTCCGATCTGCCAGTTAAACCATCCGGGGGTGCCTGTCGCAGAGAGTTCATAGGCAGGTGGCGTGCCGTCGTTCTCCACGAGCTTGGAGATACCCGCACCCCATTCGGTCGCCTTAGGAAGCACCCACGCCTCTACGGTCATTTGACTTGCTAGGCCCAAGGACGGTGCATCGGGTACATCCGCTCCAAGTACCAGCTGCGGGCCAAACGACAACGCGCTACCAACTTCCCCGCGGCGGTCCAACTCCCTTCCAAGAGCGTCCCGTTGTTCGCGTAACCAGAGCTATCGCCTATTGCCGTGCCGCTGCCCTCACTGAGCCCGTACGCAGCGACCAGACCGGCTTGTGCAAAAACAGGAGAGGCCAGCAGCACAGACCAGCTCAGAACGAGCTGAAGCAGGTGCGCGGCTAACCGTAGCGGGCCGGACGCTCTCCTGCGAAGCGTTGAGCTATTTTGTTCGCGGAAGGATTGCGAGTGAATGCGATAGGCAGCGAGGCCCCTGCCAGCTTTTCCGTAAGTGCCCAATTCCGTGCGCTCCCATCAGCTCCCAGCTTCGGAGCGCTAACCGTCAGTCCAAAACGTGGACGGCCCTTTTCGTAGTTATAAACCCGCCAAACCGTAGGAACTTTACGCTCAACAAGCTCCGAACCGCAATGTGGGGGAGCCGGAGAGGTGGGCAACACCATCGTGATGCGATAGCGGGCCAGCAATTTCGAGCAGATGCGACTGCAGAAAGGCGCGTCTGCATTTCTGAGCGATATGGTTCCATGCATGCCACCTTCGCGGGCCAGGGACACGGATGCGAATTCCGAAGAAATCGCTGTGTGTCCCGTCGAAGCATGCTCGCGACGGCGAATCTCATCATCCCGGCGCTGGCGCGCATCGTGAACCAGACGGCGCCCGGGATGGGCATCGTCGGCGTGCCCGGCGTGCTTGGCGCCGTGGTGTTGCTCAACGTATTCCTGATCGCTGTGGCGCTGCATGACTACAACACACGCGGCCGGCTGCATCCGGTGACGCTGTGGGGCGGCGCGTTCATCCTCCTCTCTGAGCCGCTCAGATTCGCGATCGGTTTCAGCGCGGCGTGGCAGGCGTTCGCACGAACCGTGATGAGTTGAGCGGAAGGCGGGCCAGCCTCGCGGATCCAAGGACACGCATGGCGACGCCCTGACGAAATCGCTGCGTGTCCCGGGGAAGCATGGACCCAGTCGGCCAACCAGATCGGCTGCGCTCTGCTGCCTGTGGCTCCTTGATCTTTGCGAAGCGCCGCGACGCTCAATCGAGCGGCTGTGCATCGCAGGACACGACCGTGTTCCAGTCGGCGAAGGCGCCGTTCGGATTGCGTTCCCACGCCCAGACGTGAAGCTCGTAAAACGCCGGCAATCGATAGCGATTGGGCGCGCCGACCAGATTGAGCAGATGTCCTTCGAGCGCCGGCTGCGCCTCAGCGTGCTGCGTCTCCCATGGTTCAGCAAGGACGATGAACTCGACGCCGACGAGACGCAGGCGACCGCCAGGCAGCGGTTGGTAGATCAGCGCTTCCGGCTGGTCGGCACGCAGCACGGCGTCGCCGACGCGTTCGGGAAGGACGTAGTGAACGCCCATCGCGCCTTCGTTCGGGCCGCTGACGCACGGGGTGGCGGCGACCCAGCCTTCCGCAATGGCGACGTTGACGTCCTTGTAGCGTCGGGTCGCGGCGCGCACTTTCGCGACGAGCGGCGAGCGAATCCACGTCGATGCGTGGTGTGCGGACCCGTGCGCGCCATGATCCACCGAGGCGCCCGGATCGTTCGCGAGCACGGGGGCGAGAGCGAAGACGCAAGGGGCGGCGAAGGCGCCCAGGAGGGCTGTTTTGCGTGAGGCTTTCATGAGGGTTCTCCCAAGGGTTGAACTCAAAGGGAATGGCTGCGCCGCGGCGAACGTCACTCGCGGGCGGTCGAGGGGTCGATGACCGCCGCAATCGTCGAAATACGATTCGCGGGGAAGCCGCCGAGCTCGGCGTGCCGGCGGATCAGATCCGCATCCGGGGCCGAGTAGATGCAGTAGATCCGGTCGGTCGTGACGTAGCTGTGGATCCACTGGATCGACGGACCGAGCGCATCCAGCACCGCACAGGATTTTCTCGACAGCGCGGTCAGCTCCTGCGGGGACAGCGTCCCTGCGCCCGGTACGTCGCGTTCGATCACAAACGAGCAAGGATCATGTGGACTCATGACGCTCACTCCGCACTCGACGGGTCGATGACCGCGCTTACCTGCGAGATGCGATCGACGGGAAAGCCGCCGAGCTCGGCGTGCTTGCGGATGAGGTCTTTGTCACGCGCCGTGTACACGCAATAGAACTTGTCTTCGGCGACGTAGCTGCGCTTCCACGCGATGGCGTCGCCCAGCGTCTGCAGCACGTCGCGCGACTTGCGTGAAATCGCACGGAGCTCGTCGGCGGACATCCGGTGAGCGCCCGGGATGTTTCGTTCGATGACGTATTCATGCAGGTCGCCGCCGAGGGCAGGCCCGCATGCAAGGAGCAATAACAACAGCAGCGACTTGAGGTGCATAGCGTTCTCCACGTTGGTTTCTCACTCACGCGATCTGCGTGCGGCACGCAGAAGATCAGGTTCGAACAGACGGCTCCATGAACTCGTCATGATCTTTCCCTGAACACGAACGCCCAGCGAAATCAGGCAGATGAGAGCGCGTCTGAACCATGGAAGCCGGCCGGCGACCCTCCCCTCCTCCCTAATGGGCGACTCAAGCGCGAATCGAGCCCCTGCTAGACTTCATCGAAAACGACGAGAGGTGGCATCGCAGTGAGTTTGTTGCGCTTCAGCATGTTCGAACTCGATTCGAGCGGGTCCGAACTGCGCCGCAACGGACGCCGCGTCCACCTGCAGGAGATGCCGCTGCGGGTGCTGGAGATGTTGCTGGAGCGGCCGAACGAACTCGTTCCACGCGAGGCGTTTTTTGCCCGGCTCTGGCCGCACGACGAAACCGGCATCCTCGACGACAACCTCAACACTGCGGTGCGCAAACTGCGCCTCGCGCTAAACGACTCCGCCCATCACCCGCGCTTCATCGAGACCATCCCGAAGCGCGGCTATCGGTTCGTCGGCCCCCTCGTTCGCGAAGATGCGGCGGTGCACGAGCCCTCGGCTGACCCATCGATCGAGGCGAGCCTGGAAGCGCCAACGCCGGCGCTCGACACGGATCCAGGTGTCGTGACGGCTCCGGACCTGATGACGCCGCCGTCAGGCGCCGCACCGAGCGCGAAGCGACGTCCGCGCACTCTCATCGCAGCCACTTTCCTGCTCGCAATCGTGGCCCTCGGCGTCCTGCTTCTGCGGGACGATGGTGATCTGATCCATTCAGAGCCTGGTACGACCTTCACCCCTTCTCTCACGCTCGCCGTGTTGCCCTTCACCAACGCGAGCGGCCGACCGGAAGACGAATACTTCAGCGACGGACTCACCGAGGAAATCATGGATCGGCTGTCGCGCTCGGGCGATCTGCGCGTGGTGTCTCGCACTTCCGCGTTCGCGCTCAAGGGCAAAGATCTCGGCGCCCGCGACATCGGCCAGATGCTGGGCGCCGAATCTCTGGTCGAAGGCAGCATCAGGCGCGATGGAGAGCGACTGCGCATCAGTGCGCGCCTGGTCAACGCTCGGGACGGGTATCAACGCTGGTCGCAGACCTACGATGGTCGTCTGGACGATGTGATCGCCGTTCAGGAGGAGATCGCGCGGGCGATCGCGGATACGCTTACTGGAAAGTTGATAGGCGAGCGGCGCGATGAGTCGCGGGAGGGCCGTGTCGCGAGCCCGCTCGCCTACGATCATTATCTGAAGGGCCGCTTCTACTGGCACCGGCGCACGCGGGAAAGCCTGCGCGCCGCGGCCACGCATTTCGAAGAAGCCGTGCGTCATGCGCCGGAATACGCGCCCGCCTGGGCGGGGCTGGCTGATGCGTACGCTGTGCTCGGCTTTTACGATTTCCTCGCGCCGACAGAAGCGTTTCCCAAAGCGCAGGCTGCGGCGCGCCGTGCACTGGAGCTCGATCCACGAAACGCGTCCGCCGAAGCGACGATGGGCTACGCGGCGCTCTACTACGAGTGGAATCTCGCCAAGGCGGAAGGCCGGTTCCGACGCTCCATCGACCTGGACCCGAGTTATACCAAAGCGCATCAGTGGTACGGCAATCTGCTGACCGCCGCGGGTCGCTTCGAGGAGGCGGAACGCGCCATGCGCCGCGCGCAGCAACTCGAGCCGTTGTCGATGATCGCGAGCGCCGCGCTCGGCTGGTCGCTGTATCACGCCGGACGACATGAGGACGCCCTCGAGCAATACCGCCTCACGCTCGCCCTGGACCCGGACTTCGAGCTCGCTTATCTCTGGAGCGGCTGGGCGCTCGAGGCGCTCGGGCGCTATGACGAGGCGCTGACAATGCTCGAGGACGCCGCAAAACGCTCGGGCGGCAGCGGCATCAGCCTTGCATCGCTTGCGCGCGTGCACGCCTTGCGCGGCGAGCGCGAAGCCGCAGAGCGGATTCTGACGCAGCTCATGAAATCGAATGAGTACGTGCCGGCGTACGAGATCAGCAAGGCGTGGTTTGCGCTCGGCGCAAGCCGCCAGGCCGCCGAGTGGCTGCAGCGAGCGTTCGAGCAGCGCTCGCATTCACTCGTGTTCCTCCGCGTCGATCCTCAGATGATCAGGCACCAGCAGGAACCTGCGATCCAACTCGCCGCGGCGCGCGTGCGAGGTTGAGGATGTGCAGAAAAACGCAGAAGCAGTTTTCAGCAGTAGCACGCAGCATGCTCGACGAGGATCGTGATGATGATCCGGACTGCGCTGCGTCGAGCGTTGAGGCGCCTGACGCCGTCCACGATCAGAAGTAGTAGTAATGCGTCACGGCCGCTTAGAATCGACGAATTCAAAAAGTCATTATCAGTTCATAACGTTGGAGAGCACAGTGACCCGCGTCATCTTGTTTGCGGCTTCGGTGTTCCTGTTCGGGTCTGGCGCCTCGGCAGCGGACTCGACGGCGCACGTACGCCTGTACGCGCTCGATTGCGGCAACATCACCGCTAAACAACTCGGACAGTTCTCGGACACGGGTGAGTACGATGGCAAGAGCGGTGAGCTGGTGGATCCGTGTTTTCTGATTCGGCATCCCAAGGGCGACCTCCTGTGGGACACCGGGCTGGGCGATTCACTCGCCGCTCAGAAGGATGGCGTCACCAGCGGTTCGTTCCACGTGCGCGTGAATATAACGTTGGCGAGTCAGATCGAGGCGCTGGGGCTCAAACCGGCAGACATCGACTTCCTCGCGTTCTCGCACTTCCACTTCGATCATATTGGCAATGCATTGCTGTTCCCCGATGCGGTCTGGATCCTCGACAAAACGGAGCTTGACGCCGCCAATGCGAATCCGCCGGTGTTCCAGCTCACCGAGGACTTCCGCGCAAAGATGAGCGCGGCCAGGAAGGAAATCATCGCGGGCGATCACGACGTGTTCGGCGATGGGACCGTGCGCATCCTCAAGGCGCCTGGACACACGCCGGGTCATCAGGTGTTGGCGCTGAAGCTGCAGAAGAGCGGAGCGGTCGTGCTGTCAGGCGATCTCTATCACCTGCGCGAGAATCGGCAGTTTCGTCGTATGCCTGTCTTCAACTCCAACCGCGCGGATACGCTCGCATCGTTCGATCGCATCGAAACGATCGTCAAGAACACGAACGCGCGCTTCGTCGTTCAGCACGATCCGGTCGATTTCGCAGCGCTGCCAAAGTTTCCGGCGTTCCTGGAGTAAGAAGCGTTGGTACTGACTCGACATGCGTAGGCGCAGTTCGATTGCGTTGGCCGACGACAGCTGCCCAAGCGTTCGCGGAGCTGCAGAGCCGGACCGGAAGCGGAAACGCTGATTGACGAGGCTGAGCGGGAGGGCCTGAGAGCCCTTTCAGGGCGCATCCGCCGCGCGGAATGCGCGAGCTTGTGCGGCAGTTCGCAGAGAGTGCTGCGGACTCTCGCGCATCGTCGCACCTTCGTATGCACCCCGCCGCTCAGCACACTCTCCACGCACGTCTTCGAGCCTGGCTCTTACGCCGTGAGTGCATTCGCATGCTGGTCGATCAACGCTGCCTGTGGCGGTGGTCGCGCCGGACGGTTTCGCGAGGTGCAGCGGTCGGCGTGTTCATTGGCCTCTTGCTGCCGTTCGGGCAGATCCCGGCGGCTGCAGCATGCGCCGCTTACCTTCGCACCCATTTGCCTGCAACCGTGGCTTGCACGTGGATCACCAATCCCGTGACCACAGTTCCCGTTTACTACGGCATCTATCTGTTCGGCGCGTGGTTGTTGGGTTCGTCAGCGCCCGTCCTCGCGGCCAGCGGCGCCGGATGGACGGATCGGGTGATTGCCATTGGACTGCCGCTCCTCGTAGGGACGCCGATCGTCGCGCTCGTGTCGATACCGGTGACGTACCTCGGCGTGAATCTCGTCTGGCGCGCCCACTTGCGGAGACGACGCCCAGGCATCGTGCGCGGCTTTCGCCGCGCGTTGCCGTAGTCCGCGCGGGCACGACTTCTTCGCGCCTGAACTCGCCGGTCGAACGCCACGCTCAACCGCGCAGCGGCGACTGGCGCAGAAGAACGCGAAGGAAGGGATCTATTGCTTCGAGCGCGTTTCGTAGATATAGCAACGCACGCGTACGCTGCCGCGGCCCGATTCACGGGCCAGGACGCCCTTATCCTCCAGCGCTTCGCGCCGCGCTTGCTCGTCCAGCGCTTGCGCATGGCTGCGCAACTCCTCGACGACGCTCTCGGTGGTGGGGCCCGCACCGGGCGCGTAGCCGTGCATGCTTGCGGGCGCGCCGAGTCCCTCGGGCGACCAGCCCTCATCGCGCCATTGCTGAGAACGCTCATCCAGATCGACCGGCCTGGAGCGCTCAAGCATCGAGATTGCCTGATCGCTCACTTCGTCGTCGACTCGAGCGGTGAGCAGATAGCCGCCGCGGCGCAGACTCTCTGCGTAGAGCGGCCGGTCAGCGTCGATGATGAGGAAATCCGCGAGAGACTCCCAGATGCTCTTGTCTGCGGAAAAGGCATCGGCTTCCGAACGCGATAGATTTTGACCCACGATACGCACATCGTCGGGTTTGAGCCCGCCGCCCACCAACTGTTCGTATGCCCGCTCGGCTTGGGCTTCGTTGTCGTAGACAGCGGTAATCGTGTGAGTCCTCATGAACTTCTCCTTGAGAAGGTGCTTAGCTGGCGAGCCGCTTGAGCGGCGACCGCCCCACCGATGAAAGCTGCCTATCGCTCGAAGAGTTCCCGGCGTCCGCCCTGGACAGATCTCACCGAGAGATCGGTGAATATCCCGGTAGCGCTTGTCTCCTTGCGATACGAGTAGTTCGTCGTTCAGCGCCGCCGGTGATTTGCGCGCGTAGGTGATCGTGCATTCCCTGTGGATCCGCCCGACAGCCTTCCGACTGGATACATATATGCGATGCGCGAGCGTCAGCGGCGGGCGGATATGTGACCGCTCATCGAGAAATCGAGGCGTGTCTTGATGACGCGACAGTCACCGACGACAGACATGATCTGAAGTCATAGATCCAAAGCACGAAGTATTGCTTCTCGCGCTTTCCGCCAGGATCTACGCTGCGCCGACATGCCAGAGGAACGATCGATGGACTTAGCAGCCGAAAGCTACACAAAGGAACCGGTCCGATATCCCGCCCTTCAAGTGGTGAATCTTTCGGAGGAAGGCGCCGCCGTCACCGAGCGCTATCGAAACATGGTCATCAACCGTGTGAACGACAGCTGCTTGCGTCTTGCGGTGTTCGAGGAGGCGTATCGCTGGCACTTTCATCCCGCTTCCGATGAACTCTTCATCGTCGTTGACGGATGCCTGGCGATAGAACTCTCCGGCGGGCGCGAGTTGCGCCTGGAGCCCTGGCAGTGCGTCACGATTCCGGCCATGACGCACCATAGAACCCGGGCCATAGGACGGACGGTGAATCTATGTTTCGAAAAGCTGGAGGCGGAAACCGTTTTCGTCGATTCGCGCTAGTGGCGCTGTGGCGAACGCAGCGCAGATTCCGGATAACTCACCCTCGGGTGAATCGAAGTCGCTTCTGTTGGAAGAGGAAATCCCCCTTGCGAACGACCCTCTTCGGCCCAGCGCGGCGGTGGACAGCCTGCTCGCGCGTATCGGGTGTCCAACGGGGAAGCGTTAAACACTGCGCCTCGGCGATCGAGGAGCGATTTCTCGAGCGCCGTCAGGGCAGGAATTCGCGCGCCTCATCGCGCCGGCACACGTCGACGGGCTCGGGCTCTGCCCATTTCCCGAGGACCTGCCAGCACTCCTGAAAAACGGAGCAGTAGCAGAATTCAACGTCCCATTTCTCCTGGGCGTCATTCAACCGGTCCCAGTATTGGGCATTCTCAGGCGTTCTGGTCATGCGAAAGGCCAATTGCTCATCGCTGCCAGGAATGAACCTCTTTTTCACTTGATTCTTGCTCGGACCCAGGGCGGTCTCCGCCTCGGCCGCCTGCTCCGGTCCCAGCGCGGCGACAATCAGCTCGCTCACGGACCTGACGTAGCGCTCGCCCACCTTCACGCGCAGGCTCTGCTGGTGCGCGGGCCCGACGCCACGGTTGAGCAGGTCGAGGGAAAGCACGCGAAGGCCCTCAGGAGTCACGGTGCTGAAGCCGCCCTGCATGTACGGGACGGAGTTGGCCTGGACCAGCTTTTCCATGATCTGGCCGTGATGTACGGCGATGGCGATCGAGCTGATCGAGGTGATCAGTGCGGTAACAGCGATCATCAGCTCCAGCCAGCGCGGCAGGCCGCCGTGTCGGGCGTGCGGAGTGTGAATTTCGGGATTCTCCACTGCATCCTCCGGTTCGCATGGACTGTCAGGCACGTTCTCAGCTCCGCGATCAGTGCGCAAGTAGCGGCCGAGCGCCGAACGAGCTCGCGTCACCCTCCTGGCGCGGCGGCAGCTACAGGGGCATGCGAGCATCTTACGTGGTCTGGGATACGCATCGGTCACGCTCCTTCGGCCGGGACATGTTCATCGAGAAATCCATGCGTGTCCTGGTGACGCTACAGTCACCGACGTAAGATTCGAACATGACGATCAGCGACCCGTCGGCAACCATAAGGCGCGCTGTTCCCGCCGACGCAGCGGAGCTCGCAGCACTGGGGGCTGCGACATTTACAGAGACCTTTGGACATCTCTATCCACCGAAGGACCTGCAGACGTTCCTGGTCACATCTCATTCCCTGGAAGCATGGAATCGCGTGCTCGGAGATCCGCGCCGCGCGGTCTGGATCGCAGAGCTTCCCGATGCGGCGCAGATCGGATTCATCATCGTCGGCGCGTGCAAACTACCAGTGGAGAATTGCGAACCGATGGCAGGCGAAGTGCAGCAGCTCTATGTGCTCGCACGCCATCACAATCTCCGTCTGGGAACCCGACTCATGGAACCTGGGCTCGAATGGCTCGAAGCACAGCGTCAAGTCCCGATCTATGTGGGCGTATGGTCAGAGAACTACGGTGCGCAACGCTTCTATGCTCGTTACGGGTTCAGCAAGGTTGGCGAGTACGGATTTCCGGTCGGTAGCACCGTCGATCGCGAGTTCATTCTGAAGCGATGACGCGCCGCGAGAGTTCGGCGCCGGACTTGGAATCTGGACTCTGCGTTTGGATGAGAGCGAGGCTGTAGACGCTAACGAGCTCGCGGTGGAGCGCCGACTTCGATGTGGCCGGATGCGCCAGTCAGCTCCCTGCTTCGTGCGCTCTTGCGCGGGAGCTAAGAGCGCAAACGTCCGATGGTCCAAGTCCGGCGCCGAGGGTTGCCCCTACCACCATGACGCCCGCGATGACACGGACAACCATGTGATGGGCGCCTAGCTTGCGCTTATCCCACCAGGCAAATCATAAGACGAAAGATATGAAAGGCATGACATCCGGCGCCCTGATCGCGCTGCTGGGAATTTCCTGCGCCGCCGCGGTGTCAATCGCGCGTGATCCGCTCGCACCCCTGGGCGCGCCGTCGCAGCCCGCGCCAGCGCCTGTGAAGACCGTGACGGAAACGTTGTGGGGAAAGCAGGTCACGGATAACTACCGCTACATGGAAGCGCTCGATCCGCAGACCGTCGCATGGATGAAGGCGCAAGGTGCGTATACGCGGACCATTTTGGATGTAATCCCACCGCGCGCCGCGCTTGAAGCGAGAATCGCGGCCTTCACTGGCAGCTTCGGAGTCACTCAAGGCTATGTGAACTATGGCGGCCGCGCCTTCTACGAAGAGCGCACGCCGGGCTCGGACAATTTCGATCTCGTCGTCAGCGACAATGCGGGCAAGCGCAAAATCGTCGACGTCGCGGTCTTGCGCGCGGCCCACGGCAACACACCCTACGCCATCAACTATTTCTTCGCCTCGCCCGACGGCAGCAAGGTCGCGGTGGGCATATCGCAAGGCGGCTCAGAGGCCGCGTCGATCTTCGTGTATGACGCAGCGACCGGCAGGCAGATCGCGGGTCCTCTCGATCGTGCGGACCCCGGCTACGTTGCCTGGAGTGACGATTCCAGCACCCTTTATTTCCCTCGGCTGAAGACGCTCGCCCCCGGCGAAGCGGAAATCGAAAAGTATCGCAACCCCACACTTGTTTCATGGGACATGAAATCGGAGCCAGTCGCTGTTCTCGGTTCCCGCGTGGGTCACGGCCCGTCTTTTCTCCCTGATGAATTACCCACGCTGGGTATTTCGCCGGGTGCGCCCATGGCGATGGCGGTTTCGATCAACGGCGTGCAGAACGAGCAGGCGCTCTGGCTTGCGCCAGTCTCCCAAGTAAACGACCCGAATGTGAAGTGGACGCCCTTCGTTACTCGGGAAGATGGCGTCACCGCGGTAGATGCGGCGGGCGACACAATTTATCTGCTGTCGCACAAAAACGCGCCGACCTTTCAGGTTCTCAGCGTTAAAGCCGGCCAGCCCCTCGCGGCCGCCAGGGTTCTGGCGCCGGCGGAAAAAGATCGCGTGATCGATTCCATCCACGCCGCGTCGGACGCGCTTTATGTGCTGGCGCGTCACGGCGCCTATTCGCGGCTGCTGCGCGTTTCGTATGCTGCGGGAAAAATCGAGGAGGTCACCCTGCCCTTCAAGGGACTCATCAGGGAAGCCTTTGCCGAGCCGCGCCAGCCGGGCATCACGATCAACCTTCAAAGCTTTGTCGTCCCGCCCACGACGTTCGCCTACGATCCGGCGAAGAAGAATTTTACTGATCTCAAACTCGGCGTGACTCCGCATTACGACTCCGGTCGCTACGAAATCAGCGACCTGGAAGCCAGGGCGGAAGACGGCGTGATGGTCCCCAATACGCTGGTGCGCCCGAAAGGCGCCCAGAAAGACGTGAAGCGTCCACAGATCGTTCTCATCCAGGCATATGGCTCCTACGGCATCTCGCAGCTCGCCAATTTCAGCCTCCGCACGCTAACCTTTCTCGAAACAGGCGGCGCCTATGCCTCGTGCCATGTGCGCGGCGGCGGCGAACTGGGCGAGGCGTGGCGCCTCGCCGGAAAGGACGCGAACAAACCAAACACCTGGCGTGACCTCATCGCCTGCGCGGAAGATCTCATCGCGCGCGGCTACACGACGAAAGACAAGCTCTTTATTTTCGGCGGCTCTGCCGGCGGTATCACCATGGGACGGGCGCTTACCGAGCGGCCGGACCTGTTCGCGGGCGTGATCGCCATCGTTCCCGGCGCCAACATGCTGCGCTCGGAATTCTCGCCCAGCGGTCCGCTCAACATTCCGGAGTTCGGAACCATCAAGACCGAGGAGGGATTCAAGAATCTCTACGAGATGGACACGATCCAGCATGTGCGCCCCGGCGTTCAGTATCCGCCGGTGATGATCACGACGGGCCTGAACGATCCGCGCGTCTCGCCATGGGAACCGGCGAAGCTCACCGCAGCGTTGCAAGCATCGGGAACGGCGCGCCCGATCCTGCTACGCATCGACGCGGAAGCGGGGCACGGCATCGGATCTACCAAGTCGCAGGATGATGCGCTCTATGCGGATATGTGGGCCTTCGTGTTTTGGCGCGCCGGCCTTCCCGACTGGCAGCCACACTTTTCAAAAAGATAGACTGGCCTCGGAACAACGTGCCGGAACAACGTGCCGGGCCGGGAAAGCGGGACAACGCTGCCGGACCTTCGATTCGATGGCTCGAAAGTTTTCCCGGTTTCCCGGCCCGGCGCCGAAGTTCCGGGCGGGAGGAGAGGACACCCATTTCCTCCTGCACGCGCCACCTCAGTGAGTGTCCTCGCTGGAACGGCTCCGCACCACGCGAATTGGTGGGTGTCGAGTGATAAGTCAGTGATTGCGAGTTTCGGATCTCCAAGTCTTTCGAGCGCCCGCGCGCGAATCGACGTTTGGTCAGGAACAGCCCGTACGCGCGGTGGTACTCGCAGCTTGCGCATCATAGCCCCGACAGGGTTTCGGGCTAAGCCGCACTAACCCGAGGACATCGGGAACTCCTATCTTCAGCGGAGCACTCTGATCAACCTGCCCTCATCTCGCTTGGCGACAAAGTAGTCCTCACGGTTGCTGAACCCTCACGTTGTCGAATCGCACTGCCGTGCGGTTGGTCGCGAGACCGTACCTGCCCGCTGCATGCGTTGCGTCGCTTGCCTCCAGAAGAAATTGACCGTTCACATACCCGCGCAGCGACCTTCCGACCGCTTCAAGGCGCAGCGTATAGACGACATTGGTGTTGACGGCCAACGGCTTACCGGCAAGTTCGAAGAACGATCCATTGACGAACTTCCGGATCGATGCTCGTCCGTCCCCGAGTCGCAAGTAATAGAAGTTGCGGTCGTCGACGTGCCGCGCCATGACGCCGAACCAACCGCCCGCCACGAGCGCCGATGTCGCGCGCGCTCGCGCCTGCACGAACATATCGTCCGTTCCTATGCCTGCGACGGCGCGACCTTTGTCGGTTGTGGACCTCTGCTCGAAATTGCGCAAATGGGCGCTGGGATCGGGCTGCCCCTCGTCGACGGGCTCCGGCGGATCAAGCCAGTCGCCGAACTCTTTCGTCCAGCGGCTGGTGTCCGAGTTCGAAAACGTATCCCCGAAAAGGGTGCGCTGTGGATTGGGCGTAACGACTACATTATCGAAATCCGCTCGCGCGCCCCACGTCAGAAGCCCTGCGCGGCCTTCAGCGTGCGAGCGATCGACAGCCTCGATGATCGAGGCGCCGTTCACAGACGCGCGTATTCGAGAGCCAATCGCCTCCACATGCAGGCGATATCGCCGGTTGAGCTGAAACGTGAATGGCGCCGAAGCCAAAGTGACGAATGTTCCATTCACTTTCTTGCGCAACTGCACCGTGTTCGAACTGCGCAGGGAAACGTAGTAGTAGTTCGAGGGATCAACGAATCGCACGACAACGCCGGCGAAGCGATCGGCTCCCTGGACGGCGGTAGGCGTTACATCCGCCTGGGCGGACTGATTGGTCCACATGGCGTTGTTCAGCACGGTCCGCGCTTCATTTGCGAACGTTTTCTGGCGATACACGCGCGAGGGTCCGCTCGTCGCGACTCCCCAGGCGCTCACGTTGGACGGGCTCCAGCCGTTTGCGTCGCCGTCCTGGAAACGGTCCTGAACGAGTTCAGGCTGCGTTGTGTCATCC
>JBOHZJ010000140.1:0-6791 GCA_050738395.1 Steroidobacter sp.
CGTTCGCCGCGATATAGCCAGCGGCAGGGAGGAGACCATCGTGCCCGACCCGCCGGGGCCCGGTCGAGCATCGAGCGCCGGCAAATACTTTCGGCCGGCGCTGTCGCCCGATGGTCAGTTGCTCGCGTACGCGACGCGTTTCAATGGTCAGACCGGCTTGCGCCTGCGCGACCTTGCAACCGGCGCCGATCGCTGGCTCGCGTTTCCGATCGAGCGCGATCAGGTCGACGCGCAGAGCTGGCAGGACCTCGCGCCCCGGTACGCCTTCACGCGTGATGGCAGGGCGTTGATTCTGAGCCGCAACGGCAAGCTGGAACGCCTGCCGATCGAAGCAGGCGCCGCGCAGCCGATCCCGTTCACCGTATCAGTCGAGCTGAAGGTGGGTCCACAGACGCGCGTCGATGTGAAACAGGAGGCGGGTCCGGTGCGCGCGCGACTGATCCAGACGCCGGAGCAATCGCCGGATGGCAAGCAGCTCGCGTTCTCTGCACTCGGACATATATATGTGACGCCGCTGCAGGGTCGCGGCGAACCGCGGCGGCTCACTCGCAGCACGACGCCTGAGTTTCACCCGAGTTGGTCGCCCGATGGACGCAGCATCGTCTACATCACCTGGACAGCCAGGGATGCCGGGCAGGTGTGGATTGCATCCGTGTCGGGCGGCGCGCCGCGGCGGATCAGCGGGACAGCGGCGTTCTACACGCGCCCCGTGTTCACACGCGATGGACGCAGTGTGCTGGCGATCCGCTCGAACCAGCACGGCCGACTGCAAACCGTGATGGACATCGGACAGGTCCGGGAAGGCGAGCTCGTCGCGTGGCCGACTTCAGGCGGACCCGCGCGCATCGTTCATTCCGGAAAGATGGGCGGCAAACTGCATTTCAGCGCGACGTCAAATGCTGTGTATCTCCAGAGCCCCGCGGGCCTGATTTCCATCGATCTCAGCAGCGGCGAATCAAAAGCGGTTGCGCAGGTGCGCGGGCCAGGCTGGTATTTCATGGATGGTCCCGCGCCGGTCGATGACAGTCGGATCAGTCCGGACGGCCGCTGGCTCCTGGTGCTCATCGCCCAGCAGTTGCACCTGTTGGCGGCGCCGTCGTCCGGCGAGCCGGTGGATCTGTCCCAGCCGAATCTCGCGCATCGACGCGTTACGAACGTTGGGGCCGACTTTTTCGAATGGGCGGACGGCGGCAAGACGATCACCTGGTCGGTGGGCTCGACGTTTTATCGCCGAGCGTTGGCCGACATCGAACTCAATTCTCCCGAGCGGCCGAACTGGTCTGCCGACGCGCCGTCGATCGGAACGGACGCCGATGCGTTCGAGGCGGTCGTGGAACTGCCGCGAGACGTTCCGCGCGGCGATGTGCTGCTGCGCGGCGCACGAGTGATCACCATGCGCAATGATGAAGTCATCGAGGACGCCGACATCCTCGTGCGCGACAACCGCATCGTTGCAGTCAAATCGCGTGGCGCAGTCGCGGCGCCGGCGAACACACAGGTTCGCGACGTCGCTGGCAAGACGATCATCCCAGGGCTCATCGATATTCACGATCACGTGGCGGACATTCGTCGCGACGTGCTGTCGATGGAAAGTTGGGGCCTGCGTGCACGCCTCGCGTACGGAATCACGACGGCCTTCGATCCGTCCTCGCTCAGCATCGACATGTTCGCGTACCAGGATCTCGTCGACGCGGGCGTCGTTACGGGCTCGCGCGTTGCGACCACCGGCATGGCGATGTTTTCGTTCAACCGGCTCGCCTCGCCGCAGGACGCACACGCACTCATCGTTCGTCATCGCGATCACTACCGCACACACAACGTGAAGCAATACCTGATCGGCAATCGTCGGCAGCGCCAATGGCTGGCGCAATCGGCCGTCGACCTGGGCGTCATGCCGACCACCGAAGGCTCGCTCGCTCTGAAACTGGATCTCAGTCAGATCATGGACGGCTTCGCCGGCAGCGAACACGCGTTGCCGACGGCGCTCTACCGCGACGTGATCGAACTTGTGTCGCGCAGCGGCACGGCTTACGACGGCACGCTGCAGATCGTCAACGGCGGCCCAGCCGCGCAGGATCAGTTCATCATTCGCGACCAGCCGTTGAGCGACGAAAAGTTCATGCGCTTCCGCCCATACCTCATCGCCGCGGGCTCCGTGATGAAGCGTGAATGGTTCGACCCGGTCACGCTGATGTATCCACGGATTGGCGGCGACGCTGCAAGGATTCAACGCGCAGGCGGCGTCGTTGGCATGGGATCTCACGGCGAAATTCCCGGCCTCGGGCTGCACTGGGAAATGGAAGCGCACGTGCAAGGCGGCATGACGCCAGGGGAAGCACTGCGCGCGGCCACGCTCGGATCCGCTACCGCAATCGGCCGCGCGAAAGAATTCGGCAGCATCGAGGCAGGGAAATTCGCGGATCTCGTGATCCTCAATGCTGACCCGCGAACCGACATTCGCGGCGTCCGCGATATCGCGGAAGTCATGAAGAACGGACGTCTCTACGACGCGGACACGCTCGATGAGATCTGGCCTCGCCAGAAAGCGCTCGAAGCACCGTGGTTCGCGGAGGACCGGCCCGCGCCGCGCTAGCATCCCACATGCGGCCTCGAAGTTGACTCGCTGCTCTGAGATTCCATGGAAGGCCTGCAAGACTTGAAGATTCCTTCGACAGGCTCAGGGCGAACGGAGTAGGGAGCGGGTCAGACGGCCTCTTTCTTATTCCGTTCGCCCTGAGCTTGTCGAGGGGTCTCGAAGATCGCAGCATACAAAAGGGATTTGCCGGAGGCTTCGGAAAAGTGGTGATTGACGTACCCGACGCGCACCGACCACGTGAGTATTGCGGAGGTCTGAAATGGCTATTCAGCTGAATCACACCATTGTGCCGGCGCGCGATGCGCAGGCGTCGGCGACGTTCCTTGCCGAGATTCTCGATCGAAGTGCGCCGGTGCGCTTCGGGCCGTTCTGGGCCGTGGCGCTCGATAACGGCGTGACGTTGGATTTCCAGCACTCCGACGAGGCCATCCCGATCGAGCATTACGCGTTTCTGGTGAGCGAAAGCGAGTTCGACGCGATTTTCGAGCGCATCCGCGCACGTGGGCTTCACTACTGGGCCGATCCGATGCATCAGCGGGCGTTCGAGATCAACCACCATGACGGTGGTCGCGGACTCTACTGGAACGATCCCAACGGCCACTATCTGGAGATCATCACGCGACCCTACGGCAGCGCAGGGTAATGCGTTGATCTTCAGCTGAGAGCCGGAAGGCGCTTTCTCGCCAGCTTCGTGGAAGCGCGCCGGACCTTGTCCGGTGCATGTTCCCGCTCCGCGCGCTTTGGCGATCGACAACGCAAGACGTGAACCGGTAGTTGTTGGCGGGCGGCGCCTGCCTGGTGCGAATGTGGCCCGATCTCGCAGAAGATTGGCCGAGTCGAACGCGCCACGGGCCGGCGCTCTCGATAGCGTTGATCCCCATACTGCGCTGTCCGTGCGCCGCCGCTTCACTGCTGGCGACCGTTCCGCACCGCTCGAGTCAGCAGGAGAAATCTCGTGACGACGAACCGCTTCGCACCGCGCTCGGACCAGGACGTAGTCGAACTGGTGTTGAATCATCCGCTCGTCTGGGTGGTTTCCGGCGGCGGCGATGACTTCCGCGCAACCTTGCTGCCGGTGCGGCCCGAACTGGATGCAAATGGCCGGATCACGCGCCTGGTCGGGCACTTCGCACGCTCCAACGATCACTACCAGCTGCTTCAGAAGCACCCTCGAGCGTTGCTGCTCGTGCTGGGCGTGCAGGGCTACATCTCTCCTTCGTGGATGCAGGACAAGACACAGGCGCCCACGTGGAACTATGCGAGCGCGCAATTCCTCGTCGATGTCGACTTCTTCGAGGAGTCCACCGACATCGAAGCGCACCTGCGCGATCTCGTCGATACGATGGAAGCTGCACGTCCGAACGCGTGGAGCATCGAGCAGATGGGTCCGCGCTATCGCTCACTCTCGAAAGGCGTCATCGGCTTTCGCGCTGAAGTTCGCGAGATCCGCGCGAAGTTCAAACTCGGCCAGGACGAACGCGACGATGTATTTCGCGACATCACCGTGGGCCTCTCTCGCGCGGGCGGCAGTGAACTGCTGCAGTGGATGAACGAATTCAACGCGGGCAGAACTGGGAATGACGGAAATGGGGACATTCCTCATTTCGACAATTCTCCACTTTTATAGCCGCATTTCCCATTAGAACGTGGAAACGGGGACTGTCCCCATTTCCCGTATCGGAATACCGATGAGCGGCATTGACACATTTGCAACGGCGGAACATTCATCTGCGACTCCGCCTGCTCCCGTGAACGAACGGGTGCGCGATTACGCGCCCGGTTCCGCCGAGCGCGCATCGCTCGCGCACACGCTGGTCCGCATGTCCGGCGAGCGGATCGAGCTGCCGCTCGTCGTTGGTTCGGACCATGTCACTACAGGTCGCATGCAGCGCGCCGTGATGCCGCATAACCATGCGCATGTGCTTGCCGAAGCGCATCTCGCCGGACCGGCGGAAGTGCATTCCGCGATCGCGGCTGCGCGACATGCGGCGCCGCTGTGGGCCAACCGGCCCTGGTCCGAGCGCGCGGGCGTCTTCCTGAAAGCTGCGGAGCTACTCGCCGGACCGTGGCGCGACACGCTCAACGCCGCAACGATGCTCGGCCAATCGAAAACTGTGCACCAGGCGGAGATCGACTCTGCGGCCGAACTGATTGACTTCTGGCGCTTCAACGTCGAGTTCATGCTGCGGATTTATCGCGAACAGCCATTGTCCGCGGGCGGGGTGTGGAATCGCATGGACTATCGGCCGCTCGAGGGCTTCGTCTTCGCGGTGACGCCGTTCAACTTCACGGCGATCGCGGGCAATCTGCCAAGCGCACCGGCGCTCATGGGCAATACGGTCGTATGGAAGCCAGCCTCCACTGCGATGTACTCAGCTCACTTCATGATGCAATTGCTGCGCGAAGCAGGCTTGCCGGATGGCGTGATCAACCTCGTCAACGGCGATGGCGCGCAGATCGCCGAAGTCGCGTTGAGTGATCCCGCGCTTGCCGGCGTGCACTTCACGGGTTCAAGCGCAGTATTCAATGGCATCATGCAGACGGTGACCGGACAGCTCAGCCGCTATCGCAGCTATCCGCGCATCGTCGGTGAAACCGGCGGCAAGAACTTCATGCTCGCGCATACCAGCGCGGATATAGCCGCACTCGCTGCCGCCATCATCCGCGGCGCTTTCGAATACCAGGGGCAGAAATGCTCCGCCGCATCACGCGTGTTCATCCCGAAGTCGCTGTGGCCTGCACTTCGCGAGCGTCTGTGCGATGAGATCGCGACCATCCGCGTGGGCGACGTCGCCGACTTCGGCAACTTCATGGGCGCGGTGATCGATGAGAAGGCGTGGCGCAAGCACGTGAACGTGTTCGAGGAAGCACGTGCGCAGTCGAGCTGCGAGATCCTCACGGGCGGCCGCGCGAATATGGAGTCCGGATACTTCGTCGAACCCACGCTCATCGTCACGAGTGATCTCAAATCACGTCTGCTGCGCGAAGAGTTCTTCGGGCCCATCGTCGCGACCCATGTATATGAAGACGGTGAGTACGAAGAGATGATCCGCCGGATCGACGCCGACAGCCCCTACGGCCTGACGGGCTGCGTCTTCGCCCGCGATCGCGCAGCCATCGCGCGAGCTTCGCTGGGATTGCGCAACGCCGCCGGCAATTTCTACATCAATGACAAACCGACGGGAGCGGTCGTCGGTCAGCAGCCATTCGGCGGCGCACGCGCCTCGGGCACGAACGACAAGGCCGGCTCGATCTGGAATCTGATCCGGTGGACGTCGCCGCGCGCGATCAAGGAAACGTTCGCACCGCCGCACGACTACCGCTATCCGTTCCTGGCGGCGGATGCGAACGACTGATTTCATCAGCAAGTACGGGAAATGGGGACATTCCTCATTTCCGGGCCAGCGCGCCGGTGAGCGACATTGGATATGCAATGAAGAATGGGGACTGTCCCCATTTCCACGGCTTGCCCGGCCGCCGTGCGACATTGACTGCGCAATGACGAAATAGGGAATGTCCCCATTTTCGATTCCGAAGTCTGGAGAGGTCGAGTGAACTCAAGTCGTTTCGGATCGTGTTGCGTCTCGCTCATCTCCACACTGGTCTTCTGTCTGTCCTCGGCAGTCGACGCGGCGGACGCATCCGACGCACCGCAAGTCGGCGCGCACAGCCTGCCGCTCAAGTCCACTCGTCAGTTGCAGTTCCAGGTGGACGAAGGCACGTGGTTGTCGCTCGACATCTCGCCCGACGCGCGCACGATCGTTTTCGAGTTGCTGGGCGACCTCTACACGCTCGACTCGAACGGCGGCCAGGCGCAGCTTCTGTTCGGCGGCATGCCCTTCGAGTCGCAACCCGCGTATTCGCCGGATGGTTCGACGATTGCATTCGTGAGCGATCGTTCAGGCAGCGAAAACCTGTGGATCGCGAACGCCGATGGTTCGCAGCCCCGACAGCTCAGCAAGGACGATGACGATCGCACGTTCGTGTCGCCGGCCTGGTCGCCGGATGGCCAGTATGTGTACGCGTCGCGCTCGATTCCGAGCTTCGGCATCTTCGAGATCTGGATGTATCACGTGCGCGGCGGCTCGGGCGTGCAGATCACAAGCGCGAATGGGAACGCGCCGGCAGCAGGTTCGACGCTGCAGATGCACATCGACGCACACACCGCCGCGCCTGTTGACGTACGTCCAAACAC
>JBOHZJ010000141.1:0-19725 GCA_050738395.1 Steroidobacter sp.
GGCGTATTCGGTGCTCGGTCCGGCGACGCTGTTCGCCGCTCCCGTCTATTCACAGACCACTACTCAAACCGGCAGCGGCGAGGTGGAGGAGGTCATCGTCACCGGCATCCGCGAGAGTCTCAACAGGGCGCGCGACATCAAGCGCGAAGCCACGCAGTTCGTCGACGCCATCGTCGCCGACGACATCGGAAAGCTGCCGGATCGCAACGTCGCCGAATCGCTGGCGCGCGTTTCGGGCGTGCAGGTCGATCGCGGCATCGCAGAAGGTACGAGCGTGTCGGTCCGTGGGCTGCGCCAGAACGTCTATCTGTTCAACGGCCGCCAGATCATCGATCCGACGGGGCGCGGCGGCGCTGGGCTCGAAACGCTCGGTACCTCGACCTATGGATTGTTGGCGCTGGTCCCGTCGGAGCTGATCTCCCGTCTCGAGGTGACGAAGCTGGCGAGCTCGGACCAGATCTCTGGAGCGCTCGGAGGCATCGTCGACGTGCAGACGCCGATGCCGCTCGATGGACCGAGCCGCCTCGGCGCCAAGGTCGGCGGCACCTACTACGATCAGGCCTCGGAGGGCGGCTACGAGGGGTTTGGGCTCATCTCGCAGAAGTTTGCCGATGACACGATGGGAGTGCTGCTCTCGGCGTCGTACAACCATCGCGATCTGTCACAGGAAGGGCTCGACACGTTCTCGGGCTACTCCCGCTTCACCGACGCGAGCGGCGTGGTGCGTTTCGGAAATGCCGACGCGCGGCCGGAGGAAATTGCCGAGACGCGGGAAAATGTCGGCTTGAACGGCGTGTTTCAGTGGCAGCCCGCGGACGGCGTGGAAATCATCGCCGACACGTTCTATTCGCAGCTCGAGTCCGATCGCAAGCGCTGGTGGTTGTCGTTCAATCCGACCGCCGGGCTCACCGATGCGCGCTATTCCGCGAACAACATCCTGCTGTCGGGCACAGCGACCGGCCCGGTGCTGACGAACACGGAGTTCCTCGATACGGACGCCGACATCTGGTCTACGGCGGTGCGCGGCAACTTCGATGTCACCGATCGGCTGCGAGCCAGCGCCGAGGTTGCGTACACGGAGTCGAGCTCGACCGCACACCAGGTCTATTTCCGTCTGCAGCCGGTCGTCGGCATCACGCCCACGGTGAACTTCGATCTCACCGCCGGGGATCTCGGCTCCTATCAGGTCAGCGGCATCAACCTCCTGGATCCGGCGCAGCTGCGCTACACGATTCTGTTCGACAACACGTTCATCGCGAGCAGTGAGGACGCCGCGGTGCGAACGGACTGGACGTATGACCTCGACACTGGGCCGCTGAAAGCCGCGAGTTTCGGCGTCCGCTATGACCGCATCGATTCGGAGCAGAATCCGTTGCGCGCCGATATTCGGCCGGCGGGCGGCATCCCGGCGACGTCTCTGTCGCCGTACGTGACGCTGTACTCCAACGGCGGCTTCGCAGACGGCGAGTTCGTCGGCCTGCCGCGATCGTATCTGGCGGCCAGCCCGGCCGTGGCCGGTTGTTCGGCATTCACGGATGTGCCCGCCGTCTCGCAGAACATCCAGTGTCTCGACCCGAGGAACAACACCAATGCGCTGTCGAGCACGTTCGAAATCAAGGAGCGCTTCACCGAGGGCTACGGCAAGATTGATTACGACACTGACATCGGCTCGGCGTCGCTGTCAGGCAATGTCGGCGTGCGCTATCTCCGTCGCGAGCTGGAGTCGATCGGCAATCAGATCGCGCCGACCGGCGGGGCGACGGCGAGCACCTTCGAACGCACGGACACCGATTGGCTGCCGTCCGCGGTCGCGAAGCTCGCGCCGCGCGACGATCTGATCTTCAGGCTCGGCGCCGCCAGAGTCATTGCATTCCCCAATACCGTGGACCTCAACAGCGGGGTCACCCTGGCGAACAACGCCGTGTTCGTCGGCGGTGTGCAAACTCAACTGGGCACCGGCACAGGCGGCGCGCCCGATCTCGATCCGTTCAAGGCTGATCAGGTCGATCTGTCGGCCGAATACTATTTCGCCGATGAGGCGCTATTCTCCCTGGGCCTGTTCTACAAGGACGTCTCGACCTTCATCGTCCAGCAGCAGAGCCCGGAGACGTACGGCGGCGTCAACTACCTGGTCAACCGCAAGGTCAACGGCGAAAAGGCCGACGTGCAGGGCGTGGAGATGTTGGTCCAGCTCCCCTTGACGTTCCTGCCCGACGCGCTCGACGGCTTCGGCGTGATCGCGAGCTACTCGTACATCGACTCGAGCACGCCGATCAAGGATGTGGCCGGTCGCACCCTGCCGTTGCCCGGCCTGTCCGAGAACAACGTGAACTTCGTCGGCTACTACGAGAAGGGACCGGTCAGCGTCCGCCTCGCCTACAACTGGCGTGACGACTACCTGATCGGATTGTCAGCGGCCGCCACAGGCATCTATAACAGCCCGTACACTGATGTGTCAGCGACGCTGCGCTACGACTTCTCGTCCAGCATCTCGTTGGGCCTCGAGGCTAACAACCTGCTCGACGAGGAACAGCGGACCTATGACGGCGTCGATGAGGCGCTGCGCACGAACCTGTTCTTCGGGAGAATCTACAAGGCGAGCGTCAGCATGAAATTCTGATCGTGCTGTCGCGCACGCGGAGAGCACGCATTGAAGCAAGGGCATGTATCGGAGGACCTGGGCGGGCATGTGGCGCTCGTGACGGGCGCTGCGAGCGGCATTGGCGCGGCGATCGTGTCGCGATTTCAGGCTGAAGGGGCGCGCGTCGCCGGGCTCGACGTCAATCCCGGCGCCGCGAGCGACCACAACCTGGTCTGCGATCTGCGATCTAGGTCCGCGCTCGAGGAAGCGCTGGCGCGAATGACCGAGGCCCTCGGTGCGCCCGATATCCTGGTTCATGCCGCGGCCGCGAGCTTTCCTGGCGGCGTCTTCGATACCGATCCCGCGACGTTTGTCGATCTCTACGACGTGAACGTCGTCGGGGCTGTCCGACTGCTGCAATTGTGTGTGCCCGCGATGCGTTCGCGAGGCGGCGGCTCCGTCGTGATGCTTTCTTCGATCAACGCCGACTTTGCCGCTCCGAGTCTCGCAGCCTATGCGGCGACCAAGGCGGCGCTGAACAATCTGGTGCAGACGGCCGCGCTCGAGTTCGCGCCGGACAACATCAGGATCAACGCGATCGCGCCCGCCAGCATCGACACTCCCTTGCTGCGCGCGTCGTTCGCGCGCAATCCGGATCCGGAGCAGGCTCGCGTCCGCAACATCGCTCGACATCCGCTTGGACGGTTGGGGAACGCGGATGAGGTCGCCGAGTTGGCGTTGTTCCTCGCTTCGGATCGCGCGCAGTGGATCACCGGATCGGTCTATCCCATGGACGGAGGCGCCAGTGTCACGCGACGGTGAGCTGGACACGTTCGTCGGCGTCAACTGGGGCAGCACGAACTTCCGCGCCTTTCTCATCGGTGCAGACGGTGCAGTGGTCGATGAATACGCTGTCGCCGCCGGCGTCGTTGCGCTCGATCGTCAAGGCATGGCCGCCACGATGGATGCTCTGGGCGCACGCTGGGGCAACAGCCGCCCGGTCTACGCTTCCGGCATGATCGGCTCGAACGTGGGCTGGACAGAGGTTCCGTACGCCGAAGCGCCCGCAGGCTGTGCGGATCTCGCCGCCGCCGCTGTGTCGACGAAGATCGGCGACGTGCCGCTGCACATCGTTCCTGGAATCGCGTGCCGGCGCAGCTTCGACGGTGCGCCAGACATTCTGCGGGGCGAAGAGATCGAGCTGATTGGACTCGCGGCGCTTCGCAGCGTCGATGGCTGGGTCGCGCTGCCGGGTACGCACACCAAGTGGGCGCGCCTCGAGAAGGGCCGCGTCGTGGATTTCTTCACGAGCATGTCTGGAGAGATTTTCGATCGGCTGACGGCGAACGGTCTGCTGGCGTCCATAGTCGATGGCGAGGCCGCGGACGGATCGGTATTCCTGCGAGGAGTCGCCATTGGGCGCGCGCGTCACCTCGGGCTCGGCGCACTACTGTTCGGCGCGCGCGCGAAGGTGGTCCGTGGTTCGCTCGCGAAGGCGGAAGCCGCTTCCTACATTCGCGGATTGCTGATCGGATCGGAAATCGCCGATGCACTGGCGGTTTATCCCAAGCTGAGCGATGGCGTGATTCCATTGATCGGCAATCGAGCGCTCTGTCGTCTGTATGCGAGCGCACTCGGCGCGGCCGGCGTCCCGAGCGAGTTGATCGAATCACGCGAAGCCTGTCTGCGCGGTTTCCGCGCGCTGCACGAGATTCGCCGTGGCTGAAGCTCAGACGCCGCCCGTCCGACTGATCAGCGACGCAGGCGCGGTGATCGGCGAATCGCCGGCGTGGTGCGACGATCGCGTGCTCTGGACCGATCCGGTTTCGCGGCGGCTGCTGCGCGTTGCGGGCAATGGACGATTCGAGTCGATCGCGACGTCAGCGTCGGTGTGGTCGCTCGCCGCGTTGCCCGACGGCGCGATCGCCGGAGCGCTCGACGATCGCTTCTGCGTGATCGCCGAATCCGGCGACATCAGCGCAGGCCCGCCGGCGCCGATCGACGCCGGTTGTCGATTCAACGACATGACCGTCGATCACGAAGGAGGGCTGTGGGTCGGCATGATGCATCGGGGCATTCTCGCAACGCGCGGCGCGATCTTTCATGCCCGCTCATTGCGGGAACAACCGATACGCGTCGCGCATGGGCTCGGCGCGCCCAATGGCATGAAGCTCTCCGCCGACGGCCGCACGTTGTTCGTCATCGACACGCTCGAGCGCACGTTGCTCGCCTATCCGGTAGATCGCGGTGCGCTGGCTGAACCCGCCATTGTTTCCGACTTTCTTGGCCTGCCCGGAAAACCCGACGGCATGACGCTCGCAGCGGACGGAACGTTCTGGGTGGCGATGTGGGGAGGCGGCAGCATCGTTCAGCTCGCCGGCGACGGCGCTCTATTGAGGCGGATCGAACTGCCGGCGCCGCACGTCAGCAGCGTGTGCTTCGCCGGAGCGAACCGCTTGCTGGTCACGACATCGCGCATGCGGCTGAGCCCGCAAGTGCTGCGCGATTACGAAGGCTCGGGCGGCCTGTTCGAAGTCCTGCTGGAGCCCAAATGACGCACCACGCGCTGAGAGCGGCCGCCGATGTCGCCATGCGCTGGAACTACCGCGTGTGGGGCTTTGGCGAGGCGATCGCGCTGCGCGGATTGCTGAGAGCAGGCGATGTGCTGGGCGATCCTGCGCCGTTCGGTTTCGTGCACGGGATCATGCGCAGCTGGTTGGGACGCGGCGTCGCGCGAAGTCATGAGGATCATGTCGGCGCCGGGCGCGAACTGCTCGAGCTTCACCGGCGAACTGGCGATGTCCAGTTTCTCGAAGCCGCCAGAAAACTTGCCGCGCTCAATGCGAGCTTTCCTGTCGGACCGAATGGCGAGCGATACCATCGCGGCGACACGCCGGGCTGGCGCTGGCAGATCTGGGTCGATTGCATGGATGTCGACGGCCCGTTCCTCGCCGCGCTCGCGCATGCGACCGGCGAGGACCGCTACTTCGATCAGGCCATTGGCGAATTGCTGGGTTATGCGCGGACGCTTCAGGCCGACAATGGTCTGTTGTTCCACGGCTTCGAGCGACATTGCGGAAGAAACGGCGAGCTCTGGGCGCGCGGCAATGGCTGGGCGCTGATGGGCCTGGTGGATACGCTCGCGCTGCTGCCGCGCTCGCATCCCGCGTGGCTCGAACTGCAGCAGCGCACGGAAGATCTCGTGAATGCACTTGCCCACACGCAGGACTCGAGCGGGCTGTGGCGCACGGTGCTCG
Organism: Steroidobacter sp.; assembly: GCA_050738395.1. Lineage (GTDB taxonomy): Bacteria > Pseudomonadota > Gammaproteobacteria > Steroidobacterales > Steroidobacteraceae > Steroidobacter. Next base: position 5,839 of record JBOHZJ010000141.1, read on the forward strand.
ATGATCCCGCCGCCTATCTCGAATCGACGCTTGCGACGATGTTCGCGTATGCAGTGCGCGAAGGCGTCAGGCACGGCGTGCTCGCATCGCGCCATGCAGAGACCGAACGCAAGGCGCGCGCCGCGATGCATGCGCAGACGGCGCCGGACGGCGCCCTGCAGCGGGTCAGCGACGCAACACCCGTGGGTGCACGCGCCGTTTACGCGACGCGCCCGTTCGGCGTCTTTCCATGGGGCCAGGGGCCGCTCCTGCTCGCGCTGTGCCAGGAGGTCGAATGAAGATCGTCAAGGTGGAGGCATTTCCGATCCAGGCGGAGCCGATCGACACGCGCGCTTACTGGGGCAGTCGGGCCTGGGGCAGCGAACGCACGCAGCGTCAGGCCGAGCTTTCAACTGAATATCCCGTGCCGCTGCGCCGCCGCTTCGTTTATTCGCGGACGATCGACACCGTCATCGTGCGCATCGAAACCGACAGCGGCCACGTCGGCTGGGGCGAGGCCAAGGCGCCCGTGGCGCCGCAAGCGACGGCGAAGATCATCGAGCTTCTGCTCACTGACATCCTGATCGGCGCCGATCCGCGCGGCGTCCTCGTGTTGTGGGAGCGCATGTACGCGGGGATGCGCGTGCGCGGCCATCGCGCCGGATTCTATGTCGAAGCGATCGCCGGCGTGGACATTGCGCTCTGGGATCTGGCGGGGCAGGCCGCGAACGCGCCGATCTCGACGCTGCTCGGCGGCAGGATGCGCGAGAGCGTGCGCGTCTATGCTTCCGGGATTGCGTCGCTTGCGATCGATGCACCGGACGAAGCCATCGCCGAACTCGTCGAGGAAGCGCGCTCGCTTCGCGCCGCGGGATACACCGGCGTCAAGATGGCGATCGGCCGTGGCGTGCAGGGCGATCTGCGCGCGATCCGCGCGATCCGCGATGGACTCGGCGCTGACTTTGCGATCTATGCCGACGCTGCGGGTGTGTATTCGCGAGCTGACGCGATGCGGCTCGGCGAGGCGATGCAGGAGCTCGATGTCGGCTTCTTCGAAATGCCGATCCCGCCCGAAGATGTCGAGGGCTATGCCGAGCTGGCGCAGAAGCTCGCGATCCCGATCGCGCTCGATTCGATCATGACCCGACATGAGACCGTCGAGCTGATCCGCAACCGCGCCATAGACATCGTGCAGCCGGATGTCTGCCGCGCCGGGGGCATTACCGAATGCCGACGCATCGCCGAGCTCGCCGATTGCTTCGGGCTCGCGTTCCAGCCGCACGTCAGCATCGGCTCGGCGGTGCACGTCGCCGCGAGTGCGCATCTGGCGGTCGCCATGCCCAACAGCATCGTGTGCGAGTACTGGATCGGCAAGAACCCGATCGGGGCCGCCGTTGCGGCGACTCCGGCCGAAGTGCGCGACGGCTATCTCCACGCGCCGACCGGCGCAGGCCTGGGCATCGGTCTGGATGCAGCGGCGCTGCTGCGTCACGCGGTGAAATGACCCGCACAGCATCTGGTTCGCCACAACCGGTATGGACCCAATGGTGCGTGCTTACAGGTTGGCAGTTGACGGTTGACAGTTGACGGCCCGAGAAAGCGGTTCTTTTCTGGCTGTCGACCGCCAACTGTCAACCGTCAACCGGCTTTGGCTATAGACCCCGCAATTGTGAGGATGAGGAATGAAAGGCGCCCGCGATCTGATCCGTTTCGCATTGTTGCTGGCTGGATTCGCTGCTTGTGCTCAGGCGCAATCGTCAACTCCGCCGCCGTATCGGTTGAGCGCAGCATCGGACGGCGCCGTGACGGTCGGGCGCGACGGCAGCCGATCCGTATATCGCCCGCACTTCACCGTCATTCGATCCGAGACGGACCCGACGCTCCGCTTGTCGGGCTTTGCGTCCACGCCTGGTGAAAGTCTCGAAGGCGTGAATGTGGAGAACTATCCCTTGCCGAACTGGCGACGCGCCAACAGCGCCGGGATGACCGATGTCGTCTACGAGGCCGGTTCGGTCACCGAAGCTCGCGGAACCGACAGCCGCGCGCTTGCCGACGGCGGCATGGCCTGGAGGTTCGAATCGAATCCGCACTTTACGCTGGAGGCTGAAGTACGCCCCGTTTCCGGTGGACCGCCGCGCATCTCGTGGAAATTCACCGCGCGCACGCCGGGCTGGTACACGATCGGATATACCGGCGGCCCGGCGAGCGATCCGGCGAGGAGCGAGGGGTTTCTGCAGCCGCTGATCTGGCAGGAGAAACGTTTTCCACGTGCTCCCCTCATCACCGCCGAGAGCATGGGCGGTCTGCCGTTGACGCTCGTCACGCGCGATGGCGTGACACACGGCCTGAGCGTCGATCCGCGTGAAAGTCCCTATCGCCTGCCGACCATCGCGAATGCGCGGTTCGGCGTGATGCTGCGCAATCCCAAAGGAGAGGCGCAGCCATCCGTCTTCGCGCCATTGTTGGGTCAGACTGATTCGCGTTTCGAAGCAGGGCGGAGCGCGACGTTCTCGGTTCGACCGCTGCTGGTGAGCGGCAATTGGTACGAGGCGTTCACCGAAGCGGCGCGCGGCCTGTTCGGCTTTGCCGACTATCGTCGAAATGACGAGCAGTCGCTCAACGCGACGATCGATACGATGACCGAGTTGGCGATGGACGATGTCCATGCGGGCTGGGACGCCGATCTCAGAGGATTCGACTACAACACCGATGTGAAAAGCACGGTGAAGGTCGTCTCAGCGCTGCATCCGCTCGCGGCTTCTCTCGTCCAGGACGATCCCGAGATCTACCGACTGCGTGCGCTGCCAATCACCGAGTTCCTGATGTCGCGCACGAAGTATCTGTACAACGTGGAGCCGGTGGGCGAGTCCGGGCAGAACGCCGCGCGCGACATGAAGGGCCCGGCTGCGGAAGTGTCGGAGCTGGCCGAGCTCTATCAGATATCGCGCGGGCAGAGTCCCGTCTTCCGTCACTATGCGCTGCAACTTGCCGGCAAGCCGCGCCAGCTCAATCTGCTGAGAGTCAGCGACGGCGCGACCTTCTGGGACAAGCTGGCGCTCTATCGGCTGACGGGCGACAAGACGCAGCTCGCTGAGGCGCGTTCAATCGCCGATGCGTACATCAAGGCGCGGATCGACACGCCGCAGCGCGACTTCAGCGACGTCCATCTCGATACCGGCGGGCAGTTCTGGTCGGATTTCGCGCCGCGCTTCGTCGAGCTGTTCGAGCTGTGGCAGGAAACGAAGGAACCGCGCTATCTCTCCGCTGCGCTGACTGGTGCGCGCACCTACGCGAGCTATGCGTGGTACTTCCCGACGATTCCCGACGGCGAGGTCACCGTCGATCGCGGCGGCGTCGCGCCGGTCGGCCTGTTCACTGCGAAGCCGGGCGCCACGCCGATTCGCACGCCGGAGGTCACGCTTCCCGCGTGGCAGGTCTCGCAGATCGGGCTCACGCCCGAGGCTCAGACGACCGCGCACTTGAACCCCGCCACGTTCCTCGCGCACCACGCCGCGTATGAGTTGCGCATCGCTGCAGCGGCGAACGATCCCTTCCTTCATGACGCCGCGCGATCGGCGATCGTGGGTCGCTACAAGAGCTTTCCGGGCTACGACACTAACGTGGCGTTCTCGAACCTCTACGCGCGCAGCGACTACCTGTACCGGCCGTTCAGTCATCTCAACCACAACGAGGTCTACTACAACCACATCTGGCCGCACATCGCGCTGCTCACGGACTATCTGATGTCGGACTTCGAGACGCGCTCGAAGGGCGCGATCGAGTTCCCCGCCCGCTACGCGCAGGGCTACGCGTACCTGCGCAGCAAAGTGTATGGCGATCGTCCCGGCAAGTTCATGGGCGACAGCGATGTACGGTTGTGGATGCCGCGGCGCGTGGTCAAGACCGACGATCCTCAGGCCAACTACCTCACCGGCTATGGCAACGGTCGCTTCTATCTGGCGCTCAGCAACGAGTCGGCCGACGCACGCAACGTAACGGTGACTCTCGACCGCGAGCGCATTCCCTATGAGCTCAATCGAAGCTACGGCGCGCGCGTGTGGACCGACGGCAAGCCGGCGGGTACGTCAACGGTGACAAATGGCAAAGTGACGCTGCCGCTGTCCCCGAGGGGACTCACTGCGATCGCGATCGACGACATGCCGGTGTTCACGCGATTGCACGCTGACTATTTCGATGGCGAGCAACAAACCGTTTCCGCCGACAAGAGTTTTCGAACCGACAAGACACCGGTGGGCGACGCTACCGCGATGTTCTTGTCATTCGCTGGCCAGCGCCAGTTCTACATCTGGACGTCAGCGTCTGATACCGATGTGCGCGAAACGCGACTCTCGCTCAAGGACCGCTCTGGAGAGCGCACGCTGACCGATCAGCGGCATCCTTTCGAGTTCAGCGTTCCAGCCGGGAATCTCACGACGATCGACTACCACCTCCAATTCGTACGCACTGACGGCGCGATTGTCGATGGGGGCGACATTCGATTGCACGCTGAGTCAGGTACGACTGCATCGCCGACCATTCATCGCGCGAAGTAGCGCCGAGTCGTGCGCTGAATCCTCGCGCCAGCATGCCCTGAAATAGACGAGCCATTGTCGGGAAGGCTTGCAAGATCCTCGTAGCAATGCGCGCCCCAGCCCGATGCGTCGCGAAGTGTGGATGCAGTCGGAACGAATCGGCGCCCAGGGGATTCCCTCAGAAGAGGCCCGCGAACGCCAGCCCGGGAGCGGGCGTTCGCGGCTTGCCCAGCCCAATCGCGATGAGCGTGAAGGCCGGGTGTGCGACTTAAGGAGGCAGCACTCATGCGTTGTAGTGAAATCATGAAGACCGACGTTGAATGTGTGTCGCCGCAGACCTCAGTGCATGATGCGGCGCGAAAGATGCGCGACCAGAGTGTCGGATTTTTGCCGGTCTGTGATGAACGAATGCGACCCATCGGGACGCTTACAGATCGAGACATAGCGGTGCGAGCGGTCGCGGGCGAGCTTTCGATGAGCGCGCCAGTCGAAGCGCACATGACCCGCGAGGTGGTTAGTTGCAGCCCCGGGGACGACATCGAGCATGCACGCGACCTGATGGAAGAGCACCGCGTGTCGCGGATCATGTGTACGACCAGGGATGGAGGCATCGAGGGCGTCATCAGTCTTTCCGATATCGTGGACCTCGATGAGGAAGGCGGCGCCCGGACGCTGAGTCAGATCAGCCGGCGAGAAGTTCGCGGCGATTCCACGCAGCGCTATGACGGTCGTGAATGAATGCGAGAGCTTCGGAGGCAACCATGAACATCATTAGACGAGAGCCGCTCAACAGGGCGAGCATGAAAGGGCTGACGATGTTTTTTGCTGCAATGTGTTTGTCGATGGCGGCGCAGGCCGACGACGCTTCGCGCGATCGGAACAAGCCGGCTCAAGGTACGCAGGCGCACTTCGAATCGCTCGATCGAAACAACGATCGGGAGCTCAGCAAGGTGGAGGCGAAGGCAGACCCGGCCCTCGCTGCGCGCTTTGCGAAGTTCGATGTGAATCTGAACGGCTTCATCACGAAGAATGAATACGACGCAATGTCGCAGATGGAGTCGCAGACGGATGAGTCGAGCTCGGACGCAGACAATCCTTAGCTAGCAAGCGGCGACCTGGTAGGGTCGCGCGGCGATAGATCGGCGTCGGCGCCGACACCGCCCGATGGCCTCAGGATCTGGCGTCAGATGACCCCAGAAGGCCTTCTTTGGTCAGCACGTTCCAGTGCGCCGTCGGGCTTGTCAGAACCACTGCCAGGCGCCGCGGCTTCTTCGCGCTGTCGTTCATCAATGATAACGAATCGCCGTATCCACGGCGCGTACGCCTGTGCCGCACGTGGACCTGCGAATGCCGCGGATGTCATGGGCGCTTTAGAGCGACGTCGCAGCGGTATGCTGTAGCACCGGATGCGGCGAGTCCTCCCGCCCAAACGCCAGCGCGTTTGGATCTCCGCGGCGCGCACGCCGCGACGGCGGCACAGCGGCAGCGTTAGACGGTAGGGAACGGGAAGCCAGATGAAGACGACTCGACTCATACCGATGCTACTGGTCAAGAGCATGCCAGCAAGCGTCGAGTTCTATCAGAAGATGCTGGGATTCAAGGTCGAACGACGAAACGATGATGGGGTTCAAAATGGGTAAGAACAGAATGGAAGCATTCTCGGACGGAGTCCTGGCCATCATCATTACGATCATGGTGCTAGAACTCAAAATACCGCACGGAGTTACGATTGATGCGTTAATGCCTTTGGTTCCCGTGCTGCTGAGCTATGTGCTCAGCTTCGTCTATCTCGGCATTTACTGGAACAACCATCACCACATGCTCCACGCGAGTCGCAAGGTCACGGGCTCGGTTCTCTGGGCGAATCTGCATCTTCTCTTCTGGCTGTCTCTTATCCCGTTCACAACGGGTTGGATGGGAGAGAACCACTTCGCTGCAGTGCCCGCGGCCGCCTACGGTTTCGTGCTCTTGATGGCGGCAATCGCGTATTGGATCTTGCAGCAACGAATCATCACATCTCAGGGAAGCGATTCAATTCTGAGAACAGCGATCGGCCATGACTGGAAGGGAAAGATCTCCCCAGTGCTGTATGTTGCCGCGATCCTGCTGGCGTTTGTGTCTCAGTGGCTATCGGTTTCGATCTATGCCCTGGTGGCGTTGATGTGGGTAATTCCAGATCGACGTATCGAGCGCATTCTGACGGCCGAAGAAGCATAGCCAGTCCTCGCAGCGGACGCGCCGCTGAACGCAACGTCAGGCGTCGGAAATCCGGCATCGTAGTAGGCTGCCTCAAGAGGCAACGGGGGCGCCCCGATGGGAACTCTCCTGCACTCCGTCGGTTTAAGGGAACAATCCCAAGGAGTGGAATGGAGAAGAGAGCCGCTCATAGTGAGCGTGCCTGCCCCGAGCCAAATTTCGCGCGCTACATCGATGCGGCCGGTTACGAAGGGATACTCTATCCATCTCAACAAGGCGGGACCTTGTGCCTTGCGGTCTTTCCGCAGAACTTCCCAGGTAGTGAGTCGTTCCTCGAAGTGCGAGGAACGCTACCATCTGGAACGAGGTGCACACGGCCGCGAATGGCATCGTTTAACTCACGGCTGCGGCCACCACGATGGCCGCTCGATGAGTGTGTAAGCGTAAGTGCCTGGAGATGTGAGCTCCTGAGTCTGCGGGGGCTCTCCGTGATAGCTAATCTCCGCTATCACCTTAAGCGGCTTCTTTCCGGGACCTTGGGAAAAGTATGGAGGAGATCCGGGAAGTGGTTCACTCGCGAGGCCACCGATCGACAAGACTCGCGCAGCGGCACGAGGATCGGACCAGCTATTCCGCCGGACGAAAAAGCCAGCGCCTCCCAGCCGCGTGTACATCTGATAGATATTTTCGTCACTCATATCAGAGCCATTTCTTCGGCTTACCGCGAAGAAGATATTCGCATGCATGCATGCGATCGCAAGTTTCGCAAAAGACCTCTCCTCAGTACTCGCAGAACGTCCATTTTTTTCCCTGATCGCGACCGTCCAAGCGCTGCTCACAATCGCGACAATCGTGTGGCTGCGCGGGTTTCATCGCGTTCCGTGCCGGGTTTCGGCATTTTGGCTATTTCTGAGGACGCTTGTGATGCCGGGCCGGAACCCGGGAAAGCACATTCGAAATCCGGGTTTCCCGGCTCCGTGCGCATCCGAGTCAGCGAGTCGTGCAGTCAGGCTCCACATTCGAGGCAGGATCGTGGGGTGTCGTGCCGCTTGCCTAGTGCGTTTTGAACGGCGGCCGCGCCACGGGCTTGCAAGCCGATGCGTCGAGTCCGCGCGTGTCGCCGCTACGAACGAATTGCGCGTAGAGCTCTGGGATGCAATCGGTCACGTCAGTGTGTCCTTTGCCGCGCAGGACGATTTCCAGGCGATTCGAGAAGCCCGGGGCCGCATGCGCCGTCATCCACGGAGGCGAAGCGCCATCCAGGTCGCCCGAGACGAACAGGGTGGGCGTCGCCGAGCGCACCGGCGTCCGGTAGTTCGCCGGATGAGAGACCTTCGGCCATTGCCTGCACGCAGCCTGCTGCTGACGCGCCCGATAGTCGCCGAGGAACGTGCCCTGCGTTTCATGCACGATCTCGTCTTCACGCATGAACGCGACGTCGTCATTGCACGTGATGGAGAAGAACAGACCGAAACTCAAACCGGTGTCGGCGCTGCGAGCATTGGACAGCACGCCTTCGACGAACGGACCGAAATCTCCCATGTAGGCCCGATGAATCATCCACGGCAGCTCCGCAGCGGTGCTGGGCCGGTAGTTCATCGAGCGAAGCCACTCCATGACTCGACCGCGATGAATTGGAAAGGCGCCGCTGCGGCCTGGAATCGCGACGCGCACCTTGCCCGTGTCCAGCCGCGCCACCACCTGATGGAACTCCTCGCGCAAGTTCGGGAATGCGGTATTGCACGCAGACTCGGCTGCGCACGCTTCGAGCGTGTTATCGAGGGCGACCTGCGCCGACTTCGCCATGGTGAGCGGTGTTATGACGTCGATCGGTACGACGCTGCCGAGATACGCCGTCCGCACACTTTGCGGATAGGCGCGCATGAAGAACTGCGCAGCCCGTGTTCCGTACGAGCCACCGTGGATGTTCAGCTTTCCATAGCCCAGGGCGCTTCGCACCTGCTCGAGATCGTTCGCAAAATGCGTATAGGTGTATTGCGACAGATCGGCGCGTGCACTCAAGCGTTGTTCGCAACGTTTCACTGCAGCGGACGGAAAGAGGTCGCGTAGGCTCACCGCGGGATCGTCCGCGGCGTAGAGATCACAGCGAAGCGTGCTCGATCGGCCGGTCCCTCGCTGGTCGACCAGCAGGATGTCATGATCGCGGCGCAGCGGCGCGAACTGCGCCGCGAAGTATGCGGCCGCGCTGATCGCCTCTTCTCCCGGGCCGCCCATCAACGGGACGAGCGGATCAGCCTGCGCCTTCCCGGTCGCGGGGATCACGGCCACGCCGATTTGCAGACGGCGGCCGCCTGGCTTGTTTGGGTTCTCGGGTACATCGAGCACGCCGCAGCGCGCAGTCTCCGCGAAGTCTGGAAGCTTGCACGGCGCAAGCACGATGGAGTTCGTCGAGCGCTTCGGCAGATCCTCAGCCGCCGCCGCTTTCGCGACGCTGGCGCATTGAAGCAACACGACCATTGTCAGAACACGACACACCGGAAATCGTGTAGCGCAATGATGACGGTCTCGCACTTCGATCTCCTGACGCGGCGCTCAGACTTCAGCGATTACGATCTTTCGGGGCCGCGCGGATCGCCACGCCGAGATCAGAAGAGTGGTGAGGAGGAGCAGTGACTGTAAATTGCCCCGACGAACTGAGCGTGATGCGCACTGATCTATCGCCCGGGCGAGTTTGTTGTCTGATCGCTTTCCCCCGTCGCGTTTTGCCTCATTGCAGCCGCGCCGGCATCTTCTTTCGGCGCGGCGGGCGCCGCACGTTGCTCGCGCATTTTCCGCAGCATCTGCAGGGCCGCCGTCATTTCCGGCTTCGAGAGTGCGCCGTCCTTGTCGGCGTCCACCATCGGTAGATAGCCCACGACCGGTTTGAAACGCGGATCGTTGCGAAATTCGGCCCTGGTCAGCTTGCCGTCGATGTTGTCGTCCAGCGCGCCGAACGTCACGTTGGCCTGGAGCTGGCCGAACCATTCATCGTGACGCTCGGTAGTCGTCTCACCCTTGAAGCGAAAGCGCGCGAAGGTGAACAACATTTCTTCCGAGGTCTGCTCGCCGAAGGTGACATTCTTCTTCGGATCTGGATTCGCTGCGTTCGCAGTCGAATTGTCATACACGTAGTCGGCGATCAGGAGCGAGCCCTTCGGAACTTCGAGCAGATCCCTGAAGTGATACTCGCGCTGCCATCCGAAATAATAACGCGGCTGGTTCAGCAGGACCTTTTCGGCTCCATCCGGATAGCGAATGCGCAGCTTGGTGGAGTAACAGCGCGAATGGCAGTGCGGTTGCACGCCGAAAATTTCCGCGTCATGCGGAAATTCGAGATAGGCCGTTTCATGGTGCCGCTCTTTACCCGGTGGAATCTCGATCGAGAAGTCGGTGATCGACGCCTGCCGCAGAATGTACTTCGGTTGCTCCTTGTAGAAGTAGTAGCCGACCTCGGTCGTATCCGTTGTGGGTTTGCCGATCGGCGTGTAATGCATCTGATAGGCGTATGAGCCGCCCGGCGGCACGTAGATGCCGGTGTCTTCGGGTGTGAGATTCGGCGCGCCGCCCGGTCCGTAGCCGCCGAGCGAGGTGTTCCACGAAAAGCCGCGCCCCGCAGGATCGACTTTTGGAATCCAGCCGGCGAGTGCGTGATGCACGACGGGTGTGGCGTTCGCCCACGCAGTCGCCTTGAGCCATCTTCCTTCCGTGAGATGGGTCGGAATCGAACGATCCTGATAGTCGATGACTCCCGTCGCCGGCACATCGAAAGCAGGCACCTGCACGACCACATCGGGTTCCCCGAGCGGCCACTTCGGCGCCGGCTTCGCCGCTTCCGGCAACGGATCCTCACCTTCGCCGCGCGGGCTTCCCGCTTCGATCCAGTTGACGATCGTCTTCACCTGCGCGTCCGTCGGTCGCATGTCGTCGGTCCAGCTCGAGCCGTGATTGTCGGAGTGATACGGAGGCATGCGCCGGGTGCGTAGCACTTCGCGAATCATGGGAGAGAAACCTTTGACGACTTCGTAACTGTTCATCGCGAACGGTCCGAGGCCGCCCGGCGTGTGGCAGACGACGCATTTGTCGGCGAGGATCGGCGCGATCTCGGTCGAGTAGTCAATCCTGGCGAACTCGGAAACTTTGTCGCGATCCGGGAAATCGATTGGGGTTCCTTTCACGGCGGCTTCGGCCGCCGGCGCAGGCTTGCCGGCCAGCACCGCGTCCAACGCGTCAGTCAGATTCGCCTTGCTGTTTTTCTTCTGCGCGAAGGACTCGTCGATCGGGCCGTGATAGGCGACCGTCCACGTTCTCGTGTCGATGACGAAGACTTCCGCGGTCGTCTTCACGCCAAGTGAGCGACCCACCAGTTGCAGCTCATCAGCAAGCACGGGAATGTCCGCGGAGCCGGGCGTTCCCACGAACTTGCCGTGCGTTGTGGCGCCCGCAGAGTCGAGCATCATGAACTCGACGTTCTTTCCCTTGAACCTGTCGCGCACGTTCGCGAGCGCGGCGGCGGCCCTGGCTGAGACGACGTCGCCTTCGCTCGATGAGACGATGACGATGGCTGCGCGCCCGGTGTAGTAGTAGAGCTCGTGGCCCATGCCGGTCTGGTCAGCCAGCATGAAGTTATCGACCCTGGAGCCGACGAGCGAGGCGCCCGATGCGGCTTCAGCAGCCGACCAGACCATCGCCGGCGCCGCGACGGCGGCTATGCCTAACGTAAGCAGACCAAGCTTCTTCGGCTGGCTCATGGAGTCCTCGTAACGGATAGCAAGCTGGACGACCTCTCTCGTAGTAACCAGCGGCAAGACAGTGGTTGCCAAGGGAATCTACCACCCCCGCACGCAATCGTCCGGTTCTTTGAAGAAGGCCAGAAGCTGCTCGAAATCCGTCCGGGGTTTCTGCCCGGAATAATGGCTGCAACGAGCTGTGGGCGATCCGGCCACGCCGCGCGGCTGGGTTCGGGCGCCTGCGACATGCATTGACTATGGGTCAGCCAAAGAGCGCGCACTCGGGAGTCATTTGCCCAGCGCGATTCAGGTAAGTGGAACCTTTGCCTGAAATTGCTCGTTGTCGATTCGAGTGCGTTCTCCCAAGGAAAGGCCGTGGCCTGGTTCGTAATTCGAGATGCGTTCGGCGAAGTGCTTGAGCTCACGCATTGCTCCGATGAGTACACGAGTCAGCTGGAGAGAATGCACAAGGCCGTGAAGTCCTGGCGGCAGAACGGGGATCAGGCGGTCCAGCTCGACGAACTGAAATTCCGTATGACCTCTTTCGATGGGAATGTTCGCGTGCTGTCGATCGAGCCGCACAGTGCGCATGCAGCCGAGTCCGGCCTCGGTTAGGCGTCGGCCCCGGAAACTCAGAGTACCTGGCTCAATCGCCGGACGCCCTCGCGAATGTCAGCCTCCTTCATGCGCGAATAGCCGAGCATCAGTCCTGTTCTCGATGGCCGCGTCAGGAAGACGGAGCATTCCGTAGACACCGACTCCACGCGAGGCGGCTCTTTCGATGACAATGTTCTCAGCGATGCGCGTGGCTGGCCACAATACGACGTGAGCGCCAGCGCCGTAGCCCGTCGCGTCGAGGACGCCACTCATTCCACGAGGCAGAGTCAGGCATGCCTCCTCTGAAGTGGCGCCTCTGGATTTTTGGCGCCGTGTCGGTCGTTGCGCTTACGACTCTTGGAGCGAGCGAAACCCTGGGGAGCAACGAATCCATCACTAGCCAGTGCCGAGATTCGCGACGCTCTATTCCACGAGGATCCGCAGTCGTCGCGCCTCCGACAGCGCATCTACTTTGGAGTTGACTTGTAGCTTGCGATAACTGCGTTTGACATAGGTTTGAACCGTGTGGCGCGACACCTGCAGCAGTGCCGCGATCTCGTCATAGCTGAATCCTTTCGCGGACAGCGACAGAACCTTGCTCTCCTGTTCCGACAGCGGCGATGACTGATCGTCTCTTGTCGAGATCGCTGCGCCCGGCGCAGGCGTCGCGAAGCGAGTGAGCAGTTGGCGCGCAATCACCGGGCTGATGGGACTGCCGCCTTCGTGCAGCACTCGAATCTGCTCCACGACCTTTTCCGCCGGCAGGTCCTTCAACAGGTAGCCGGTGGCGCCTGCTTCGATGGAATCGAGCACATGGCGCTCGTCGCCGAAGATGGTGACCACCATCGTGTCGCAATCCGGAATCCGGTGCGCAGCTTCGCGAATCAAGTCGATCCCGTCGCCGTCCGGCAGCTGCAAATCCACCAACAGGACATCGGGTGATGTTCCCAGCAGCAGCAAGCCGCTTGCGTAGTCGGGCGCCGCGCCGAGCAACCTCATGTCGCCCGCACGTTCGATGGCGCCGGCAAAGCTGTCGCGAAAGCGCTTGTCGTCTTCGACTATCGCAACAGTGATCGTCATCGTGAAAGCCTAGCAGGCGCGGCGGCGAACAACGAAGTCAAATCGCGCTGCAGCTGTCCCGTCTTCGCGGGACATACAGGCGCATGGCGAATATCGATACTTCCAGCCAGTGATTCATCAGCGGTCGATAAACGATTCGGCTTACTCGCAAGGAATCGCTTGCGATGAGAGCCGGGCAGAAAATCAACGAGGCAGGCATGCGTGACTCATTCGTCAGAGCGATCCGGCAAAGCCTTTGGGCTTCGCTGACGGTAGTTTGTGCGTTGTCGCTGGCTGGCTGCGATGGTAGTGGCGGTAACGCGCGGGCGACCGTGGACAGTCCCCCCGCGAATGTCACACCAGTCGCTCCTCCCGTGATCGGTGCGGCTGGCGGCACAGTGACCGAGGTCAGCGGTGCATCGGTCATCGTGCCCGCTGGTGCAATCGACAGCGATACCACGATTCGCATTGCGCAGGATTCCACCGGCGCGCCAGCTCTGCCGGCGGGTTTGACTGGCGCCGGCAGCACTTATGTGATCACGCCCCACGGCGGCGAGTTTGCGCAGCAAGTAGAAGTGCGCATTCCCGCCCCGACGTTGACGCTGCAGCCCAATCAGGAAATCAGACTTGCCAAGGCGCAGCCCGGTGAGCAATGGCTCGTCCTGGGGGACAGCGAGATCAAGGAGGGGATGCTCAGCGCCAAAGTGAGCAGCTTTTCCTATTTCAGGGTAGTGACCGTTACCTATCCGCGGTCGCTCGTAGAAGCGCCGCCGCTACAGGTAACCGCCACGAGCTTG
>JBOHZJ010000142.1:0-11329 GCA_050738395.1 Steroidobacter sp.
CTAGTCACCAGTCACTTCTTCTTGTGATGCGCGTCACGCTTTACGGGTTGGGCTTCAACTTCGCATACCGGGCGGGATAAGTTCCGGGCTGCACCAAAAGGATACGGGGAGATTGCCATGACAAATACGACGGTGGAACTCGCCGAGCTGCGTCAGGCCTTCGACGCCTGCGATAGCGACGGCGATGGATGGATCGTAAGCCAGGAGTTCGGCAAGCTCTTACAGGCGCTCGATGCGGATCTATCGGAAGACGAATGTCTGCTGGCCTTCGAAGTCACCGATGACGATGGAGACGGATCGATCAGCTTCGAGGAGTTCATGGGCTGGTGGACTGAGTAAGAAAGCGATGGGTGACTAGTGACTGGCGACTGGTCAGAAGCGGAATGTGGGAGCTGCATCACGCGCGCCCGTAATCTGCAGAATACATAACCCGCTCGCATTCGTGACGGGGCGCGCAGATCGGCGAATCGCCGCATCGATTGCGAGTTTCCCCTAATCAAACCACAGCGCACGCAGCCTACGCTTTCCTGACCTCGCGCCGATCACCCGGGAAAGGAGGCAGTCATGAAAGACGAACACAACAAGAGTTTGCGCATCGGCGATCCGGTCAAATTGAAGGAAAGCGATGTCGACCTGCGCGGCGACGTATGGCAACTGCGCACCGGCCGCTACGTCGTAGTGCGATGGAGAGACGAGTGCCGCACCACGCACTCGGAAGGTGCGCTCGAGTACGACGCATCGCGCAGCCGCGCCGACTGGAGCCGGAATATGGCTCATGAGGACAGGTAGGAAGCGGTTGGCGGTTAGCGGTTGGCGGTTAGTCAGACAGAGAGCGGACGACAGGAGTCACCCGCCTTTTTTTGGCCTGATGCATCGCAACCGATGACGAAGCGGCAGTGCAGAGTGCGATAACGCCTACTGTCTGACTAACCGCTACCGCCAACCGCTAACCGCTTCCTCAATGCATATACGCCCCACCGTTTACATGAATGAACTGGCCGTTGATGTACGACGCATCCTCAGACGCCAGAAACACGTAGGCAGGCGCGATTTCGTACGGCTGAGCGGGGCGCTTCATCGGGTTGTCGGCGCCGAAGCTGGCGACCTCCTCTTCTGGAAAACTCGCCGGGATGAGCGGCGTCCACACCGGTCCGGGCGCGACGCCGTTGACGCGAATGCCTCGTTCGATCAGTTGCTGTGCGAGCGAGTACGTCATGGCCTGAATGGCGCCCTTCGTGGCCGAATAGTCGACGAGCTGCTTGTTGCCGCGCACGCCCGTTACCGATCCGGTATTGATGATGCAGCCGTGATCGCCCAGGTGGTCGAGCGCCGCCTGCGCCAGGAACATATAACCGAAGACATTTACCCGAAAGGTCTTTTCAAGCTGCTCCTCCGTGATGTTTCCTGCATCAGCCTGCGGGAACTGCTGCGCGGCGTTGTTGACGAGAACATCAATCGCGCCGAAGCGCGCGACCGTTTCGCTGACCGCCTTTTCGCAGAAGGATGCATCGGAGACATCACCCTTGATGACTAAACATTCAACGCCTTCCGCCTCGACGAGTCGTTGTGTGTCCTTTGCGTCCTTGCCCTCATCCAGATAGATAATCGCAACGGAAGCGCCTTCCCGGGCGAAATGCAGCGCTACCGCCCGCCCGATTCCACTATCGCCGCCGCTGATCAGCGCGACGCGCCCTTCGAGTTTGCCGCTGCCGCGATAGTCATCGCGAATAGAGACGGGCTCGGGCGTCATCTGCGTCTGTTTGCCCGGCTGATGCTGCTGCTTCTGCGCGGGTTGGGGTTTGTTCTCCTGCTGGCCTGGCATGGCTGTCTCCTCTCGTATCCGTTCAAATGATTGCGATCACGAAGCTTTGCGCCGCGTACTGCGTGCGCTGCGCGTACGTTTAGCGGCGGGTTTGCGCGCACTGCTGCGCGCCGTCGACGGCGCTTTCTTCTCCAGGCTGCGCTTGAGCAGCGCCATGAAATCGACGACGTTCGTCGTAGCGTCGACGGGCTCGATGTCCTCCGCGCCCCTGGTCGCCTTGACTTTCCTGCCGCTCTGCTTCGCGATCTGTTGGTCGATGATCTTGCGCAGCCTGGCGCGGAACTCATCCTTGTAATCCTCGGGGTTCCACTTCGCCGTCATCGACTCGATCAGTTGCGAGGCCATCTCCAGCTCTTTGTCGTTGACGCGATAGTTCTTTGCAGAGCCGCTCGGCAGCGAGAACTCATCAGCTTTGACGATTTCCTGTGGAAAGCGCATGAGGTTGAGAATCAACGCATCCTCGAGCGGCATCAGTGCACCGATGTACTGACGAGTGCGGATGACCACGCGCGCAATGCCGATCTTGTCTGTCCTGTTCAGGACCTCGCGTAGCAGTACGTAGCCTTTCTCCGCTTTTTTCGCGGGTACCAGGTAGTAGGGTTTCTCGAAGTACATCGGATTGATCTCAGCGCGATTCACGAACGCTTCGATCTCGACGGTCTCGGTGTGCTCCGGCGCGGCCTTGCGCAGCTCTTCTTCGTCGATGACGACGTAGTTGCCTTTTTCGTACTCGAATCCCTTCACGATCTCCTTCCACGGCACTTCTTCGCCGGTCTCGCTGTTAACGCGCTCGTAGCGCACCGGCTTGTTGTCGCGGCTGTCCAGCATGCGAAACGAGATATTTACCGTGCGCTCCCCGGAGTGCAGCTGCACCGGCACGTTCAACAGGCCAAAAGAAATCGTGCCGTTCCAGATCGGGCGCGCCATGTCGTCTCCGGGATTGAAAGTCCGTCAGAGTCGTACAACGCGAGCGCACACGCAAAAGTTCTCCGCCCTGAATCTCGTACGCCGCGTCGGCGAATAGGCAGCGCGCTGCGCGGCAGCGCAGGTGAGTCTGCGCAAACTCGTATCGCGCGCCTTCGGGACTGAGGCGGAACATCCCCCGCGGGCAGCCGGTTTTATACGGATCACGCATCTGAGGAGAACAGCCATGCCGCAAAACTATCGTCAGCCAGATGAAAGGCCAAACCAGAGGAATGAGCAGCAGGATTTCCGGCGCCGGGAACGCATGCGCACTGGTGAGGATCGCGATCCGTACCAGAGCGGCGGCGAGCGGCGCTATATGTCGGATCGGGACGATCGCGCTCCGCAGCGGGGTTTCGAAGGCGAGCGTTCTTACTCGAGCGGCGGCTATCCCGAGGAATTCGGCTATCGGCGCGATGATCGCGGCAATGATCAACGCTCGGATCAGGAACGACGCGGGCAGTTCACAGGTCAGCGCAGTTCGGGCTACAGCGACTTCAATCGTATTACCTGGAATGACGATCCGGCAGGTGCTGAGTACTACGGCGTCGGCAGACATTTCGGCGGCGGATACGGCACTGCGCCGAGTTCCCGCGCGAGCGCCGCAGGCGCCGAGTACGGCGGACGAAACGCATGGAGCGGACGCGAGTCGGATTGGTTGCCGGAAAGCGGCGGGCGCAGCGCCACCAGCGGCAGCCGTGAAAATTTCGGCCAATCTGAATATGGATCACAGTCGGGTTATGGCCGGGACTACGGACGTTCGGATCGACAAAGCTCGGGCAGTCGCAGTTACGGCGGCCAGAGTTCCGGCTCGGGCGGAGACTATCGGCAGAACTGGATCGGCGGCGAATCTCAGCAGCCGCAGCGCAGTTCGTTTCGTGGACGGGGCCCCAAGGGCTATGAGCGCTCCGACGAGCGGCTCAAGGAACTGATTTGCGAACGCCTGACCGATGACCCGCGAATCGACGCCAGCGAAGTCAGCATCGAAGTGAATCAGAAAGTCGTGAAGCTGACCGGCACGGTCGATGATCGGCGGACGAAGTACGAAATCGAGGACCTGATCGAACACTGCGGCGTTCAGGACATCGACAATCAGCTGCGCGTGCAGTCGAGTTCGTCAGGATTGCGCAGCGGTGAATCGGAATCAGGCGCCATGCGTGCGGCCGGCGCGAAGGGACTGGAAGGGAAATCGGGCGGCTCAGCGCCCTCGACGAAACGAACGTAGCCGGCGTGTCAGGGCGTCTCGCCATGAGTGACGCGATTTTCCATTCGCCCTTTTCCGTTATCCCTGGGACTTTATAGGGCGCCGAGGACCGAAGAACCCTTCGACGAAGGGTTCTTCGAAGAGAAGCCTCGGGATGAGACGGCGACTGGGGATACGCCTGCCCTCCCCGGCGCGGGGAGGGTTTCCGTTCTGGTCATTCAGTCATCACTTGTTAGGCGCCCTCTTTCGTGTCCAGCGCCTTTGCCATCTGTTTGTGTTTCTCAAGCGTCGGCAACGTCGAGGCGGCGAACGCCTTCAGGTCCGACGGCATCTGCTGCGTCTGGGATGCTGATTCGAACAGCGCGACCGCCTTGTCGTGGCCCATCTTCATATGTTTCTTGTACTCGCGATCGAACGCATCGCCCTGCAGACCGGAAAGCTTCTGCTTCATCGCCTTGTGTTCGGCGTCGAGCGACTGCGGCAGCTGCAGGTTCTCTTTCGCCGCGATCTTCTTCAGCTTCTGATCGGCGGCGGTGTGATCTTTCACCATGCGCTCGGCGAATATCCGGATCTCTTCGTTCTTCGTATTCTGCAACGCGACCTGCGCCAGTTCGATTTCGGCCTTGCCGATTACGGCGGCCTGTGTCGCGAACGATTGCGGCGTCACTGGCTTCATCTTTGAATGATCCATCGACGCGTGGTCGCCGGTGCGGTCCGCCCCGGCGGATTCACTGCGAGTCGGGTCGGCGCCGCGATCCCACTCGCGCGAGCTCGAATTCGCATCGCTTGGGTCGCGGCTGGTCGAGGTCGGGCCGCTGGTCGGCGGCGGTGTTGCACGATCGGCCGGTCGCGTTGTATCCGGCGTCTGCGCAAGCGCAGCAAAGGCGATCGCCTGCGCGCTGATCAACACACACAACGGACTTCCTGGTTGTCGTTTACCTGACATGATTGCACCTCGGATGAGTGACGAAACGCGAGTGTGCAAGGCGCCTGTTGCTACTTTTGTTCCCGCACGTTGCGCAGGTAGATCACCTGCCCGGCGAGGGCCGTCAGCAGCAATGCGCAATTTGTAAAAACGAAAACCCAGTTATCGACGAGATAGCTGTAAGTCACGAATCCGCAGGATGCGACCAGTTGCCCGATGAACAACCAGCGCGATACGCCCTGGATCGAACGCTCGCGCCATTGTCTGTAAACCTGACGGATCAGCGTGGCCAGCAAGACTGCGGAGCTACCCCATCCAATCCATTCTTCCATAGGTTTGTTGTTGCGAATCGCGAGTCGTGAGTCGAAGAATCCTCGAAGGATCCTGGAGTGCGGCGCTGTTCGGCTCACGAATCACCACTCACGACTCACTGCATAAAAAAAAAGAGGCCGTGCCCTTCAGCGCGGCCTCAAGTGCGTAACCATCATCATGGTGTCCGATGGGTTCTCAGCGGGTGCCCCCATCGTCCTGGGGAGGTCCATGTGACGAGTTGCGCAATGTTCTTTCGATCGCCTCACTCGACCAACTGATTTCGCACCGCGTATGCAGCGATCTCCGCGTTGCTGCGCATCGCCATCTTTTCCAGGATGCGCGCGCGATAAGTGCTGACGGTCTTCACACTTAGGCCCAGCTCGTTCGCCATCACTGCGGGCGAAACGCCGCGCGCAATACGGGTGAACACCTGCAACTCGCGCTCCGACAACCGGTTGTGCAGCGGGCCTTCTTCATCCGCGGCGCATTCCGAGGCAAGAAGCTCCGCCACCAGCGGCGTGATGTAGCGCCGGCCGGAGCCAACCGCACGCACCGCCTTGACGAGTTCTTCGGGGACGATCATTTTCGGCACGTACCCGTTTGCGCCTGCGCGCATCAGACGAACCGCAAAACTTCGTTCGGGATGCATGCTCAACACGAGAATCGCGAGATCAGGCCGATCGCGCTTGAGCTGTTTCAACAGGTCAATGCCGCTTTGACCCGGCAGCGTGATGTCCAGCACCACGACATTGACTTCGAGGCCTTCGCGCAACTGTTCGAGCGCATCTTCGGCCGAGCCCGCCTCCGCGACGACCTGCAGATCCGACTCTTCGGCGAGCATCTCGCGTACGCCCGCTCGCAGGATCGCGTGGTCATCGACGATCAGCACGCGCACCGGCGTGTGCACCGCCTGGAAGTTGTCGCGGTTTTCGCTTTCGCGTACGTCCAACATCACTGCGCCTCCTTGAGGTTCCCCTTCAGTCCCTCGTCGTCCCGCGCATCGTTGCGGTGCACATCGAGTCTTGCATCAAGTCCGCCGCCGGCGTCCTCGTGCTGGTCGGCGCCCTCGTAATCCGTCGTCAGGCCATAATCCATTGTCAAACCCTGGGCGCGATACGCATTCAGCCGGTTGTAGAGCGTCTTGAGGCTCACTCCAAGCAACGCGGCGGCGCGCGTCTTGTTTCCACCGCATTTCTGCAATGTCGCAAAAATCATCCAGCGTTCGACATTCGCGAGGTTCGTGCCGACCGGAATACGCAGCGCATCGATGCGCTTCATCTCCACACGCGGCGCTTCCGTGGGCGGCGTCTCGAGATCGTCGATTTCTGGCATCTGCGAAGTGGAGTCCCGGCCATAGGCCGAGCGCATGTCGCTCGCAAGCGCGGTGTCGGTCACATGATTCTCCATACGATGTCCCTCGCAATTTCATGACTGCTGCTTTCGAAATCCTGACGGGCCGTCGACGACGCTTCGTCTTTGACCTCGTCCTTTTTTCAAGTTCAGTAGCTTCGGTTGAACCAGCGCTTCCGCAGGTCAGGTTTACAAGCTTGAGAGGAGAGAACCGCATGGGGGCGGGCAAAAGTTCCCGGTAGAGTGAAGCTTTATTGCTTCAGAGCGCCCGCACGTTGTGGGTGCGCAGCTTTAACCGGCCATCGGTAAGACATTTCCTACGGTATTTCGCGGCTCCTGAATCGACGCGGCCGACGCCGCGGTCGGGATGAAAGCTTCGACGACAGTGCCCCTGCCGCCCGGCGCACGCGAGATGACGAACCGGCCGCCGATCTGACGCAGACGTTCGCGCATGCCGATCACGCCGTGCGACTTCGGTTTCGACAGCGCCTCATCCATTACGCCGACGCCGTCGTCGGCAATGCGCAGCCGCACGCCGTCCACCTCGCGCTTCAGTTCGATGTCCACTCGCGTGGCCTGTGCATGCTTGGTGATATTGGTCAAAGCCTCCTGGGCGATCCGATAGAGCGCTATCGACCAGGCTGGATCCAGATCGTCGAAGTCCTCGACCACGTCGATGTCGCAGGCCAACCCGGTGCGTCGCGTGAACTCCCTGCAATGCGACTGCATTGCGAAGGCCAGACCAAGATTATCGAGCAGGCTCGGTCGCAGTCCTTCGATCACTTCGTGCTTGAGTTCGACCGTCTCGCCCAGCATCTGAATGACGCGCTGCAGACGTTCGCGCACTTCCTTGGGACATTCCGGCAGGCGCCGCTGAATCCAGTTCAGATCCATGTTGATCGCGGTGAGATTGCTGCCAAGCGTGTCGTGCAGCTCGCGCGCGAGCGACGCCTTCTCCTCCTCCGAGACGCGAATCAGATGCTGGGAAAGCTCGGTGAGCTCGGCGGTGCGCTGTTCCACGAGCGCGTTCAGATCCTGGTTCGCGCCGCGCAGCGCCTGCTCCGCGCCGGCGCGCTCGCGGCCATAGCGCTGCAGGAGCTTATTCAGGCCGATGAGCACGGCGACGGTGACGATGGTGGTCAGCAACGCCACGCCCACCGCCACCCACAGATCGCGCAGCACCTCGCGCCGCAGCGCTTCGATACGTGAATCCTCTTCAACAGTCATACGCTCGACGATGCCGCGCACGCGATCCATGGTGAGCGAGGCGCGATCGGAGCCGGCCACGTCAGCCGAACCGTTTGGTCCCGGCTGCGGACTGCGTTCGATCGTCTGCTCCAGCCGGCTTATGGCGGCGGCAGTAACCTTCTCGACCTCCGAAATATCGCGCTGACGCTCCGGATTGTCGCTGGTGAGTTCGCGCAGGCGATCGATCTCTTTGCGCCAGCCGCGCATCGCCCGGTAGTAAGGCTCCAGGTAGCCCGTCTGTCCGGTGAGCAGATAACCGCGCTGTCCTGATTCAGCGGCCGTCAGCACGGACTGAAAGGTGTTCAGCGCCCGCTTGATTTCATAAGCGCGTGCGTACTCTGCATGCGACTCCATGGTCGCGGCTGCATTGATGATCAACAGCGAGGCGTTGACGACCGAGAGTGCGATCGACAGGACGATGACGGCGATGACATGCAGCGGTACTCCGCCCGTCATCGCGCGCGGCGCGTCGCGTGTTCGAGTAGATTGGTTCATCGGTTCCCAGACCAGGCATCTCTCAACGCCTGCAAGCAATTTCAGGTTCCGTTGTAGGGCTTTCTGGCTGCATTCGAATGCAGACAGCGTGCGTTTTCGCCGACGCGCCCCGGAACCTTGCCCGCGACCGGCACGTTACCGACGCGCAATCGTGCCCACGCACGAGCGGGCAGCCTGAATTTGCAGACGTTCTGGAACCAGGCCTGGCCGGAGAGGGTTTTTCTTCCAGCAATATTGAGTGAGGACACCGACATGAAGGGCAATCTATTCTGGATCATCGCGGCGGCCGGGTTGGCCATGGTCGGCTGCAACAAGGCTGAATCACCCGCCGACGTGCAGCACGATGTCGCCGACGCAAGGGCGGAAGCTCAGCGCGACGTGGGGGATGCGCAGGCGGATGCGCAGGAAAGCATGGCGGACGCACAGCAAGATGTGGCCGAGGCGCGCGCCGACGATGACATCGACGATACTTCCGATCAGGCTGCGGACGCCACCGACACCGCTGCGAACAGCAGCTACAAGGTAGCGGTCGCCCAGGCGGAAGCGACGCATCGCATCGCAAGCGAAAAGTGCGACGCACTGAGCGACGACGCCCAGGAAGACTGCAAGGAGCGGGCGGATAACGATCTGGAACGCGCCAAGCGCGATGCGGAGACGCGTCGGGATGGCACGGGCTGAAGGATCGGCTACTCTGTCCGGGTAAGGAGTCCCATCCATGGCAAAGCAAAGCACGGCGGCGTTGATTCTGGCCGCGATCCTGACGTCTACGATGGTCGCCTGCACGTCGACGCCGACGCAGCAGTCGACCGGCCAGGCGATCGATGACGGCGTAGTCACCGCGAAGGTCAAGGCCGCACTGGTCCAGGATCCGGTGACCAAAGCGCACCAGATCAATGTCGAAACGTTCAAGGGCCAGGTGCAGCTGAGCGGATTCGTGGAGTCCGACGAGGCGCGTACCCGGGCTTTGCAGGTCGCCCGCGACATCGAGGGCGTCAAGAAGGTCAAGGACGCAATGCAGATCAGAGAGACCGGCTGATCAGGTCAGGACAGCTGACGTCAGCGAGACAGGAGCGGGCGACTGGAGTCGCCCGCTTTTTTATTGTCGCGGGGTTCCCATCGCGCGGCTCGCGCTCAATAAGCGCAATCGCCGCTTCTTGCAGGCCGCATCCGCCAGCGGCGCCCCCACGTATACTCCTGCGGTTCGTACCGAACCGTCTGGATTGAGGAGTTGCATCGATATGACAAACAGCAAGAAGGTCTCGGGCTATGCACTCGCTGCAGCCGCCGCCATGCTATTCACCACGGCCCCTTTGACCGCCAATGCGGCGGACGAAGCCAAGGTGAAGTGCGAAGGTGTGAACGCATGCAAGGGCACTTCGGCGTGCGGCACGGCGAAGAACGCCTGTGCGGGCCAGAACGCGTGCAAAGGCCAGGGTTATCTGCAGTTGACGCAGGCGGAATGCGACGCTGCAAAAGCGAAGCAGAAGAAGTCCTGATCGTAACGCGGCCGACCGGCCAACCTGGTCAACTGGCTAACCAGGTCGGAACGGACCGGAGGCGCTTGCCCTCTGGCCGATCGACCGGTTAGCCGGTAATCCATGCAGCGCGACTCACCCCACGCATGCCATGCTTCGCTCGGTTACGGGCTCGGTGTCCGCCCGCAGCATTACGACGCCCTGTTGGGGGATTTCGCCGGCAGCGTTGCCTGGCTCGAGGCGCTCACTGAAAACTACCTCGTTCCCGGCGGCAAGCCGCTCCACTATCTCGAGCGCCTGCGCGAGCGGTATCCGATCGTCCTGCACGGGGTCTCGCTGTCGATCGGCAGCGTCGATCCGCTGGATGAGCGATATCTGAGCGAGGTACGGGCGCTCGCCGATCGATTCGAGCCCGCCTGGGTGTCGGATCATCTGTGCTGGACCGGCGTCGATGGTGTGAATCTGCACGATCTGATGCCGCTACCATTCACGCAGGCTACGTTGCGCCATGTGGTCGCGCGCGTTGAGGAGGTTCAGGAGCGTCTCGGGCGCCGTCTCGTTCTCGAAAATGTATCGAGCTACGTCAGCTTCACGCATGCCGAGATGACCGAATGGGAATTTCTGCGTGAGCTCGCGCAGCGCGCCGACTGCCTGCTGTTGCTCGATGTGAACAATGTGTACGTGAGCAGCATAAACCACGGCTTTGATCCGCTCGCTTACCTGCGCGGCCTGCCGGTCGAGCGCGTGCAACAGTTTCATCTCGCCGGCCATCGCGATCAGAATGGTTATCTGATCGACACGCACGATGCGCCGGTATGTGACGCCGTATGGCGGCTATTCGGCGCCGCCGTCGAACGCTTCGGCCCGCTCTCTACCATGATTGAGCGGGACGACAACATTCCCGAACTCGAATCGCTGCTTGCGGAGCTCGATCGCGCTCGCACCATTGCAGCGACGGCTGAAGCTGCATGATTCCGCTCGTGCAACTGCAGCGTCAGTTTCAGCAACATCTGCTGGCGGCCGATCCTGCAATCGCGGGCAGCATCAACGAATCTGAACAGATTCCGGCAACCGTCCGCCTGGCGATTTACTCGGAGGCCTACCGGCTGCGTCTGATGGACGCGCTCGCCAGCAACTTCCCGCGGTTGCAGCAACTTCTCGGCCAAACCGAGTTCGCCGCGATCGCGTGTACCTATATCGACAGTCATCCGTCGACGTTCCGTTCCATTCGCTGGTTTGGGGCCGCGTTGCCGGCGTGTCTTGAAATCTCGCATGCGGAGCGACCCTGGCTCGCCGACCTGGCCTCCTGGGAATGGAGGATCGCGACCGCATTCGATGCGTCTGACATGGCGTCGATCGGGCCCGAAGCGCTTGGCCAGGTTCCGCCCGACCGCTGGCCCGGACTGCAGTTCGAATTTCATCGGTCGCTGCAGCGCGTCCTCGTGAAAACCAACGCGCCCGCGCTTTTCAAGGCGCTGGGCGATGACCATCCCTCGCCGCAGCCGCAAGTGCTCGAACGCGAGCAGCCTTGGCTG
>JBOHZJ010000143.1:0-1873 GCA_050738395.1 Steroidobacter sp.
GCCCCGGGCCCCGGGCCCGCCCCCATCATTTCCGCGTGCGGCGTCGTCAATCGCTTCGGCGCCCAACTCGTGCATGACGGAGTCGATCTGGAGGTGTATCCGGGCGAGGTGCTTGGCATCGTGGGCGGGTCGGGGAGCGGCAAATCGGTGCTGCTGCGAACCATGCTCGGACTGCATCAACCGACGGCCGGCGAGGTGTACGTCGAAGGCAAGGACATCACTCATATGAGCGAGGCCGAGCTGCTGTTGGTGAAACGCCGTTACGGCGTCACCTTCCAGCACGGCGCCTTGTTCAGTTCACTCACCGTCGCCGAAAACATCCAACTGCCGATTCGCGAATACTTCGACGTTTCGCCGCGGGCGCTCGAAGAGCTCACCGAGCTGCGCCTGCGCATGGTCGGACTGCCGGTCGAGGCGGGCGAAAAACTGCCATCGCAACTTTCAGGCGGCATGATCAAGCGCGCCGCGCTCGCCCGGGCGCTCGCGCTCGATCCGGCTCTGTTGTTCCTCGACGAACCCACTGCGGGACTCGACCCCATCTCGGCTGCGAGCTTCGATGAACTCATTTGCTATCTGCACAAAGGATTGCATCTGACCGTCGTGATGATTACGCACGATCTGGATACACTGCTGGCGGTGTGCAATCGCGTTGCAGTGCTGGTTGACAGGAAGATCGTGGTCGATACGCTCGCGGGCATCATGAACAATCCGCATCCGTGGATTCAGGAATATTTCCACGGCCCGCGCGCACGCGCCGCGCAGACTGCGGCCGGAACGGGAAAGTAGCACATGGAACGAGAAGCGAACTACGCCGCCGTCGGCGCATTCATCGTGCTGGTCGTCGCGATGGCCATCGCCTTCGTGCTCTGGTACACCGACGCGAGGGACGGCCGCGAATACGACCTGTACGAAATCTATTTCACCGGCAGCGTGAGCGGCCTGGATCGCGGCAGCCCGGTGCGCTATCTCGGCGTCGATGTGGGGCGGGTGCGTCGTCTCGGGATCGATCCCGATGACGCGAGCCGCGTCGCGGTCGTCGCGGAGATCGACGAGAGCGCACCGATCTCTTCGGCGACGCGCGCGAGCCTCGGTCTGCAGGGCGTCACCGGTCTGCTGTTCATCAATCTGAAAGAAGCATCCGATGTGGATAGGACGGCGCCGTTGAAGCAGGGGGTGCGTTATCCAGTGATCGATTCGGTCGCCTCAGACTTCGATGTGTTCCTGGCGAGCTTGCCCGAGCTGATGAGCCGCGCGAACGCGTTGCTCGAACGCGTCGGCCGCGTGCTGTCGGATGAGAATCTCGCGGGTCTGGCGGACACCATAACGAATCTGCGCACTGCCAGCGCAGCCCTGCCGCAGACCTCGGACAACATTGCGAAGCTCGTTGAGCAACTGAGTGCGACCGTGACAGAAATCCATGGCGCGGCGGAATCTCTGCGCGGCATCAGCGAAGACGCGCGCCCGGAAGTGCGAGCGGCGCTCGAACGGCTGACTTCAACGGCGAACAGTTTGGCTGAGGCTTCCGCACGCGTAGACACCTTTACGCGCAAGAGCGAAGTGCAACTAGGCCACTTTACCGAGCAGGGCCTGTTTGAACTCGAGCGCCTGGTGCGCGAGACGCGTTCGGCGGCGCGCGAGTTTCGCGATCTGTCGCGCAGTCTGCAGGAGAATCCTTCGCAGATCCTTTACGAGCCGCCGGTGAGCGGTGTTGAGATCAGGCCATGAAGAAACAGGTGCTGCTGGGAACAGGGCGAGGGCTGCTGGGTACTGGGCGCTGGGCTATGGCCAGAACCAGAATAGAAAACTGTTGCCATAGCCCAGAGCCCAGTACCCAGCGCCCCTCCTTGTCTGGCCAGCGCCCAGAGCCCAGTAC
>JBOHZJ010000144.1:0-3014 GCA_050738395.1 Steroidobacter sp.
GGCTACAACAGCGCCAGGTACATCCACACGGTGTATCAGGCGATGAGCATGGCATTCGCCGATCGGGACTTCTATTACGGCGACACGTACTTTCCGCCCGAGGAACCGGTACGAGGCCTGTTGTCGAAGCCCTATGCGAAGGCGCGTGCGGCCGCGATGAGCGCCGCCCGCAATGACGCGCTCGTGAAGCCTGGAGATCCGTATCCATTTCAGGGCGGGACGAACCCGTATGCGGATCTCCTCGACAAGTGGGGATCGCCGGCAAGGACCGAGACGCCGGCGACGAGCGCGAGGTCGTTCGAGGAAGGCTTCACGGCAGGCACCACGTCGATCCAGGCGGCCGACAAGGACGGGTGGGTCGTGTCGATCACGCCGAGCGGCGGCTGGATACCTGCGGCGATCGCGGGGCGCACGGGAATCGGCATGAGCCAGCGCATGCAGAGCTTCGTCCTCGATCGGGCGCAGAACCCGTTCAACGTGATCGAGCCTGGAAAGCGGCCGCGGGTCACGCTGACGCCCAGCCTCGCGCTCAAGGACGGCCAGCCGTATCTCTCGTTTGCGGTGCAGGGCGGCGACACGCAGGACCAGAATCTGCTGCAGTTCTTCCTGAACGTGGTCGAGTTCGGCATGACCGTGCAGCAGGCCACGGAAGCGGCGAATTTCACCAGCTATCAGATGCAGAGCTCGTTCGACGATCACAAATCGGAGCCGGGGCGCCTGACGCTCAACGAGGCCGTGCCAGCCTGGGTCCGGCAGGAGCTCCAGAGCATGGGGTATCGGCTGGACTATCAGCGCCTGACGTCAGGACCGATCAACGCCATCTCCTTCGACAGGAAGAACGGCACGATGTGGGGAGGCTCCAGCAATCATGGGGAGGATTATGGGATTGCGTGGTAGCTGTGCATCCCTGATCCCTAGCTAGTTTCTGTCGCAAAACCTGTAATGTGTTGCTCACTCAGAGCTTAGCCTTATCTCTCGACATGTATGTGTGTGTTATGGCACATATACACACCAACGCGTGTCCCGCAAAGATGAATCGCCCTCCGACGTCGAGCGCTGGTTCCGGACCCAGGCGGCCGCGCTCTGGCCGGCGGCGCTCGGGTCGTTGAGTCTCCGCAAGAGTCCGTGCATCCGAGAACAGTGCGAGGCGTGCGCGCGCGGGGATCAGCATGCCAGTCATGTGCTCTATCTCCGCGTGAAGGGGCGCCGCATCAGCCTCTACATTCCCGAGGATCTGGTCCCGCAGATCGAGCGCTCGCTCGAGAATGGTCGCGCGCTGCAAGAGCTCCTCTATGAGGTTGGTCGACGGTACACCACCGCGATCAAGCAGGAGCGGCGGTCGACCCGATGAGGACACCCGTGCCGCAACGCACCTTTGCCGATGCCGAGTTTGTTCGGCAAGGCGTGCAGCTCGAGCCCACCTTGAAGACCATCGCCGCGTTTCTCGACCGGCACAGCGCCCTGGTCGACGGCGTGCGCCGCGATCTGCTGCGCGGGGTCGAGCGGCCGACAACCGGCCGTCGAGGCTTGACGCCCGCGCACGTGTTGCGGTCGCTGATCCTCATGCGCGTCAAG
Source organism: Steroidobacter sp. (assembly GCA_050738395.1). Taxonomy (GTDB): domain Bacteria; phylum Pseudomonadota; class Gammaproteobacteria; order Steroidobacterales; family Steroidobacteraceae; genus Steroidobacter. The sequence continues at coordinate 1,576 of JBOHZJ010000144.1, forward strand.
AATTGGGACTATCGTGAACTCCGCGAACGGATCGCGGATGGCTACACGTTGCGGTGTTTCACGCAGTTCGAGAGTCAACGCGTCCCCCAACACGATGCGTTCAACCGCGCGTTCAACCGGCTGACGCCGGAGACACTGCAGGCGGTCAATGACGCCGTCGTGCAAGCGGCGGTGACGCTCGGGCTGGAGGATGGCACGAAGCTGCGCGTCGATACCACGGGTGTCGAGACGGATATCCACCACCCCACGGACAGCACGCTGCTCTGGGATACCGTGCGGGTCGTGACGCGACTCGTGCGGCACGTGGACGACCTGCTGCCGAAGGGCGCAGGGCCATTCACCAATCGCACCCGCGCCGCGCGCCGCCGCATGCAAGAGATCGCGCGCATGACGGCGCGGGAGCGCCCGACGCAGCAGGTCCCGACGTATCGTGCGCTGATCTGGATCACCGAACAGGTCGTAGCCCAGGCGCGGGCGGTGATCGCTCGCGTGCACGCTCCGCAGCGCGCCGTTCTCGCGGCTGCGACCGTCGAGGGGCTGACGCAGCAGATTGGGTCGTACTGTGACCTGGGCGAGCGGGTGATCAGCCAGACGCGCCGTCGCGTCCTGCAGGCCGAACAGGTGCCGGCCGATGAGAAGATTTATTCGATCTTCGAACCTCACACGGATCTCATCGAACGCGGCAAGGAGCGGAAGCCCATTGAGTTCGGCCACGAGGTGTTTCTCGCCGAGAGTGGCCGCGGCTTGGTGACCCAGTATCGCGTGCTCACGGGCAATCCCGTGGATCAAGATCACGTCGCGCCATCGCTCGCACATCACACCGACGCGTTTGGCCACGCCCCGGATGTCTATAGCGCCGATCGGGGCTTCTTCAGTGCCGCGAACCTGGAGGCCTGTGACACGGCGGGCGTGACCTGCGCGTGCATCCCTCAGGCCGGTGGCAAGCGCAGTGCCGAGCGCGAGGCCCTCGAGAAGAGTCGACCATTTAACTTAAGGAAGCCGAATTGCTGATGTTGCTGGCACGCATCGCGGAAAAGCGAGGGCAGCCGGATAAAGCGATTGAGTATCTCGAGCAGGCGATGACCACGGCGAAGGCGGGCCGTATTCAGCGGCTTCTTGCTGATGCGGAGGCGGTTCTCGCAGATGCATATCGCACCCGCGGCGATCTGAAGCAGGCGGAACGCCATGCCATGGCGGCAGTGAAGGAAACGCAGGCCTCCGGCAGTCGCTTTACCCTTCCGCAGCGCTTCAGGGTTCTTGCCGAAATCCTGGCGGCGCAAGGAAGGGTGGCGGACGCGGATCGTGTCTACGCCCAAGCGACTGACATCGTGGAAGGCATCATGGTCAACGTGCCGAGCCGAACCGCGCAAGCGAGGCTCGTGGGCGTAATGAGTCAACTCTACGCCGGCCAGTTTTCCCTGGCCGCAGGGCCGTTGAAG
>JBOHZJ010000145.1:0-6124 GCA_050738395.1 Steroidobacter sp.
GAACCCGCTGGGATCGATCAGACTGACTGCTCTATTGCCGACGTACGCGTATCGATTGAAGCCCTGGATGCCAAGATTCGCATCAAACACGGGATCGGACGACAGGAAGCGGCCGAGCGATGGTTGATAGATACGCCCATTCATGTGAATGAGACCGATGTTGTCGAGGTGCTCGTGTCCTGTGAAGCCGCGATGAGTGATGCTGTTGATCGCGGTCCAGTTACTCGCTGAAGGCGCTCCCGTCCAATTGCTGCCGCGCCGCAGACCGTATGCTGAGTACGACAGCGCGACGGCGACGCCGGCCGAGGCGTTCGTGATCTTGTCTACGCTGCCGAGGTGATCGCGCAGCGTGTAGTACATCGTGTTCGCGCCGCTGGCGCTGCGAAGGTCGACGCCCACCGGCCCTGTCGGCGTATCGATGTAGTGCCGGAAAGTTGCCGCGGCGCCCGATGTGACGCGCTCCACGAGCCCGCCGATGTAGAGCGTCGTTTCGCTCGTGCTGCCCTGCGTTGCCACTTGCCTGTAGCGAGCGCCATCCGCGTCGTAGAGGAATCGGCTGGAGCCGCTGCCTTGCGGCAGCGTGGCGTTCAACGTATCTCCGAGATCGTTCGCGAACCAGCTTGCGTTGCCGCCCTCGGCTGCGCTGTCGCTCGCATCCTGCTTACTCGTGATGCTGCCGCGCGCGTCATACCCTACATCGAGATTGGTTACGCCGTTCAGTTGCGAGTAGTCGAGGCGGTAGAGGTTGTCGTAGTAGAAGTTCTCGGTCAGACCCTGATTGCCATCCTGCCGCTGGATCAGGTTCCCCATCGCGTCCCATAGGAACGAGAGATTCTGTATTGCATTGCCGCCGCCCACGCCCGTGCGAATGGAGCGCAGATCCCCAGTGACTGCATCGAACGATCGGGTTGTCACGAGGCCGTTGCCTAGCGTCTCCTGCGTGACTTGTCCGCGCAGGTCCACCGAGTTCGCAGCCCAGAACACGGTCGTCGGCGGATTGAAATCCGTAATCCGTGCGAGATGGCCATTGGCGTACTCGTACTTCAGCTGGAGCCTGGGCGTTGACGTGCTCAGCGGATAAGTGAGCGTGTCGAGGGCGCCGAGCGCGTTGTACGAGTAGTCGAACGCGTAGGAGCCATCCGCGCCCAGGTTGATCGTCGTCTGCAACGGTCGGCCAAACGGGTCGTATGTGAAGATCTCACCGACCCCGGTCGGGCCCCATTTCGATTCGAGTCTGCCGATGTTCTTCGCCGCCGCGTTTGCACCCCAGTTGAACGTCGTCGTTCCCTGTGCATCGACGCGCGAGGTGGGCCGGCCGAGCGCGTCATAGCCGAAGGTGGTCGTCTGCGTTTTTGCGTCTGTCTGCGAAGCAACCTCCCCGAGCGAGTTGTACGCAGAGGTTCGGGTACCTGCTCCGCGGATAGTCGAGAGCGTTTGAAAACCAACGCCATCGAAGGCGCCCGCCTCCAAGATGACGGACGCGCTATCGCTCGTCTGCAGCGGGTTGCCGTGCGCGTCGCGCTGGAATTGGACGTAGTAGCCGTCGTGATCGGCAATTCTCAGCGGCGCACCAAGAACATTGGTGATTGCCGTCGACTGCTTCCCTTCGAGATCCACGCGGCGCGTCGCGAGTCCCTCGTAGTAGACATTAGCGCTGATCTCGGTTTGATTTATCTCGGAAGTCGGGCGCGAGATCTGCGTCACTCGATGGGCGGCGTCATACTCATACTCGGTCCAGAAATACACACAACTCGCCCAGGAGCACGGCGCGCTCTCCTGAGCCAGGCGCCCGAACGCATCGTAACGGCGCTCAACCCGCGTTGACGCCCCGGATACCAGAGTCGAGCGGCTCGCGAGCGGACGATTGAGGCGATCGAGATAGATCCAGGTCTCGTTGAAAACGGCTCCGCCGGTATCGAGCTCCGCCTGCTTGATGAGCAGCTTGTTATTGGCGTCCAGACATCCGTCGCTCGCGCAGTCGTTGTAGGTGAACGTCGTCGCAGTGCTGTCGGGACGGGTTTCGCGCGTGACGCGCCCGAAACTGTCATGGAGCCAGCTCGTCATAAGCTGATTCGGATCGGTCACACTAGTGCGCACGGCGATGGCCTCGTCCCATCCGAACGACGTCCGCTGCAACAATGGATTGGTGATCCAGCGCAGGAACCGTCCGTTCGCGCCCCAGTTCGCCGTGCTCTCGCGCGGCGTCATCGCCGTTCCGTCCGGATTCCTTCCGATGACGGTCATCGAGTTCAGGTTGCCGAATGTGTCGTAGCCGACGTCCTTCGTGACCTGCCTGGTTGCATTGCCAGGCTCGAGGATTTCCTGGGTGACGCGACAGTTTGCAAGGTCCCACACACGGTCTGTCGTTCGCGTGAGCGCCCCGCCGCCCGGTTGCGCGTGAGAGCTGACGTGCTGTGTCTGACCGGGACGACCCAGGCACCAGCCGGTCGTGTCATTGTCCAATCTGCCGAGCGGATGATAGGTACGCTGCTCATACGAACTTCCGGGTTGCAGGCCATTCGCCGAGCTGGCCTCCAGCACGGTGGTCTTCGAGTCGTAGATCAGCCCGCTGACGGCGTCGACGCCATCTGTAGTCGTCGTGGACGTGCGGATCAGCCGACCGTTGTAATCGCCGCTCACTTCGTACTGCTTCACGGTCTGTGAAGCGACGTACGGGAAACGCCGCTCAGTTGAGCCGCTCCCGGCAGTCAGCACTCCCCAGGTGAGGCTCGTTTCCGACATCGGTGTGCCGTCGCTCTGCTTGACCACCGTGCCGCTCGGGGCGCCGAGAACCTCCCAGCGCGTCGCGTCCTGCAGGTACGTGTCTTCCGTGATCACGTCGTTGCGACTGTCAGTCTGCGTGCGCTTCGCAAAACCCAGGAAGCCGTGGCCCTGCAGATGCAATCGCCCACCTTCATAGGCGTACGTCATGTGGTAGGTCGAGCCCGCGCCGGTCGTCGAGGTCATACGCGCGACGACGTACATGGGACCAAGGTAGTCGATCGTCGGCAAGACCGCTCCCGTTCCCTTGACGTACGCGCCACCAGCGTTGGTGAGCCGCACGTAATCGAAGTCGATGTACATGCCGAATCCATCGGTGATCCTATCGACAAAGTCGGGATATGCTGAGTTGCGCAGCCGTACGGTAAGCACACTGCCGAGCCATGGCGCCGCGCCGACGAGATCGACGCCGCCATCGCCGTTCGAGTCGATCGGATAGGTGGCGACACCGCCTGAGAAGCCCATGCTCGTGTAAACGCCGAATGCGTTGCCAGTGGAGCGGGAGACGTACCACGCCCCTGTTGACGCGCTGGCGATGCCAATGTCATCCAGACCATCGCCGTCATAGTCGCCGACGAACAACGTGCCGCCATCGAAGCCAGTCATGGGCGGCCCCTGCACGCCTCCCCACCCCACGGAGCTCGCCGTGTTGGACCTGAGCAGGTCCGTCCGTCCGTCGCCGTTGAAGTCGCCGGCCGCAACGATGGAAATGGGATGGTTCTGCTCGCCGCCGACTGACTCATTCACGATCAGCCCGCTGCTCGTGCCCAGGAACCAAGTGAGCGAGTACAGGTTGGCGGTCCCGGGCTCCGGATCTGCATCGCGCGTATCTGCGAGGAAATCGGCGCAGCCGTCTGCGTTGAGGTCGAGCTTGCGGCGGCCACCGCGTTTGCGCGCCTCGTGCGTCGGGCCGAAGTCGTCGAGCAGGAAGAAGTTGTAGCCGGCGGTCCAGGCAAGCGTCTCTGCCGCGAACCCGGAGCCCGCGCGGATGCGCGTAAAGACTCGATTCGGCAGTCGGGAGTTGTCGACGCGAACCAGATCATCGATGCCGTCGCAGTTCACATCCACAGCCAGGTGCTCGCCAATCGCAGGCACGCCGATATTGCTCGGCGCGAGGAATCCAGAACCGGTCGCCACCATCACGCACCACGTGCCGCCGCCGCTACAGGGCACGAGCACGTCGATCATTCCATCGCCGTTCCATTCCATGAGCTGCGCGCTGGCGAAGTTGACGTTAGACCACGTCGTGTTGGCGGCCGGGCCGAATCCGCTCTCCGTCCCGAGCATGTAGCGCCAGGTCCCTCCTCCGGACGTCGTGCTCGAGGAGAACACGATGTCCACGCGGTTATCGCCATTGATGTCGCCGTGATGGAACCCCGCCGGAACAGCGACCCCGGTGGAAGTCTCCGTGCTCGCCCAGCCCGGCGCGCCGGTCGTCCACTGGATCGTCGTCGGCAGCAGCACGTCGCTGCCACGCGATTCCTGAACGGTGCTCAGTCGCGAGCGGTTGCCGGCGCCGCCGGCGGCCTCGTACGTCAGGTCATAAGTGCGTACCGTCGTCGAGCTCGCAATGTCGACCACGTCCATGCGGTCGAGCCGCTTGAACTCGTAGGCGGGGCCGCCCACGCCCCCTGAGTTCGCCGCGTATATGGGATCCGGGCGCGTCGCCGTCTCGTAAACGAACACGACCTTGGTCGTATGTGGTGTGCTCGCATTTTCGTGGCGGCCGTAGCGGATCTCAAACGGCCGATACGCACCGAAAGTCGTGTCTTCCTCGTAGACGAACTCAATCCAATTCCCGGAGCGGTCCTTGATCTTGTTAAGCGCCCAAGTCCGCACCGCCGCCGTGCCGACAACCTCGACTCGCGAATCGAGGGTATTGCCGTATTCATAGATCAGCCCGTCCTTCTTGCGGATTTCCCAGGACGTCGGGCCGTTCGCATTCGCGCCCGTGATCGTGGCGCGAGCGTATGTATCGACGACGGTCTGGTAGGTCGAGTTGACGGCGCCGTAGCCGCCCGAGGTCAGGCGCAACCGATTGCCATCGAGACAGTACGCGTCGCTCGGCACCAAGGTCGTGGGCCAGACGCCCCCATCGAACGGGATGGTTTTGCTGCAGCGGGAGATCTCCGACAGCCCTGCAATGCTCCAGCCAATGCCGATGATGCCATTGTCGATCTCCTGCGAGTACGTCAGCGCAAGAGCGGGCGTCATACCATTCACCCCCGGCGGGACGGTGAACGGTATGGCGTACTGCGAAGTGCCGCGAGGCGATACGGCGGCGCCGCCTTGAGTCCGCTCGACCGCGGCGTGCGCGTCCAACGTGGCGATGATGAGAATTGCAATGAAAGTGAGCGCGGATTCGACCGCTAGACGGCAGCGTGCACACAACACGATCGGCTCCCCTGTCGTTGAGAAAGCTCAACAACCTTTGTTCTTCGTTCGATCCGAATTCCGCAAGGGCGAAACCCGATCCACCCGCTGAATCAAGAAACGGAATGCGTGTTCGTCAAACTCTCACGGACGTCCGACACGGCGACTCGTGCGCAGCCTTCGTTGTGATGATGCGAATGTAAGCGGCTGAGCCTGTGCGTGCTATCGAAATATCCGTGCTTCGTTCTAGCTTGTCCTTAATTTGAGTCTGTGCCACCCGCAGTCGACATGTCAATGGGTGGGAACGGGATGCATTTGCTGAACACTCGCGCACCGGTGATTACTCGACGGAGCAGTCGACTCGGCACTCATGCATGGCGCGTGGTATTGTTTTGCCGTTCGCACTGCAGAGCGACCGGCTTCCCATGCTCCCACTCAACGCTCCGCAATTCACCGCACTCGTCTTCTCAACCGCTGTGCACGCGGCGTTCCTCATGCTCGTCATGCAATCGGGATCGCAAGCGCTTGTTGAAGCTGAGGCTCAGGCTCAGGCGCGATCAAAGAAGCAACTCATCGCTAGTCTGTTCTTCCTTCAGGATCCTCACGCAGTTCGGCTCGACGGGTACGCACTGGTTTCGGCCGAGGAGTCGCCGGCGATCACGTTGCCGATTCCTGAGCTTCCACAAATCGAGGCGATCGCCGCTGATTCGTTCGAGAAAGGCGATGCGCTCGAGACCGCAGACGATGTAGCCGAGGCAGAGCGCCTCCAGGGCATCTACGTCAAGCAGATCAACGCCCGGATTGCGCGGGTCTTGCAGATGACGCTGGCCCAAATAGATGCAACCACGACTGAACAACGCTGCATCGTTCACATCATCCAGAATGAAAGGGGGGACGTGCTCGACGTCGACACGCATCAATGCCAACTGGAAGCGCTCGCGCGCGAGCGCCTGGCTGCCTCGATTCGAGC
>JBOHZJ010000146.1:0-15921 GCA_050738395.1 Steroidobacter sp.
TTCTTCACGCGCGGGCTGAGACGCGCCGCCGGCAATCGCCGATTGCTCTCGGGGCTTGCGCTCGGGGCGATTCGAATCGCGCCGGGCTTCCTGAGGTTTGCGGTCTCGATCATGACCGCGCTCACGATCTCGCGATGGGCGTCCCTGACGATCGCGATCGCGGCCATGCCTGCCTTCGGGGCGATCGCGACGCGACTGTTCGTGCCTTGCACGGACGGGAGCCTCGCGACGCGCAGGTGGAGTCTCGACCTTCGCGCCTGCGCCGCCGAAGAAGAATCGCCACATTCTCACGAAGATTCCGACCTGCTCCACCGTTCGGGAGGGCGCGATCGTCGTTTCTGTTGCGATCGTGGGGGGCGGCGGAATACTCGGCACCACCGAAGCGACGACCGCAGGGGCAGGCGCGGCGGCGTGTTCGTCGCGCTTCACTGTTTCATTGAACACCGGCGTCGGAGCGACGGGAATCTGATGACTGATCGCGCTGTTCTCAGGCAGCGAGGCTTCGTCGTCGCGCACCCGGCGGATCTCGTAGGCGGGCGTGTCCATGTACTTGTTGGGTACGAGCACGACCTGCGCGCTGCTCTTGGCTTCGATGTTGTTCAGCCACTCGCGCTTTTCGTTCATCAGATAGGTCGCGACTTCGACCGGCAGTTGAGCGATCACCTTGATGGTGCGGTCCTTGCGGGCTTCCTCACCGATCAGTCGCAACAGCGCGAGCGCAAGCGAGTCGACGCTGCGGATCGCGCCCATGCCGCTGCAGCGTGGACAGGCGATGCTCGCGGATTCGCCGATCGAGGGCCGCAGGCGCTGGCGCGAGAGTTCGAGCAGGCCGAAGCGCGAAATGCGGCCGATCTGGATGCGCGCACGATCCTGCTTCACGGCGTCGCGCAGGCGATCTTCGACCGCGCGCTGATTCTTCTGCGACTCCATGTCGATGAAGTCGATCACGATGAGCCCGCCCAGGTCGCGCAAACGCAACTGGCGCGCGATTTCGTCGGCGCCTTCCAGATTGGTGTTGAGCGCGGTCGCTTCGATGTCGCTGCCCCGAGTCGCGCGCGCGGAGTTGATGTCGATCGACACCAGTGCTTCGGTCGGGTCGATCACGATCGAGCCGCCCGAGGGCAGGTTCACCTTGTGCGAGTGCGCCGACTCGATCTGGTTCTCGATCTGGAAGCGAGTGAACAGCGGGACGCTGTCCTCATAGAATTTGAGCTTGCGCAGACCGGCGGGCATGAAGCGCTGCATGTACTGCTGCGCTTCGGTGAAGATCTCCTGGCTGTCGACCAGGATCTCGCCGATATCGTCGCTGAGGTAGTCGCGCAGCGCACGAATGATCGCCTTCGATTCCTGATAAATCAGGAAGGGGGCAGGGCGGCCTTCGGCCGCCTGCGCGATCGCATTCCAGACTTCCCGGAGATTATCGAGATCCCACTGCAGCTCCTCGGCGGTGCGGCCGACGCCGGCGGTGCGCACGATCGCGCCCATGCCCTCCGGGATCTGCACCTGATCGAGCGCTTCCCGCAGTTGCTCGCGGTCTTCCCCTTCGATGCGACGCGAGACGCCGCCCGCGCGGGCGTTGTTCGTCATCAGCACCAGGAATCGCCCCGCAAGGCTGATGAAGGTCGTGAGGGCTGCGCCTTTGTTGCCGCGCTCCTCCTTCTCGACCTGAACGATGATTTCCTGCCCTTCATCGAGCAGTTCACGGATGTTGAAGCGGCCGCCGGACGGCGCTGTCTTGAAGAACTCCTTCGAGACCTCCTTCAGCGGCAGGAAGCCATGGCGCTCGGCGCCGTAATCTACGAAGCAGGCTTCCAGACTGGGTTCGACCCGGGTGATTCGTCCTTTGTAAACGTTGGCTTTTTTCTGTTCGCGGGAAGGTATTTCGACGTCGAGGTCGTAGATTTTCTGTCCATCAACCAGTGCGACGCGCAACTCCTCTTCCTGAGTTGCATTGACGAGCATTCGCTTCATGAGACCCTTCTGAATATTCGAAAAGGGCCGCGAAATCACGCACGGCGGGCGCCAGCGGTGGACGGAGGGAGCGATCGGGGAATGAATTCATCCGATTGTTGCCTGCGCGGCTCTGGGAGCCTGCGCTTTTCTTATCCAGACGCTTGTGGCCCGCTCGAGACGCTTGTCGTCGACCCGGATCCCGAGTTGCGGGTCCGGCATCGCCGTTCGCGCGGCCGAGCGATGGTCTGCGAAACCCTGTGCGCCTGGACCCGAGGACAGCGCCATCGCTGGTGCGATGGCCGGTGCGCGGATCCGGAGTCCGATGAACTCTCACGGAAACGCCGATGTCGTCGACGGGGGACCGATTGAGACAGGTTCAAGCAGAACCAACTAAGATGCAGCACCCCCGGAATGACCTCGAAGCGCTGCGTATGTGCTGTGTTCGCATCCGCTATGTGAATTCGCAGGTTGCGGCATCAGCTGAAAATCGCGCCAGAATATAACAGGGCGCCTCATTACCATCAATGGCTTACGTGCGCTTCTGATTGACCGATTGCATGCAAGAACGTAGTCCACGGCCCGCATCGCCCGGCATCAGCTCTGGTGTTCGCTATGTCGAGGCGACCGAAGGCGACGAGGGCCAGCGTATCGACAACTTCCTGGCGCGTATCCTGAAGGACGTACCTCGCAGCCTGATCTATCGCATCCTGCGCACCGGCGAGGTGCGGGTGAATAGCGGTCGGGCGCGGCCGGAGCATCGCCTCAAGGCGGGTGATCGCGTCCGATTGCCGCCCCTGCAACGCAAACCCGAGAAGGAAGCCGCAGCCCCTTCAAAGTCATTGCGCGACTTTATTGCGGCCGCGGTGATCTTCGAAGACCGCGACCTGATCGTAATCAGTAAGCCCGCGGGCGTTGCAGTTCACGGCGGTAGCGGCCTGAGCTACGGCGTCATCGAAGCGCTCCGCGCAATGTATCCGCAGCAGAAGGAACTCGAGTTGGTGCATCGCCTCGATCGTGAGACCAGCGGTTGCCTGCTCGTCGCCAAACGACGCGCCGTCCTGCGCGAGCTGCACGCGGCGTTGCGCGAGCGAGCGATGGAGAAGCGTTACCTGGCGCTGGTGTGCGGCCGTTGGCCGTATGGCAGGAAGACAATCGATCTGCCGCTGAAGACCAATCTGAAGCAGGGCGGAGAGCGAGTCGTGAAAGTGCACGCCGATGGGCAGCAAGCCGTCTCGACGTTCGAGCCGTCGAGGCACTTTGGAAAACTGGCGACGCTGCTCGATATTTCGATCGGCACGGGCCGCACGCATCAGATTCGCGTACACGCAGCCCACGCGGGCTACCCGGTCGCGGGCGATGAGAAATATGGCGACCGGGAGAAGGATGCGAAACTGAAGCCGTATGGTTTGTCGCGCATGTTTCTGCATGCGCATTCATTGAGTTTCATGCGGCGCGACGCGCCTAAACCCTTCGCGATCACAGCGCCGCTGCCGCCGGAGCTGCAATCAGTGCTCGATCAGCTCGAAACGGCGCAGCGAAGAAAAGCATGACGTGACTCGCGATTCGCTACGAACCGACGGCGCACTCTGGCGCGAGACGCTGGACGCGAAATTGCGCTCAGATCAGCTAAGGCAGGGTGAAGCCGTTTCTGCGCAGCGCGCCCGCCACCCAGATCAATGGCAGGCCGATCAACGCCGTCGGATCCTGCGACTCAACACGAGTGAACAATGCGATGCCGAGCGCCTCCACCTTGAAGCCGCCGGCGCAGTCGTATGGTTTGTCGCGAGCAACGTAGCGCTGGATCTCGTCGTCCGTGAGTTGCCGGAAATGGACCGTGGTCACGTCGACATGGCCTTCGTTTGCGCCCGTGTCTGAGTTGACTACATGCACCGCGGTATGAAAGGTCACGCGCTGCCCGCTGAGCGACTTGAGTTGCGCGATCGCGCGCTCACCCGATCCGGGTTTACCCAGGACGTCGCGACCGCAAACCGCCATCTGATCTGAGCCGATGACCAGGCTGCCGCGATGGCGCTTCGCGACGGCTTCCGCCTTGGCTCGGGCCAGTCGATGGACGAGGTCAATGGGCGCCTCGCCGGGCAGGGGCGTTTCATCGACATTCGACGCCGCCGCCGTGAATGGAACACCGAGTCGCTCGAGCAATTGACGGCGATATGCCGAGGTTGAACCGAGCACCAGTCGCAGAGCTGATCCGAGACTCGAGCGACCGCTCATTCGGTCACGCTCAAGGTCAGACGATCCCTTAGGAAAACAAGCATTTATAGGCCTTATTGTTTTGACACCCCGGGGGGTCGTCGCTAGTATACGCGCCCCATGCCGCGACCCCGGCCGTGCTCAGTGATGCAGCTCAGTGATGCAATTGTAGACGCCGATGTTTGTGCGCGGGCGGGAACCAGCATCGAGCGAAGATTCTCTGCAGCGGATCTGCCGCGTCTGGGCGAGGCGGGTATCGGTGCTGGGTCGACAGTCGACGCAAGTTTCCAGTTTTCACAGTTCGATAAGCACCCCGCCGTCGATGGAGCCCTGAACGGCTCGATTGTCACGACCTGTCAACGCTGCATGAAGGCCGTCACGATTCAGCTGAAAGAGCAGTTTCAGGTGGTTGTGCTCGGTGAGGAGCGCGGCGACGAACCGGGCGGCTACGAACCGCTCGTGGCGGATGCATCCAGACTGGATCTGCGATGGCTTACCGAGGAGCAGGTGTTGCTCGCGTTGCCGCTCGTGCCGACGCACGAGTCGGAAGATTGCATTAATGCGCAGGCGTCGTCGGAAGCCGATGACGACGAAAGCGTTCGACAGAAGCCGTTTCAAAATCTGCGGGACATGCTGCGCCAGCGCTGACCGCCTAGTTGGAGATGAACCATGCCAGTCCAGAAAAGCCGAAAGACTCCCTCGAAGCGCGGTATGCACCGTTCGCATGACGGCCTCAGTCGTCCCGCGTTGTCGGTCGATCCGACATCAGGTGAAACGCACTCTCGTCATCGCATCTCGCCAGACGGGTTTTATCGCGGCAAGAAAGTGATCGCGACGCGCGACAAGGCCGACTCCGAATAACCTCATCTCGGCCCCTGCTGTCGAACGCAACTTTCGCGCGCACTCACTTGGCTAACAGCAGGCCGATCACCATCGCGGTCGACGCGATGGGGGGCGATCACGGACCCCAGGTCACCGTCCCGGCGGCGCTTCAACTACTGAGACGCGAAGCGGACTTGCGCATAGTGCTCGTCGGGCTCGGCGAGCAGATCGCGCCCTTGCTGGCCAACGGCGCTGCATCGCTCGGCGGGCGGATGGTCGTGCGTGAGGCGACTCAGGTCGTCACGATGAGTGAGAAGCCTCAGGACGCGCTGCGCAAAAAGAAGGATTCTTCGATGCGCGTTGCAATTGACCTCGTCAAGGCCGGTGAAGCGGACGCGTGCGTCAGCGCAGGCAACACAGGCGCCCTGATGGCGACCAGCAGGTTCGTCCTCAAGACGATCGAGGGCATCGATCGGCCCGCAATCATTTCCCGCATACGCGCGCGCCATGGGCACACTCACATGCTGGACCTCGGCGCCAATTCGGAGTGCACCGGCGAACACCTGATGCAATTCGCGGTGATGGGATCGGTGGTGGCGGCCGACATGCATGGGATTGAGAAACCGCGCATCGGCATCCTCAACATCGGCGAAGAAGAGATGAAGGGCGACAGCGTTGTCCAGGATGCGGCGCGGCTGCTGTCGGGCAGCAAGCTAAACTATGTCGGGTTTGTCGAAGGCGATGACATTTTCTCAGGCGAGGTCGATGTAGTCGTGACGGATGGCTTCACCGGCAATGTTGCGCTGAAGACCATGGAGGGCCTTGCGAATATGCTCGTAGGCGCACTGAAGACGGAGTACACGCGCAATCCGCTGCGGTATGTCGGCGCTGCGGCGTCCTGGCCCGTGCTGCGCTCCTTGCGCCGGGAATTCGACCCGCGCACGTACAACGGAGCGAGTATGGTGGGGCTCAACGGCGTTGTGATCAAAAGCCATGGCAGCGCCGACGTGATGTCCTTCGGAAACGCCATCCGTGTCGGGATGATCGAGGCTCAGAAGGGCGTTCCCTCGCAGATCAGTCATCTCCTGAAAGCACAACTCCAGTAGCGATTTCCCCCAGCGTCGGCTGATAGACTTTCCTTATGCATCCCCGATTTCGATCAGCTGTTCTGAGCGCACTCGCTCTTCTGGCGGCAGGCGCCGCGACCGCACCGGCCGGTGCAGGCACATATCCTCTGCCGGTCGGATCGGACAGCGTCGTGGGCGAGATTCAGAGCGTCGTCGCACGGCATGAGGACACGCTCCTCGATATCGGCCGGCGCTACGGTGTCGGTTACGAGGAGATCGTTGCGGCGAATCCCGGCATCGATCCGTGGGTCCCGGGCGAGGGCGCGAACGTACTCATTCCATCGCGCTTCATCCTGCCCGACTCGCCGCGCGAAGGCGTCGTCGTCAGCCTCGCAGAACACCGTCTCTACTACTTCCCCCGCCCCAAGGCAGGCGAAGCGCCGATCGTGGAAACCTATCCGATCAGCACCGGCAAGATGGACTGGCAAACACCGCTTGGACTGACTCGCATCGTCGACAAGAGAGTCCGCCCGACCTGGTATCCACCCGAGTCCGTCCGACGCGAGCACGAAGCGGACGGTCGGCCGCTGCCGAGAGCGGTGCCGCCCGGCCCCGATAACCCTCTTGGCGAATACGCGATGCGGTTGGGTATCCCGGGCGGCGCCTACCTGATTCACGGCACCAATCGCCCCATCGCGGTGGGCATGCAAGTCACGCATGGCTGCATTCGCATGTTTCCCGAGGACATCGAGCAGCTCTTCAAGCGCGTTCCGGTCAATACACCTGTGCGCATGATTGATCACCCTTCCAAAATGGGCTGGCGCGGCGACGATCTCTATATAGAGGTGCACGCGCCGCTCGAAGGCCAGGACAGCGCCGAGGCACACAGCCTGACGAACATCACTCGATTGCTTGTTGCGGCGACCCAGGACCGACCGGTCGCAATCGACTGGGCCAAAGCGGAGCAGGCGTTCACCGGTGCAACAGGTGTTCCGGAATCGGTCGCCCTGCGACCCACAAACGTGCAGGTCCCGACGACCGTACAGGTCACTGACGCGCAGTCGCAGTAGGGTGACGTCGAGCTGATCTTTCTCCTGGCGTCGTCTGCGTCAGCAGCAAGAGCATCGCGTGCTGCTAGACTTCCGTTGCGGATCCTGCGGCCGAGGCTGTCTATCCACCGAGTTAGTCCACGGCTGAAGCTGTGGGATCCGCACCTTCCTTCAGATGGGTCAGGCAGAGAACTTGCGAAGAGTTTCTCGCAAAGAGCGCAAGGCGGGCCGGATATCGGGCTGAGAGCGGCAGAGCGCCGCGATCCGCGGCTCAAGAAGAGCGTCCACCCGCCATTCTTGCGAGAGACACGTTCTCGATAAAGACCCGTTAAAAAAAACGCCGCGAATTTCGTCGCGGCGTCTTCTTTCGAACCCAGGTTTCTTTCGAACTGGGCGTTCGACCAAGTCGAGCGTCGAATTTACTTCGACACGGACTTCTTGAACATGCGATCGACTTTCTCGTTGGTAGCATCGCAGCAGGCCTGGCTGGCCTGAGCGGCCTGCAACGCCTGATTGGCGGCGCTCTGCGCGCTGTCAGCAGCTGAACGCGCGGACTGTGCGGAGCTGGCTGCAGAATCAGCCGCAGCTTTCGCTGCCGCGGCGTCCTGCACAGCTTTATCGGCAGTGGCCCGAATTTCATCAACGGTCTTCTGAGACACGCATCCTCCGGCCGCAACGAGCGCCAGAGCGGCAATGCCTGCCTTCAACGTGGTGGAGATGGTTTTCTTCATGACTTTTTTCCCCTTCTTGGGTCAGATAAAAAAGGACCAGAGCGACTAAATTTCACGCCTCTTAATACACGAGAGTTATTGCGAGTTCCCGTGGATATCGCCTCAGAAGCCATTTATTTGTAAATGCTGCCGGGCGCGAGCCGAGCGCGGAGAATACAAGATTGACGCTAGGGGATAAAGCTTATGTCGTGCGACGTCGTTTATGCGCGACACAGACATTGAGGCGGTGGAGGCGTTACCTCGCGCTTGGCCTTACCAACAGTCGCCAACATCGCCCGTACCGGTCTCGGTTCGTCGCCCACGCTCGTCGATGCTCAGGGTTCCGCAGCGGGCATCATCGACTTGACCAGCCTGAGGCGTCGCCGTGAGGGTATATGTCATGGCGGCTCTGGCCGCGTCGGCAATCAAATAGTTTCCTTCCTGCGTCGTGAAGTCGGTGACAACCAGGCAGGCGGCAGCGTCATAGGCGTGATACCGCGTAAAGCACTTCTCCAGACCCTGCACCACCTGTAGCAACGCGACCTTCGCTTCAGTGCGATTGGCGCGAATGGTGTACTGACGATAGGAGGGATACGCGATCGCCGCGAGTATCGCGATGATCACCACGACGATCATCAACTCTATGAGAGTGATGCCGAAGTTCTGACGATATTTCATCTATGTCTCCTGATCTCAGAACTCATCGAATCTGCCGCCACGATTGACGCCCGGACGCGCCCTTGCCCGGGTTCTCAACCGTCACCGCGATTGCGCCCGATGTGCCCGGGTTGTATTTGAATTCTTTGCGGCCGTTGTCGCCGATCAGGATGCCAGGCTCGGGCGTAATGCCGACGCCGGGCTGCAGTCCGCTGACGGGTACTCTGGTTCCGTCGGGCGCCACAACGTAGTCGCCCTCATCGAAGACGCCGTCATTATTGAGATCGAAGGGCGTCTCCGTCAGACGTCCGCCGCTCAACGCGTCGAGCTCCATCAACCAGCTGCTGCCGCCGGATTCGCAGGGATCCTCATCGGGAATCAGCGTGGTGAAGATCACGCGACCTGCACGAACGGCGGTGTTCGATACCTGGCGCTCACCCTGGTAGCCGTCCGGAGACTGAAGATTCAGATACCAGCCCTTATTCCCTCCGAGCGGAAGTTGAGAGGTCAGGCGGATATCGCGCTGCACGTCGCCCGACGGAGTGGAAAAGGTCACGGATAGTTCATCGATGATCGTCTGTTGCACCAGTTCGGTCAGCGCAGTCACGCGATTGTTCGAGTCCTGCGCGCCGCTGCTGAATGAGTTGCGATCGAACAAACCGTAGTACGCCTGAATTCTCTGATCGGAAGAATCGACTACCTTGTCCGAGGTCTCGATGTACTTCCCGGTGCCGAACAGCACCATCATGCCTACGCCTCGCGGTCCGCGAGTGACTTCGGGACGTGAGGTGATTGGCTGCGCGATCCCGATGCGAACCGGATCGCGCGCGCTGAACAGCGGCAGCGGCCCGGAGCTGTCGCTGAAGGAAAAGTCCCAGTTGTCTTTGTCAGTGCTGCGGATGTCGAACTTCCAGAGGTTGCCGAACAAGTCGCCTGCATAAACGAAGTCGACTTTCGCATCGCCGTTGAGGTCCACGACCGCAGGCGTGGACATTCCGTTCGGGCGATTCAGGCCCTCCGGATCGTCCGCCGCACCAACCCCAGTATCCAGCTTTCGAATAATGGACCCATCCTGAAGATCAACGATGAAGAGCACGGCGTTGCCTGTCGCACTCGCGCGTCCGTCGTTCTCCGTGTTGTTGTATCCGTTGCCGAAGATCGCGCCCCAGCGCCCGTTCTGCAGGCGGACAATTGCAGGTTGCGAGTAGGTGTAGCCGAGGTCGCGCTCGTTCGCATCCGTGAACTCCCACATGACGATGCTGCCGGCGTTGGCTTCCGTGAAGTCGTCTGGATCAGTGACATCGAGGGCGTAAATTCCCTGGCCGCCCTTGTTCAGACCGCCCAGCAACACCGTCCGCCAATCGTTGTCGATGAAGGCGTCGCCCATATTCGGCGCGCCGTCGACAAAGTACTTGTGAGAGTACGCGGGGTCTGAAAGCGTGCGCAGATTTCTGAACGCAGGACTTGGAATGAACGCGAGCAACTCCGTGCCATTCACAGCGTCGAACGCGTGCAGCATTCCGTCGTTCGCCCCGGCATACACAACGTGACGGCGGCCTTCGACCGTCGCCGTACTCTCGTTGTCCGAATGGGCGAGTTTGAAGGCAGAATACGGTTTGCTTTCGAGACTATCGCGATAGCCGAATCGTGGTGCGCCTACGAACATCGGTGAGGATGCAATGATATCGCCCAGCTTCGAGGGTCTCGCTCTGAAGGTATAAGGCGCAATCGCCTCGTTTGTGGCGTCGCCGCGCAGATAATCCAGACGAGCCGACGCCCGCGCCTCGTCGCCCGCGGAGACGGTGTAGGCAGGGTCAATCGCAGCCTTACGGACCGCATCCAGAGCGCTCCACGTGAAGGCGACCGCACTGCCGTCGGAGTTCACCGTGATTATTTCGCGGTCGGCCGCTGCCGGAAGTTCGTCTGATGCGTCCCATACCTGACTGCCCGTCGTATCAAGGGAGCCATCGGCCCTGACGGGGAAAGAAAGCAATTGCCCGGTCCAATCCGCGCTGTCGAACTTCGCCTGAAACACGCGCGTCTCGCTGCTGATTGAACCGCTGTTTACAGAGGCGGAGGACGCGGATCCAGAGCTTTCGATGATGCTGGTCAGCACCGAGGAGAGCTTGTCGGAGATCTCATCGGGGCTGCGGGCATTCAGCAGCTGGCCGCGCCCATTGACCGTCGCGTGCCATATGTCATCGACGGCGGCGGGATTGCGCGCCGGGAAATCCGTAGGCCAGAGGGGAGTCGTCGCGTACGGGTCCTGAGCGGGAATCGCGTCTGGGTCGAACTGCAATCCACGCGTGCCGAGCGTGACTGCATAGAAATTCATGTGCAGGTCGCGATTGCAATCGAGTTTCGGGTCGGGACTCGCGCTGCCGCAGCCTGCCGGGACCCGAACCTTGCCGGCCTCGAAATCCGTCGTCGTTCGCAAACGATTGACATAGGCGTCCATGACGCCGTCGGCCAGCGTGCCTGATTCATTATCGGCATACGGATCGCCATACGTTCCATCGATATTGCCGAGCGAATAGAAGCCGTCGCCGGACGCGGGTTGATTGGAAAATCCGTCGGTAAAGAGCATGCCGAAGTTTTTCTGACATGCGTGCTGGATGGGTGCAGTGGCTCCCGTGCGCTTGAAATTCCGAACCATGTTGTACACGGCTGGGCGGTTGGGTGTGCCGCCGCTTCTCACGAAGTCGCGGTAGAAGTCGCCATAGAGATTGTCACGATGAGTCGCATCGTCGATGCTGCCCATCGTGACGCTCGCGGTGTAGTTGTTGATTGTGAAACCACCGACGCGCATTGCCGTGATATCGGAGAACGCCTGGCCCAGACCTGCGCGCAGAGCCTGGTGACGTTTGCGCGAGTACGTAAACCAATTGGCGAAATTCTGAATCGCAGCGTCGTATTGCGCCGTTGTCGCGAAGTTGCCCGACTTGATCTCGTAGCCGCGCAAGACCGTACCATTCGGAGCGGCGCCTGCAAGCGTGGCGCCCGTGTAGCCGAAGTCGCTGGGCAGACTGGCGGAATCTGCGAGATAAAACGTCGCAGGGAAGTATCGAATCGCAATACCGGTGTTGCCGTCCAGCCGATACCTGAGATCCGTGGCGCCTTCGCGCGTATAGCACCCGCTGTTGACGCCGACCCGGCATCCTTCCGTACGCACGACCTCCCAGTTGCCCCCGGAACGACGAATACACGCTCCAGCCGCGATTGTCATTCCCGTCTGCACCCGGAAATAGTAGTTGCCGGCCACTCCAGGCAAGCTCGAGTTGGCGCAGGACGCCGTGACGTCCGCGCTGCCTGTGCCGGCGAAATCGCGCGTTAGATCGATCGCATTGGTCGCGTCGCCGAACACCGGATCGAAGCGTGCTGCTGTCGGGCTGGAATCAGCGAACGTGTAGCCGCCGCCGTCGGGCCACGGTTCGTACTCATTCGCGGGATTGAAGTACGCGGAATTGAAGTCGGGCGAACGCGCCCATGCGAAATCTGTAAGAGGCGGGATCGCAAAATGGCTATTGGTTCCGTCGCCAAGTCTGCGCCGATAGGAGTCATCGTCGCTGTCGCCTCCATTGGGGAACAAGTACGAGTACTTTCGCCAGGTGCTGCTTTCAATTCCCGAATTGTTGAAATTGAGCTGCCCGATGGCCGGCAGATCCGTTGCGCCGTCAGCGACGCAGCCGATAAAACTGCTTCCAGTCGCAGCCGTGCAAAGGCCTGAGTCGTTCGCCGTGCGCCACCATGCCGACCCATCGTTGCCTCGCAGAAGGACTTCGAAATCCATCGAACCTGAATCGTCGATCGCCATGATCAGATTCGGTTGAACCCCGGTCGAAAGAAACAACGGGGTGTCGCTCAGGTCGAGCGGCGCCGCGATCACGCTGCTTCCGGAGAGAGCAGTCAATGCGGCTACCGCGCTGGTGACGCACAGTGCACTCAATCGTCTGGTCTGAATCTTCATATTGGGATCTCTGTTCGATTCAAGTCGCAGTTAATTCGATTCGTGCAAAGAGAATCTGGCGCGGGTGTTCAGTACCGTGTCGCGTACGTGGTCTCGACGATCACCGAGGCTGTCGTCGTCGCACCGACGGAGCGCGACGTATTGACGAAATACAGGGTCCCTGACTTCGGCTGGGCTCCGCCCATCGTCAGCGTGTCAGTGACATCCGCCCACACTTCGGTGTAGTGCTGGGGTGGTGCAGCCACCTCTGCAAGCGTTTGATCAAAAGGCCGTGTGTTGGCGGTCCACCAGCTGGGCGTTTGTGATTCGAAATCGATAATGGCTGTATCGCGCGAATCAGCATCGCAAGTGTCTCTGTCGCTGCACATGATCAGCGTCTGGCCTTTAGGAGCGACCGTGACGTCAATCCGGGTTTCTGCCGCGCGCAGTCCCGCTTCGCCGGCCTGAAACGCGATGTCGAGATCGCGTGCGTTGCCGGCCATGCGTTCCTGCATCCGCGTCGTCTGGCTCGCGGAGAGCGCAAGAACCGTCAACACGAGCAACAGCAGGAGACTCACCACCAGAATGGCGCCGTTCTGCCGACGAGTATTCAAAGATGTAATACGCATGCGGGTAAGTCCTCGGTCAGGCGCCGGCGTTGCGGATGTTGACGGTGGTGGTGAAGACCTGGCGCATGTGGCGATCGCCCGGATTTGGGATCGCCACGCCAAGAAGATCGTACGAGGCGGGACCGATGTCAGTTCCGTATTCGGACATGGATCGAACGAGCAAGGCGATGCGCACGGTTCTGACGCCGTTCCAGTCCGTCACATCGTCTGCATCCCGATAGACGATGTTGTTGGCTGCGACTTCCTCGCCGTACTGGATCTGCATGTTCTCGACGCCTTCGACGAGCTCCTCGACCATGCCGCCGTCGCTTATGCGTCGCCACAGAGAGGCTCCACCTCCAGGCGTTGTACCTGCGCGCAGGAAGTACAGAACCGACTGCACGGGAACCAGTTCGGCCAGGTCCGTGAATGCGTAGCCGATGTCATTCGCTGAATTGCCCGGCGCGCCGGCGCCCGCTGCGTGGGTGATATCGCCGGCGGCGTAGCCGGTGATCTGAAACACCGTGCGAGCGTTGCAGTCGGAGATTTGAACGACGTCGCCTGCTTCCAGCAGGGCAGGGGCGAGATTTGCGACTGTGATATTGGAAGTGGTGTCGGCCATGATGCTCGTCGCGCGAACGGGCTCGAACTCGCCTCTGGGTACACGCACTACGAGCACGTCGCTTCCGGCAACCGCGCCGTCTGCGGGATCGCCCGTTCCTGTACTGAGAGCGGGCGCCCAGGCGGATCCCTGAGCGTCGAAACCTTCGAGCGCAAACTCGAAGTCCCACATCACCGGGTCAGGCTGATTCAAGGCGTTCGTAAACGCGCCGCGCCGCGAACACCCAATGTACCCCGCGCTGCGCAGATCACGGACGATCGTGTCGAGCGCGAAACGGCCGCTCTCCTGAATGCGTGACAGACGATCCGTCGTTTCGTACGTCGTCCGGGAGCTGGCGAAGATCGCCAGCACGCCTGCCAGCAGAATCAGGCTCAACGCCATCGCAACCATCAGCTCGACGAGGCTGAAGCCTTTCGAAGCCCGAAGCAGCGAGTCGTCCGAAGCGGCCGATGAGGGATGTGCTCTCATATCAGATCACCGTCTCCGTCACGAAAGACATCGTAGCTGCGTTGGTGACGCTGTCGCCGCGTTCACCCCATTGCACCTCGATCGTCACGACGCGGGTCGCCTGATTGATCGCAATCCGGCCGTCGCCATTCGGTAACTGCTCACCCAGCGTCGCCAGCCATTCGGCGACGTCGCGGATCGCCTGCGACGATCCAGTCACGACCGCGGGTGCTGCATCGCTAATGACGATGTCGTAGTCGCTGGCCGCGCCGGTATAGACAAGGTTGCGATTTACGCGCATCCGATCCGCGATTTCGCTTGCGAGCGCGCTCGCGTGAGAGCGCATCAGTGCGTCGTAGTTGTTGCGCAGGCTGAAAGAATGCAGGCCAGCCACGCCAAGCAGCCCGATAGAAACCACCAGCAAGGTGATCAGAATTTCGACCAGCGTCAGGCCTGCTGCGCGATGTCGACCAAGAGCGGGAGTTCTTCGCACGTCACTATCTCCAGTGCATCGGTCCATCAGGAACACGGCAGGTGCTGCAAACCGATCCGGCCGGAAGTCGCAACGCCGATCTGGCGTCTTTGATCGCCGGAACAGCCGGATTTCGAAACCGTGAACGTCCTTGCGAATTCCGCACGTCCCATGCGTGTGAAGGTCACCGAGGGCTGGGCGATCGTGATCTGAACGCCGCTCGCCTGAGCGGGCCAGTTCTGGATAATGAATGGAAGGTCGGCCGGGTCGATAACGCCTGCAGCGCCAAAGTCGTCGGCGAACACAATCCAGCCGTTGTTCCAGGCGGCAGCAGCACCGCAGTCATTGCCGCTTGCGGCGGCGGCGCAGACTGACACGCGAACGCCGCGCTTCAATGCTTCGCTACGCGCCAGATTCAGAGCCTGAACAAGGCCGGCGCTCTGCGCAGCGATCTGACTGTTGCGCACGATGTTGTTGAACGCGGGAACGCCAACTCCCATCAGGATGGCCAACACGGCCAGAGCCGTCATCAGCTCGAGCAGGGTGACGCCTCGTTGCCGGTCAATCATTGGGTTAGCTCCTCGCATGGCGCGAATATATGAGCTCGCCAACGCTACCAGTGCGAAAGCCGACAAACGGCGTGCGCCCTGAGATGGGCGGCCGCACTATGTGATCGGCTTCACACAAATTCCGAACTCTCGGAGTAGTTCGGAGTGGATTGACCACCAGTTGCGCCTGGCTTGCTGAATGTTTCGTTCTTGTATATAAAGACAGCAGCTGACTGTTTGTACAGGAACCAGGATGACTGAACTCACGCCCAGGCAACGCGAAATACTAAAGCTCATTCAGGACTGCGTTTCTGAAAACGGGATGCCGCCCACGCGCGCAGAAATCGCGGCTGAGTTCGGGTTCAAATCGGCCAACGCCGCTGAGGAACATCTTCGGGCGTTGCAGCGCAAAGGCGTGATTGATCTGATCCCGGGTGCGTCCCGGGGAATACAGCTGAAAGACTCTCTTCGTGAGCAACTGGGCCTGCCGCTGATTGGTCGAGTTGCAGCCGGCAGGCCCATGCTCGCGGAGGAGCACATCGAGGGACGGTATCAGATCGATCCGAAAATCTTTCAGCCGAAGGCGCATTACCTGTTGAAGGTGCGCGGCATGAGTATGAGGGACATCGGCATCCTGGACGGCGATCTGGTCGCTGTGCATCGCACGCCGGAAGTACGTAGCCGGCAAGTTGTCGTCGCGCGCCTCGACAATGAAGTGACGGTGAAGCGCTACAAGCAGGAGGGCAAGGTCGTGTGGCTGTTGCCCGAGAACGAGGACTTCGAGCCCATTCGCGTGGACCTCAAAGAAC
>JBOHZJ010000147.1:0-7618 GCA_050738395.1 Steroidobacter sp.
CGCCATGACGAACCAGGCGGCCAGTCATTACGAGGCCGGCGTGCGCAACGATCGGGGGCTCTGTGGCGCGTGACGCAGCGGGCGGCGGCGCCCCGGCTGCTCGCTGCTTCAGCCGCTCGATGAGTTCAGCGGTTTCGATGGGCGCGGGACCAGTCTGTCTCGAGCGCGTATTGCTCATCGCCCCGGCACGTAGTCCCGATCGTGGACCCGCTCCGGCTCGATCGGCCCATCGCGCCGCTCGCGCAGAGGCACCGGTTGCAACGGTCGGCCCTGCTCAATTTCCTTCGCGAGATAGCCGCGCAGGTGCTCGACGAACTGTTCGCGATGCGCCGCGGTGGCGTATTGCTGCTCGCCCATGACACGGCCGAGTTGTAGCTGCACATAGCTCCCTTCGAGTTCCGGATACTTGTTCGTCGCGTCCGCGGCGCTCACCTCCGGGTTGCGAAAGAGCTCGGCCATTCGCGCGCGCTCATCGAGGAAGTCCTTGCGTTCGAGCACCCACTGGTTTCGGTGCGTCCGCACCTCTTCGTGCGCAATCTCGCGCCCCTGCGAATCATGTTTGGCAGCACGCACCGTCACGGGGTCGCTGCCCACCACGCGCAGCCCCACTTCGTCCCCGACCCCTGGACGGCTGAGCGATTGCCGAACGGCGCGCTCGAGATCCACGCCCCAGCGTTCGATGTCGCCGCGCTCCGTCTCGATGCGTACGTAGTAGGACATAGGCTGCTTCGGGTTGTGTTGGAACGGCGCTGGACCATGATCGACCAAGCGTCCGATAACGAAATCGCTCTCCAGAACGGCGCGCGCGTGCGGCGCGGGGATCTGCTGCGCCCGAGGCGCTGCGTTCTCGGAAGGTGCAACGACAGTCGCATCTGTGATCGGTGCGACCGGCCGTGCCGGATCGCGTCGGGCGATGGCGCGGACGATGCGCTCCTGTTCGAGCTGTGTCGGCTCATAGCCGCGCGCGTCGAGCCCCGCGAGCTTCGCCGCGAACCAGGCCTCGCTGCGAAAGAACTCCGAGCCGCTCACGGTCACATCGGTGCTGCCGCGCGCTTGGGCAATGGCAATCATGGACTGGATCACTACAGTGTTCTCCGAGCGAGTCGTCAGGCGATTGCCGTGATCGGTGAACGCCTCGGCGCCGTCGGAGAAATAGAACTGATTGCCGATGCGAATGAAACGCTCCTGGACCGAGTCCGGAATGGGCGCACGGCGCTCATCGAGCATCGACAGTTGACCGGGCGGATCGCTGCCTTTGGCCTTGCCCCTGCTCTTTCGCTTACGGGCCGGTCGCTCCTCGGCTTGTGCGGTGACGGCGCGTGCGGCGCCCGCCGCACCGCCGGGCGTGGTCGTCTCGCCGAAACTGATCGCGTTGACTGCATCGGCCGATGTCGCCGCGCTCGCATCGCCGATAGCAGACGCGCGTGGGTTGGAACGACGCTTCGGGCTGTCAGTAGGATCGCGTGGCTCGCTCATGGGAACGTCCTAGCGCTCGCGCAGCGCGGTAATGAAGCTGTTGACGGCACTGTCGAGCTCCTCGACGGTCAGGCGCTCGCCTTCCGCTTTCTGAGGCAGCACGACTTGGCTGAAGTCGATGTCCACGTCATCCAGGGTGATCTCGTCGAGATGTGTCTGGTCGGACCGCGAGGCGCCACCCGCGGTTGCTGCCGGCGTAGCAGCGATGCCGTCGAACGCCGGATCTGTCGCAGGCGGCGCATTCGGCGCCAACGGCGGTGATGGCGCAAGGCCGGCGCGGATCGCAACCGGCGTTGCCTGCGCGGGCGGCGGCAGGAGCCGTCGGGCGAGGAATGGATCTTCAAAATAGCGATTCTTGTTGGCGAGGATCGGCCGCAAGCCTTCATAGAGGAGGAGCTCCCGGTCGCGTCCCAGTTCCTTGACCTCTTGCGGCAACAGCAATGGGCGCTTCTGCTCATTGGTGCTGATGTTGCCG
This sequence comes from Steroidobacter sp., assembly GCA_050738395.1. Lineage (GTDB taxonomy): Bacteria > Pseudomonadota > Gammaproteobacteria > Steroidobacterales > Steroidobacteraceae > Steroidobacter. The sequence continues at coordinate 1,952 of JBOHZJ010000147.1, forward strand.
TGTCGCTGGCCTTTGGCCGCGAACAGTGCGAAGCGCGGCTGCGACAAATTCTTCACGCGCACCGTGGTGTTGCCGAGCTCCTGAGAGATTTCGTTTGCCTCGGCGTAGTCTTTCGGGGCGTACAACACGCGAGCAGCGAGACTCTTCATCATGGTGTCCGCCGCGTTCTGACCATAGGCCTCCCGCAGCTGCGAGAAGGCTTGAATGACCAGCAAGAGCCTGATGTTGTAGCCGGGCAGGTACGAGATCGCCTGCGCCAGAATTGGAATTCTTCCCGGCGCGGTGCATTCATCGAGGAGCATCAGCACTTGATGCTTGAGCGCCGGATTGTGATCGGGCAGTTCCTCGGTCTGCAGAGAGATGGCCTGTTCGAGCAGCAGATTCAGGAGCGGTCGCAGGAGCTGCAGGTCGCCGGGTTGGATGCCGAGATAGATCGACATCGGCCGCTTGCGCAAGTCTCTCCAGTCGAAATCGTTGCGCGAGGTGGCTGCATCGATCAGCGGATTCGCGAACAAGTCGAGGCGACTCGTGAACGTCTTGCGGATGCTGCTCGCAGTGACAGGCGCGAGATCCATGATGTCGGAGATCGCGCGCACGCACTGCGCCGAGAGCGGATATCGGCCGCTTTGCCGTCCGGCGATGGTGCGCTTCCAATGAGCGCTAAAGCCTTCGGCGTCACTCGCCATGCCCTGGCGCAAAACTTCGCCCAAGCTTGACGGGAGCGATGGAGTTTCGAGCACATAGAGAGCAAGACCGAGGAATAGTCCACGGCCACCAGCGGTCCAGAAAGGATCAGTCCCCGGTATCTCGGGGAACAGCGTGGCCGCGATTCGTTGCAAGCCGCTGATGCGAAGGTTCGGGTCAGCCGACACGTAGCTCAATGGATTCGAGCAAGCTGTGTTGCCACTCGGGTCGAGCGGATTGATCAGATAGCACGGCTGGCCCATACGCGCGCGATAGCCTGCCGTCAGATGCCAGTTTTCGAGCTTGATGTCCTGGCAGATGAGTGAGCCCGGCCATAAGAGACAATTCGGCACTACGATCGCCGTGCCTTTGTCCGAACGAGGCGGTGCGGAGACGATCGCGCCCTGCTGGCCACCCAGGATCAGATAGCGGCGACCGAAACGTCCGAGAAACAAACCGTGCTTGGCAAAGAGTCCGGCGCGCTCGATCTCTGCAGCCCGCGCAAAACGCGCGTTCCCATGCAAGGCGCGGGGCTTCGGCAACAGGGCAATCAAAGCTGTGATGCCGACGAGGCCCAAGCCGATCGCAGAGGACACCGTGAGCCGGTGACGCACTTCCGTGTGATCGCCGTAGTAGTACGCGTAGCGCGCGATGGTGAGCGGTGACGCCTCGCGCGGATTCGCGCTCACCCACCATAAGAAGAAATAGCCCGCGAGATACTGCGCCAAAAGCAAGGCGGAGATCGCCACCAGCGCGAGCTTGACGGCTGCGCCGAGTCGCGAACGACTAACAGTTCGCCGCCAAGGTGCTGCGCCGGCGCCCAGGCTCATACCAGATTTCCTTGATGCAACGCTCTCGATTCTGCACGCCGAACTGCACGACGACGTCGATCAACAGATACAGCAATTGCTTGATCTCCTCGCGTGCCAGCTCTTGGCCGGCGCGACTCTGCTTCACGAGGAGAACCAGTTGCTCGAAGGCGAGCTCCGCACTCGCAGCGTGAATGCTGGTGATGGAGCCGGGATGACCGGAGTTCACGTTGCGAAGATAGTCGAACGCTTCTTCGCCTCGCAGTTCCGCCAGCAGAATCCGATCGGGCTTCATCCGTAGGCAGCTTTCGAGTAGCTGCTTCGGCGTCGTGCGTGCAAGACCCTGATCGTCCTTGCTGTAGTACAAGCGCACGTGATTGGGATGCTTGTCGAGCACGAGCTCTCTGGCATCTTCGATGGTCACTAGGCGCTCATCGCCCGGAATCTCACAGATCAGCGCCTTAGTGAAAGTCGTCTTGCCACTTCCTGTCGGTCCTGACACGAGGATGTTCTTGCGACGAGCGACGGCAAGCCGCATGAACGCTGGATAGTCCTTGGCTTCGAGCAGCCCCAGAAGCTTCTGTTCCGCATCGTCGGTCGCCTCACTCGCCGGGCGAGTGGCGCGAAAGATGCCGCGTCGGGCGAGCTCATCGAGCGTCCACACCTCATCCGCCGGTCGGCGGATCGTGATCGCGACAGTGCCGGGCGTCGTCGCTGGCGGCAGTACGATCTGAATGCGCTCTCCGCCGGGTAGTGCTGCCGACAGAAGCGGTGATTCCGGATCAATGCGTTGCTTGGTGTAGTTTGCGACCAGCTTGGCAAGACTCAGGCACCATTCATAGCTCGCAAAGGCGAGCGGCACGCACCTCCAGCCCTCGCGCGTTTCGACGTAAGCCTCGCCTGGCCTATTGATACAAATCTCGGTGACTGCCTGATCGGTGAGAATCGGTCGTAAGGCTCGCAGTGTCAGATCGAGCGCCGAGGACTCCACCACTGCGGGTGGACGCACGCCCCCCGCCCCCCCGACCGGTTCAGGTCTTGCGGGACTAGCGCTCATCGGCGCGCGGTCGCAGTTCATAGACCGACCGAAAATCGAGATCACGCGCAACCAGTACCTGGATGCGATTGCCCTGCGGCACCACGACTGTGGGCGGGATGGAGATCGTGGACCGAAGCACTTCGGTCATCACTTGGCTTGAGGCCGACGGAGTCACGACGACCGTTTCATCATTTTCGCGCTGGGACTGCACGGCCGCCTGCACGACTCCATCGATCACGCTCACAAGGATGGCGGCGCCGAAGCGTTCAAAAAAGTGGCGATTCACTTCACCGGCCAGGCCGGAGCGGCCGAGCTCATCAGTGCCCGGCGATGCCAATGGCACGACGACGCCTGTCGGCGTCCGCGCCTCGGTCCACAGTACGAAAAGGCGTGCTGACCCTTGCCGGACTTGCCCTCGAGTTTCGCCGACCAGCTTTGTACCGCGCTCTAGCAACACAACCGATCCATCGGCGCTGAAAGAATCGGTCGCCATCACACAGGTGGCCATGCCCGCGAGCGAGCTGTCGATCGCAGTCTCGAGCGTGCAGTCGATAAACGCCCCCTTCGGCAGTAATAGTCGTCGTGTCGGCAGGACGCTCGCTGTTGCGGCGGGCGTCACGCTGGGTCGCAGCAATCCGACCATGTCGTCAACGCCGCTCGCGCCCGCGGCGAACGGCGGCACATCGGTCTGCGCTTGCGATGCGGTACTGGCCGCCGCGTTCGTGGTTGCCGGCGTGAACACAGCGCCGGTTAACAGGCGCTCCCGGCGCAACGACTCGGGCGACTTATCGTTAGCGGTGGTAGCTGACCGACCTGCGTACGCCGCATGCGGCTCCGCAGGACGCGAGCCGGTATTCGACGCAATCGCCGGCAGCGGCGTGGGTGGTGCTTTGCCTAGCAGTGTTTCGAGCGAGCCGACGGGCATGACGACGGGTGGATCGATCCGCCCCAGCGGCCGCACGATCATTTCGCCCTTCGCCTTTTCAGCCGCGCTTGATTGCGCAGCCTCCCGCGCACTTTCGCGGCCCTGGAACGAGTGCGTGTAGTACCAGGCCAGGAGACCGAGACCAAGCGCAGCCATCAGACCCAGGGCCAAAAAGTTGCTCACGCGAGCCTGCAACGATGGCGGGCGTTGCACGGCGCCGGCGCCACGCTCGCCGACTACAACTTCCTCTTCCACGTCTGACGTCAGCTCAGTATCGAGCGCAGGATCATTCTCACGTGCCGAATCTTGCCGTATGCCTGGGTCGCGCCGCCGAAGACGATCGAGCACACTCATGGCCGCCGCGCCTTCCGCTCGCGTTCAACCTGCGGTGACACTGTGCCGGATTCGAGCCGCGCACCACTCCCACCGAAGGTCTTGTTGATCACGCAGCCCACCAACTTGCCTCGGCGCAAGATTATTCTCGGCGCCAGCCGATGAATGACGACATCGCCATCGTCCATGGAGAAGTTTAGCAACGACTCCGATCCATCCTCATTGCCGACGAATAAGGCGGGCAGTTCTGCGCGATCGGAAAAGGTGAGTCGTGTATGCACGCCATCGTCGGACGCGGCCACAGGTTTGAGCGCGCGATGTCCGCAGTACCAATAGTCGGTGTTGCGAGGGCGCTGTGCCTTCGCAGCCGTGAGCGCCGCATCAACTCTCGCCTGCGGATGCGTGCCGTCTGCCGCCTCTTCTGGATAGACGAACCTGAGCGCATAGATCAGGTCTGCAGAATGCGGATCGGGACGCTTCTCCGAAACCGAGTAATCGAACCGATAGGCGCGGCGATCCGTGTAAATGACGAGATTGGTCGATACGACCGCCGCCCTGGGCTTCAGTAACACGGAGTTTGCGTGTGCGTCGATGGTGACACCTTCCAAGTCTCCGCCGCCCCCACCCGCGAAGCGCTCTCCTACTTCGAAAACGAGTTCGATGGCATAGCCGACGAATCCAGTCAGGCGGTAAACCTCGTCAGCGTGGTACTGCGCCATACGGATACGGCCATCAAGCGGGCCTCGCATCGGGCGAACTTCGGCGCAAACAGTCAAAGGCGCGCAGAGACTGAGAAGCATCGCGGCCAGCACTGCGCGCCCCCGTGTGCCGCCGCTCACAGCGCACCTGCCTGCGAAATCTGATCTGCGTTTTCTACCGGTCTCGCGGCGAGGACCTCCGGCTCACTGCGAAACTCGACGATCCGTATACCGAGCGGATTCCAGCGCCGCATCCGTGCATCGCTGGGCGGCTCGGCATAGACATACTGGAGCGTGGAGATCCAGTACGTGACCTCCTCGGTTGAGTTCCCCGGCGGACGGCGGATTTTTGTGTAACGAATCTGGACCAGGTCTTCGACCCCGTTCGTGCGCTCGAAGAAGCTCACGGCGCTCACCTGCACGCGTACTGATGAGCCGTCCTTGTGAAGGTTCAGCGGCGAGTCCGGATTGCTTCGATCCCACGCCGCGGCCCACGCCTGATTGCGCGCAGCGCCGTGAAATGCGGCGCACTCTTCGTAGTCGCTCTCAGCGGTCGAAAAATTGAAACGCTCGCAAATCGTCACGTAGTGTGTGAGGAAATAGCGTGTGACGGCTTCAGGAAACTCCGACTTGCCGACGAACACTGGAACGACATCCACGATGCCTGTCGCATTGTCGACGCGGATGACAAACGGCTCCGTGCGTTTGAGCGGCATCAACAGCATGAGCGCGATCAAAGCGACGCCTGTCAGCACACATGCCCCGAGAGCAATACGCCAAGCCAAGCGCGCGCTGCGGGCGTTCATCGTCGCGCGATCCGCATCCCAGGACGCCGCCTCCTGGAAGTACCGCTCCATTGCCGCGTCCTTGCTCATGGGCCGGTCTTCTCCAAGGACATCGAGGGATCCGAAAGACCGGCGGCGGACACTGCACCACTTTTCGGTGCAGGCGCATTGATGGGCGTCAGGCGCCCATCGCAATCAATCCGCCGTGCTTGCGTGCTGCAACCCTGTCCTGCCAGAACCACTACGACGAGCAGCGAAAGTGGCCAGCGATCGAAGATTGCGAGGTTCATGTGCGCCTCTGGTAGCTCAAGGTATTCACGCGCGGTCGCTTCTCCTTTGGCATCCTCCAGCCGACCAGACGCTGGCCGGCCTTGCGAGACATGCTGTCCCAGCG
>JBOHZJ010000148.1:0-7187 GCA_050738395.1 Steroidobacter sp.
CGCGCGACAGGCCCTCGCGCAGCAGGCTGCGGGCGCGAAAGAAACGTGTGCGCACCGTCGCTTCCGGAATATCCAGCGCGGCCGCGACTTCCTCGACACTCAGTTCTTCGACCGCGCGCAGCACGAACACGGTGCGAAACACTTCGGGCAGCGTGTCGATGCGGGATTCGATGAGGCGACGCATATCTGCATTCATGGCCACGGGCTCCGGCTCCGTGCTGGAGTTCTGTTCGGTGCGAATCTGTGTCTCATGAGCGGCGAGTTCCGATGAGGCGTCGAGCGGCACGATCTGGGCGCCGCGCTTACGCAACCGTCCGAGGGATTCATTGACCACGATGCGCACGAGCCAGGTCGACAGCTTCGCATCGGAGCGAAACGTCTTCAGCGCGCGCCATGAGCGCAAATACGTCTCCTGCAGCGCATCCTCCGCCTCTGTGTCGCTCTTCAGGATGCTGCGGGCCGTGCGGAACAGGAGCCGATTGTGACGCCGCATGACCCGTTCGAAGGCCCGCGTCTCGCCGGCGGCGGCGAGCTTGACCAGATCAGCGTCGGTCGTCTGATCCGAAAGGGTCGTCTGGGGAATTAGATGGGTGGTCGGCATGGCTGTCTTTCGTCCATTAGATGACAGTGGGCTGCGCGGCGTTCCCGGCTTCGCGACCATCGGGTTCCGCAAGCAACTGCTCCAGGACGTAGGGAAGAATTCCGCCGGCCGAGTAGTAGGCTGCCTCGACCGGCGCGTCGATGCGCACCAGAACGGCTACGGATTCACGATGCCCGTCGCGGCGTCTGACGTGCAGGGTCGCTGACTGGCGTGGCCGCAACGGGCCGCTGATCTCGAGGTCCAGGTACTCACTGCCATCAAGCCTCAGCGTCTTTGCGCTCGCTCCATCGGTGAACTGACACGGCAGCACCCCCATGCCGATGAGGTTCGAGCGATGAATGCGTTCAAAGCTGCGTGCGATGACTGCACGCACCCCCAGCAGGCGTGTGCCCTTGGCGGCCCAGTCGCGGGAGCTGCCGGCTCCGTAGTCCTCGCCCGCGATCACGACCAGCGGCGCGCCTTCAGCGCGATAGCGCTCCGCCGCATCGTAGATGCTCAGAAGCTCGCCGCTCGGCTGGTGATGAGTCACGCCGCCCTCGGCGCCGGGCGTCATGAGGTTGCGGATGCGGATGTTGGCAAAGGTTCCGCGCAGCATGACCTCGTGGTTGCCGCGTCGCGCGCCGTAGCTGTTGAGGTCCTCCACAGCGACGCCGCGCTCGCGCAGATAAGCGCCAGCCGGGGAGGTGGGTTTGATGGCGCCTGCCGGACTGATGTGATCCGTGGTGATGGAATCGCCGAAAATGGCGAGCGCCCGCGCGCCCGCAACATTGCCGGTGGGATGCATCGCCATCGACGCATCGAAATACGGCGGCTCGCGAATGTACAGCGATGACAAATCCCATTCGTAAACCTTGCCGGTCGCCGCAGGGATTTCGTTCCAGAGCGGATTCTGATCGGCGAAACCTTCATAGACGCGTCGATACTCGGCCGGATCGAACGCGCTGCTCAGCAGCGCATCGATCTCCTGCAGCGACGGCCACACATCCCGCAGATACACCTCGGCGCCGCCGACGACGCCGAGCGGCTCGCGGGTGAGATCGATGTCGACGCGCCCGGCGATGGCGAACGCCACGACCAGCGGCGGACTCATCAGAAAATTCGCCTTCACGCTCTGATGAATGCGCGCTTCGAAATTGCGATTTCCCGACAGTACGCTCGCGCCGATGATGTCATTGCTGACGAGCGCGGCTTCGATCTCATCGTCGAGCGGACCCGAGTTGCCGATGCAGGTCGTACAGCCGAATCCGACGACGTTGAATCCCAGTCGATCGAGAAACGGCTGCAGTCCCGTCTTGCTCAGATAATCGCTCACGACGCGCGAGCCTGGCGCGAGTGAAGTCTTCACCCAGGGTTGCACGGAGAGCCCGAACTCCACCGCTTTCCTTGCGAGCAAACCGGCGGCGAGCATCACGGCCGGATTGGAAGTGTTGGTGCACGATGTGATCGCGGCGATGACGATGTCGCCGTGCACCAGATCCACCACGGAGCGCACAGAGGCTGATCTCGAGTGACCGAACCGGTTCGGCGTCGGTCGATTGTTCATCATTTCGATTTCAGTGAGCGTGCTCGTGTCCTGCGTGCGTCCGTCGGGAAGCGTGTCCGGCGATTGCTTGCCGCCGCCTGGACGAGGATTGCGCTGTTCATGGCGCAGCTGGAAGCGGCGCTCGACGTCGGCTTGCGGTTTGCCGTAACCGTCGGCGCGCGTGAGCAGGGCGCGGAACTGTTCCTTGATCCGGCTGAGCTCTATGCGATCCTGCGGCCGTTTGGGTCCCGCGACCGACGGTTCGATCGCAGCGAGATCCACATCGATCACGCTGCTGTAATCGCACGCACCGGCCGCGGGCATTCCGAACAGACCTTGCGCCTGGTAGTAGCGGCGCACGATTTCCACCTGCTCCCCACTCCGGCCGGTGGCGCGCAGATAGCGGCAGCTTTGCTCGTCGACGGGGAAGTAACCGATCGTCGCGCCGTACTCGGGCGACATGTTGCCGAGCGTCGCGCGATCCGGCACGGGCAGGCTCGCGGCGCCTTCACCATGGAATTCGACGAATTTGCCGACGACGTGCGCCTTCCTCAGCACCTCCGTGATGCGCAACACGAGATCGGTCGCGGTGACGCCTTCGCGTAAGCGACCCTGCAGATTGACGCCCACCACGTCAGGCAACAGCATGTAGACCGGCTGGCCGAGCATCGCCGCTTCGGCCTCGATCCCACCCACGCCCCAGCCGACGATTCCGAGGCCGTTGATCATCGGTGTATGCGAGTCAGTCCCGACCAGCGTGTCCGGATACAGCACGCCGTTCTTTTCCAGAACGCCGCGCGCCAGGAACTCGAGATTCACCTGGTGACAGATCCCGAACCCGGGCGGCACGATCCGCAGGCCGTTGAAGGCCTGCGCGCCCCACTTCAGAAACTCGTAGCGCTCGCTATTGCGGCGCAATTCGATCTCGGTATTGAGACGCAGCGCGTCGTGGCTCCCGAAGTGGTCTACCTGCACTGAATGGTCGATCACGAGATCCACGGGCACGAGCGGCTGCACTCGCGCGACGTCGTGATTGCGTCGAACCATGGCCGAGCGCATGGCCGCGAGATCGACCAGCAGCGGTACACCGGTGAAATCCTGCAGCAGCACACGCCCGACGACGAAGGGAACTTCCGCGGTTCGTTCCGCGCGAGGCTGCCAGTGCGCCAGTGCTTCGACGTCCTCATCGCGGATGCGTTTGCCGTCGCGATTGCGCAAGACGGATTCGAGCAGAATGCGCAGACTCACCGGCAGTCGCGAGATTGCAGCGACGCCCTGCTTCTCCAGGAGCGGAAGCGAGTGATACGTGTGAGATTTTCCGGATGACGAATTCAGATTCTGACGCGCGTCGATCATTGCTTCACACCTCGTGCCTGCGCCCCACCTCACCGATCGCGTCAAGGGCAAGCGCTGAATGAGCGTAGGCGCCTCCCGCACGCATCTCGGCCGCGACCCAGACGGCTTCCATGATCTCTGCCGATGTCGCCCCCTGCCGCAGCGCCGCTCTGGTGTGGCCGCGAATGCAGTAGGGGCACTGTGTGATGTGCGCCGCTGCGACGGCGATGAGCTGCTTGATCTTTACGGGCAACGCGCCCTCGGCAAAGACGCGTTCGCTGAAGTTTGTGAAGGCTTCATGGATATCGGGTGCGAGCTTCTTGCGCGTCGCGGCAAGTTCCGCGGTAGCGTGCGGGAAAATGTCTTTCGGCATGATGCGTCTCTCCCGGAGGTTCGCGATCCTGCTGAATGACCTGAAGTCGAGCCGATCTGCGCACCGCGCGGCGGGTTTTAGGTACAGCGCAAGTATCGATCAACGAAATAGTTGCGGCATCAGCAAAGACCGTCCCTACAATCGATAAATATCGACGTTCAATATCGGCTGCAACGATGGATACAGAACTCGCCCGTACTTTTCTCGCCGTGATCGCAACGGGCAGTTTCGTCGAGGCCGCGCATAAGCTGTACGTCACGCAGTCCACGGTGAGCTCGCGCATTCAGCGTCTCGAGGAGGAGCTGGGCGCCGAATTATTCGTGCGCAACAAGGCGGGGACGACGCTGACGCCTGCAGGCCGGCAGTTTCAACGCCATGCGTCGATCCTCACGCGCACCGTCGAGCAAGCGCGTCAGGAGATCGGCATCGTCACCGGATTTCGTGCGACGCTCACCGTCGGCGGCCGCGTTGGCCTCTGGGAAGACCTGCTGCTGCGCTGGCTGCCAATTTTTGCGGCGCTCGCACCGGACATCGCCGTGCGCGCGCTCATCGGTTTCGAGGACGACCTGATGCAGGCGCTGATCGAAGGCCGCGCCGACATCGGTGTGATGTACACGCCGCAAGCGCGCCCGGGACTGACGGTGGAGCCGTTGCTCGAAGAGCGGCTCGTGATGGTGTCCACCCGCCCACAGCCGCCAAGCGAACCGCAGAGCGATTACATCTACGTGGACTGGGGTCCGGAGTTCTTCGGCCAGCATACGCTGGCGTTTCCTAACTTCGCCGGCGCTGCGTTAACGGTGAATATCGGCTGGCTCGGCCTGCAACGCATCCTCGCTCACGGCGGCAGCGGCTATTTCCCGCTGCGGATGCTGCGCGAACATGAACTTGCCGGTCGACTGCATCGAGTGGTGAGCGCGCCCGAGTTTCGCCTGCCTGCCTACCTGTGCTTTCCCGCGAACACGGATTCCGGGCCGCTGGTCCTCGCCCTGGACACCATTCGACGCGTGGCGGCTGAAGCTGCGTGAGCAATGAGACTTACGCGATGCCAGAGCATCGGTAACGCGTGTGCTCGGCAGAAGTATGGCGAACACGCTTATAAGACGCGCCGCCTTGCGATGTCCTGATTGCGCCGCGAGGCTTCACGCCCAGGCACATGTCGGCGGACGTGCGCCGGGGCAGGCGTCTACGCCTTCCCGGAACCTTGGCCGCCACACTTCGTTGTGAGGACGATCGGAATCCGGAAAGTGCTGCCGCTCGTTCGTTCGAGCGCGTCGTCAGCGAGGAATGTCGACGTGAAGCGATTCAAAGTCGGTGATCACGTGAGCTGGAACTCCGAAGCGGGAAGGGTCCGCGGGCGCATCATCAAAGTGCATCTGAAGGACGCTGAGTACAAAGGTCACACGCACCACGCGAGCGAAGTCGAGCCGCAGTACGAAATCTGCAGCGACAAGACGGACCACGTCGCGATGCATAAGGGGACGGCGCTGAGAAAGCTGCGAACGTAGCGCACTGCGCGTGCATGACAAACGCGTTCTTCACGATTGGGCACTCGACACGCTCCCTTTCCGAGTTCGTGGAGTTGCTGCAGGCTGCGCGAGTGGGTCTCATCGTCGATGTCAGGGCGATCCCTCGTTCGCGCACGAACCCTCAGTTCAACCGCGAAGCGTTCGCCGACGCGCTGACTGCCCATCACCTCGCTTACGAGCACATCGCTGCGCTCGGCGGCCGCCGCGGCCGCTCGCGCGAGGAGTCATCGCCGAACACGTTCTGGGAAAACCAGAGTTTTCGCAATTACGCAGACTATGCGATGGGTGAGGTTTTCCGATCTGGCTTCGAGCGGCTCCGCGCATTGGGACGAGAAAGGCCGTGCGCGATCATGTGCGCGGAAGCGGTCTGGTGGCGATGTCACCGTCGGATCATTGCGGACTATCTCCTTGCAGCCGGCGACAGCGTGTTTCACATCATGGGCAAGGATCGCTTCGATGCGGCTGCGCTGACCGCCGCGGCTCGTCCGCGGTCCGATGGGATCCTGGTGTATCCAGCACAGAGCGCAACCAGCGCGAACCAGAGCGTCCGCATTCACGCCAGATCACTGTCGTCGAGTTAGTTCGAATGTGGTCCGCGTTCGCTGCAGATTTGCCGGAACGCTGCCTGTCTCTCTCTCATCTGAAGCAGGTCAACAGCGTTTGCAGGACTGAACCCGGGACGATTGTGTCCTCATTGCTGAAATCCAGTTCCAGTTCCCCTGCCTGCGGCATGACCACGATCGCAGGTTCCAGATGAACTCATTGAGCGGCTCGGTAACGCCGTCGCGCATCTCCGAAGACGACGGCGAAAATTGTTGTGTTCGGTCTTCGCATGGAGACGAAGGTGGTTGAGGCCAAAGGCGCCGGAGCGGCTGCGGCGAATTCCTTTTCTATGACGCGACTGCCCGTGAGCGGACGCTCCAGACAGCTCAGCTCGTCCATCCTGGCGAGCGAAACGCATCCGCCAGGAAGTCGATCAGCCGGCGTGTCTTGAGCGGCAGGTGTTTGCGGCTCGGCCACACCGCGTGGATGTCGAGGTCGATCGAACGATATGCAGGCATCAGCTCCACGAGATCGCCGCGTAACAGATCGTCGCGGATCAGAAAATCCGGCTGCAGGATGACGCCCTGATGCGCAAGCGCCGCCCTCCGGCACGTATCTCCATTGTTGGTATGGATGCGTGATTTCGTTCTGACGCTCACCGCTCCTTTCGGTCCCGTGAAGCGCCACTCATCTCCGGTCGACCAGTAGGTATACGAGATCACGCTGTGCCCGGCGAGCTCGTGCGGCTGCTTCGGCTTGCCGTGACGCTTCAGATAGCGGGGCGACGCACACAGCACCATGCGCGTCGATGCGAGCTTGCGGGTCACGAGCATGGAGCTCGGCATCGTCGTGATGCGAACCGCGAGGTCATAGCCTTCGTCGATGAGATCCACGACGCGATCGCTCAAGGTGATGTCGAGCGCGACCTTCGGATTGGCGGCAGCGAAGGGACCCCAGAGCGGCGCAAGATGCAGCACGCCGAACGTGAGCGGCGCGTTGACCCGGATCAGTCCGCTCGGTTCGCCGGAGCGCGACGTCAGTTCCGATTCCGCTTCGTCGAGGGCGCTCAGCAGATCCTTCGCGCGCTCGAAAAAGATCCGGCCTTCATCGGTGAGCGACAGTCTGCGCGTCGTTCGCTGCAGCAGTCGCACATCGAGGCGCTGCTCGAGCTCCCCGACATGACGCGACACCGCGGCCTTCGACATTCCCGTTGCATCCGCCGCACCGACAAAGCTGCCGGCTTCGACGACCGCCACGAAGCTGCTCATTTCCTGAAACTTGCTCATG
>JBOHZJ010000149.1:0-6328 GCA_050738395.1 Steroidobacter sp.
GTCGAGAGCAGTGCGGGACCATGCGATGACAGCGAGTTCGCCAGCCGCATTGCAAATTTGTCGCGCAACTTGTCGTCGTCGAACCCAGGCGCGCCTGGAGCGCGCAACTCCGCGAGCGCGTCCATGCCCTGAAACGCCGTGGCGCCGGCAACCCGGAACTCGTAGGGATTGGTCAGCAGTTCCGATAATGGGACCGGCAGGGCCGCGAGCGCCCCGAGACCGCTGTAGGCGAACAATTGCGACTGCAGCGACGGACCCAGCCGCGGGTCGTCGTCGAACAGGCCGTACATATCCTTGATGACCGACTCGCGCACATCCCGATACATGAGTCCGGCGAGCTTGCGCAGGCCGCCGCTCTCGAAGTCGTGCGGCAGAGCGGCCGCGATATCGGTGACGACGCCGCTGGCGGAAGTCAGTTCTTCGAAGTACCGGATGCCGAGGTTGGCGCGCAGCTGGGCCCCATGACGCTGCTCGATGTCCTTGATTGTCGCTGGATCGCCGTTCGACCAGTGGAAGTGTAGTGATCCATCGGACGCGTGCTCAATGTCGATCAGGCCGGCGTCAAAGGCGGCGAAGGCGATGAATTCGGGCGCGTTGCTGACGCGCGCGTGGTAGGTCTCGGTGCTGCCGACCGCGGAAATCGAGCAGGGGGTACCGACCGTGACGAGAACTTTGTCAGCCGTGAGCACGTGTCATCCGGAAGATTAAGGTAAACGAGTTGAAGGATACACTGCGCGAGGACTGACGCACCGCTTCGATGTTTCACCAGAATGGTGCGGATGGCGCCCCATCGCTCGCCGACTGCAAGGCTGCGCAACGGCTCAGTACTTCAGCCAGCCTCAATAGCAGAAGCGACTCGCCTCATGCCGCGCTACGTCGACTGACGCGAAACGCTCCCGTCGTGAGCGATTCGTACTCGCGGTCCATCACTACTGTGCGATTGCGGCCGCGTTCTTTCGCCGCGTACAGCGCTTCATCGGCGAGCTGGATGAAGCCTTCGGAGTGGCGCCCCGGCATGGGCTGGATGCAAGCGGCGCCGATACTGAATGTCACCACGGGGCCGACCGCCGAGGAGGGATGCTTGAGCGCCGCCCTGGCGAGCGTTGCGTGCAGTTGCCGGCACACTTCCTCAGCCTTGTCGCGCCGGACGTCGTACAACAACACTGCGAATTCCTCGCCGCCATATCGCGCAGCGAGGTCGAGAGGCCGGCGCGCGGCTGTGAGCAACAGGCTCGCCACCCTGGTCAGGCAGATATCGCCCGCCTGATGTCCGGCGTGATCGTTGAAAGCCTTGAAGTGATCGAGATCGATCAGCAGCAGCGCGAGCGGCGCCTGCTCGCGCGTCGCCTGCTGCCACAGACGCGCCATGTGCTCGTCGAACATGCGGCGATTGTGAATGCCCGTCAGGCTGTCGCGATTCACGGACTCGCTCAACACCTGCGTCGCCAGGTAGTTGCGCCGCACTCCCTTCTGGAAGGAATAGTGCACGGCCGCGCCCAGCGCGCCGGCGAACGCAATCACCGCCAGGTCGAAGTAACGCTGCGGACCCGTGATGCCGGCGAGATACCCGCCGAGCGCGTAGGTCGCGACGACGATGAACGAGGTACGCACCGCCTGCGCCTGCAGCATGCCGAACAGGAAGTACGGCGCGAGCGCGATCAGCGGCATGCACGAGCTGAGCGAATAGCCCTGCGGATGCATGAGAAGATCCATCACGACGAACGAGGTCGCATGGATCGGCGCCACGATCTGCGCAGTGAGGCCAAACCAGCGCCTGTATAGCTTCGAGTAGGAGACGATCAGCATCGCTGCTGCGCTGGGGGCGATCACGCCAAAGCGCAGAGCGTCGACGATGAGGTGATTCTCGGCGCCGAAGATCGCGTCGCGCATCGCTCGAAACGGTCCGCCGGCGAGCATCACCAGGATGATGTTGCCCATGGCGAACCACATCGCATTGCGAATGCGCGAGCGGGTGTGCTCGGCATACCACAGGCTGAACTGCGACTCGAGCGGCTCATCGAACGACAGTCGCGGGATCGCGCGAGAAAGAAGCGCGCCTGCGCGGTCGAATAGCGACGGCGCAGTTGTTTCGCTCGACCCGAATCTGATCATGGGGCGGATGCGCCTAGGTAATCCCGTAGACGCGAAGGTACTCAGGTAATGTCTGATGTACGCGGATCACCGTCACAGCGGTGCGGGACCTGCGTCACAGAACGCGAACTGCACAGTGGAGCGGGGGCGGCCGGCGTCCGTGATGGAGATCACAAGAGGTGAGTCGTGACTCGGTGAGCCAGGAGTCGAAAGATTATTCAGAGGCGACCCGTGACCGGCGACGAGCTCGCGCAAGGCGGCCGCTGGCTGCGCGAACTGCGCATGCCGTACGTGCGCCCGGCAGAGTAAAGAGCGGGTTCCGTAGGATCTGATTGCAGCTTTTGGAGAAGGATATGCGTGTGGCCATTGGCTTCGCTTGCGCCGCATTGGCGGTCAGCGCCCTGATGTCCTGCAGCGCCGCACAGTCGGAGGAGCCGCTCTGGGTCGGCGCATTCCTCAACGAACACCAATCGAGCGAAGGCGTCGATGCGGCGATCGAGACGGCGGTCGCGAAGATGAACTTCATCACGCGGCCGATTGCGCGCAGTCGCCTGAAGAAAAGCAACCCGGCTTACAAACGCATCGTCATCGTGCACAAAGGCGACCTCGTCAGTGTGAGCTTTGATGGCCGTAGGCCGATCGAGATGCCTGCCGACGGCGCGCCCATCAAGTGGACGCGTGATGATGGCGAGGTCTTCGATGTCACGGCCACCGTGCAAAACGGCGAGCTGATCCAGACGTTCAAGGCTGAAGACGGCCAACGCGTGAACACCTTCAGCGCCAATGACAGCGGCCAGATGACCATGGAAGCGAAGCTGACGAGTCCGCAGTTGCCTACGCCGGTCATCTATACGCTCTTGTATCAGCGCAACGCGAAATGACGTACTTCCTTCCAAGGCAATTCGCTCATCCATCATTCCCGCGAAAGCGATGGATTCAGAGCCGCGTACTCAGCCCCGAGAGCAGCGCTTTGGCGAGCGCAGGCGCCGCCGACCGGCGACAAACGGGCGCTCGCCGACAAGGACTTATATGACCTGTGCAGAAGAGGCAGCATTCGTGCGGGGGTCCAGGGCGCGTCGCCCGGGGACTGCATATAGATGAGAGGCAACATGAAGAGATTCAAAGCCGCAGTGCTGCCGTTGCTGCTTGGCGGCGGGCTCATCCTCGGCGGATGTGGCGACTATGATGAGGATACGGGTCCACTGCAGACCGAGACGCGCGAGGTGGGCGAGTTCGACTCTATCGAAATGGAAGGCGCCGCTCGCCTTGAGATCTCGGTGGGTTCGCCGGAATCACTGTCGATCGAGGCGCGCGAGGAAGTCGCACAACGCGTCAAGACCGAAGTTCGCGGCGACACGCTCTACATCAGGAGCAAACCGAAAGACTGGTTCATTTCCAACGGACGCCCGCGCGTCACGCTCAGGATCACCGTTCCGGAACTCGCGTCGTTAAAGCTCGAAGGCGGCAACGATGTCCGCATCGAAGGTTTCAACGGCGGCGAGTCGAAAATCCGGGCTGAGGGCGCGGTTCACATCAAGGCGCGAGGTCGGCTCGATGAGCTCACCGTGAGCCTCGCGGGCGCCGGTCATGCGGACCTCAGCGATCTCATCGCCGATGAAGCGAAGGTTACGGTCGACGGCGTCGGCAGCGTGTATGTGCATCCGAAGGATTCGCTCGACGCGACCATGAACGGCGTCGGCGCGATTCTCTACACCGGCAGTCCCCGCGAAGTGAACACGCACATGAACGGGCTTGGAACCATTGGGCAACGCAAGGCGGACGATCGAAATCGAGATGATGATGACGAGAGTGAGGATGAAGACCAGGTGATCGATCCGGAAACGCTGCAGCCGGAATATGAAGAACCGAAGAAAACCGCCAGGAGCGATGCGACGGACGTGATTTGAAGAAGGCCAACCGGCTAACCGGCAAACTGGACCGCGGGCCAGAATCAGATAGAGAGAGAAAAGGGGACAGTCCCCCTTTTTTGGGGACAGTCCCCTTTTTAAGCCATCCGGGCGGTCGTCCACCTGCGGTCCGTCGTAATCGGCTAGATCTGAACGAGCATCGCCTTGAAATGAGGAATGTCCCCATTTCCATTAGCGTCCGCCGGTCAGGCCAGATCCGCCAGCAATCCCGGCACTTGCCGGCGCAATAGTGCGCTCTGCGCCTGCCATTGCTCTTTCTCATCGACTGCTTCCACGAACTTCACTTCACCGCCGACCAGCATTGCGATCGGTACGCCGTCGCGATAGAGCACGCGATTGCCGGTCAGCGCGGGCAACCTCGCGCCCGGCGTGATAACGCCGACGAGGTTGAGTGGATCCGCCGCGGAGAGCGAAACGAATTCGCCGCTATGAGGTTTGCGACGTGCGTCGCGCATCAGCCCCACAGCCTCGGGCAACGCAAACTGTTCACCCGAAAACCCTGCGACGAATCTTCCGCCGCGAATCTCGCCGCGCGCCTCCAATCGACGCAGGCACATCAGCAGGTCGCGCCATGGCGGCAGCCAGTCTGCCTCGCGCTGGATCAACTTCCAGAAGATCACGCCCCAGCGACGAAGCAGCGTGCGACAGACATGCTCCACCGCTTCCGCGGTCTGGGGCTCGGGCCGTGAGGCTTGGGCAAGATAAGATTGTTCGGATTCTGGCCCGCGCCCCATGCCCCACGCCCCACGCCCTCGGCTGACCATCGCCCACCTTCCCGCCTCCTGCATGCCGAAAATTGCGATGCGTCGTTTGCGTCGCGCATCTCTTGCCGTCGGCCGGCGTCGATCGGCGGGCAACAGCAGCGCGCGCAAACCGCCGAAGCTGTCGGAGTTCACGAGTCCGAGTGCAACAAGCTCTCCAAGCGCTTCTTCAACCTGGCTCGGCAGCACACCGGCATGTTCGATGATCTCGTCGAAGAACGACGCGCCGTTCATGCGAATGAAGTCGGCGACCTGCTGCGCTTTCGCGGTGAGGTGCGTGCGTTCGGTTTGTTCGGTGAACGTGGACCAGAGGCGTACGTTCTTGCGTGCAAGCAGCGCGATCGGGGTTGATCGCACCGGCGCTGCGCCGCGCTCCGCGTCGCCGGCGCGAGCAGCAAGGCGTGTCCAGACGATGCGCCCCGCCAGGCACTGTTCGTCGAGCCACGCAGGTTCATAGCCGGTGATCCGCATCGGCAGCACTTCCGTTTCCCACGCGCTGGCGGGCGCATCGAAACCTTCAAGCTGCGCGAGCACGGCCGAGAGCGCGTCAGGTCCCTGCATGCGCGCGGCCGAAGTGACTCGCTGCCACTCGAACAGGAAGCGCAGGAAATCGCGCGCCTGCACCGGTTCGATTTCCGCCCGCAGGCGTTTCACTGTGTAGCGATGGATGCGGGCGAGCAGCCGGCGGGAGCACCACTGTACAGGCGACGGGCTACAGGCTACGGGCGACAGCTCGCAATCGGGCGAGAGCGTGCGCGTGTCATTCTGGCTGTAGCTCGTAGCCCGTAGCCCGACGCCAGCAACGCTCTCAAACTGCCCGCGCATTGCCGAGCCTTCAGCTTCGAGTGCGAGCAGGGCGGTGTCGATGTCGGTGGGTGCGACACCCAGCGATTGAGCAATCGATGAGGCTGTTGTCGGACCCAGTCCTTCGAGTCTGCCGCGCACGATTTCGCGCAGCGCTTCCTCGCGGGACCATTCCTTTACATGAGTGGCCGGGACGGTGAGCGGCGGATCGAATGCAGCGTTCGAAAACACGGCTGCGAACAGCGGCAATCGTTCTGCAGTGATGAAGACGCCCGGATTCCCATCTGGCCAGCACCCAGCGCCCAGCGCCCGGCAGCTCTTGAGTTCGGTCACGCGCCGCTGCGTCGTCAACTCATGCAGCAACGCTGGCCACGACGGCTCACGCTGCGCTTCCTGTTCGGTGAGATACGTGAGCCACAGAAGCGCGTCGTGCAGCTCATCCGCATTCGATGCGTCCGGCCACGCCTCCCCTCTGACGCGTGCAATTGCTTCGGGGTCGAGCTTGCCAATGTCGGCCGCGGATTGCGGATCGATGAAACGACGACTCATGACCGCCTGTGTGCGACGCTCTTCGAGCGGAGCGTCGTCGAGATAGGCATAGGGCCGCGCCGATAGCACTTCCAGTGCGAGCGGCGAAGGTTCGGTGAGATCGCGCGCTTCAACATGAATCGCGCCGGTGAGCAGCCCATTGAGCAGGCGCTCGAAGCCATCGAAGTCCATCGCTTCCTCGAGGCAATCTCGCAC
>JBOHZJ010000150.1:0-5595 GCA_050738395.1 Steroidobacter sp.
GTGAACGAGTGATTTCATCAACCGGCTCGCACACAAAATTTCCGACACGCCCCGCTTTGCCGCTGTTGGAATGTGAGGATCAGTTTTTCAAACCGACCTCACACACAGAATTTCGGACACGCTCATCGGATCGGCGTGATCGCGTCGACTCGGCATTCCGAATCCCGAGTCCCGAATCCCGATCTTCCTAAATACGCTGCGTGAACGCGCGGTCGGCTTTCTTCGCCTTCTTCGCTGCGCGCTTCTCTTCGAGCGACTTCGCCGGCTTCTTTTTGCCTTCCTTCTTCTGATTCATTCCCTTACTCATATCGCGGGCTCCTGTTCAGGTGAATTGGGCGTCTTGCTGCGACGTTCTCGCTTGTCGTCGTTCTTCTTTTTTTTGGCCTGCTCGCGCTGCTTCTTTCTCTGCCGATAATTGGGCTGCACCACCACCGATCACCTCCAGAATTGGGCTTCCGTCATCGCCTGTTCGCCCGCAGGCGTGCGCGTAGCCGCGCAACTTCCGCAAGCAACTCGATATTCTGGTCCTGAACGCTGGAGAGTTTCCACCACATCCAGAGGCTCGCGAATGCGAGCAGCACCATTACACTAGCGAGCAGCATGGGTTTGCCTGTATGGCCGACGGCCACCAATGGCGGGGGACCTGTAAAGTAGGGCGACACAGGAGTGTACTCCTTGTGGCCTGATGAAAAGCGGCGATAAGAGGGCGTGGCGCGCAGGCGCCGCGATGAGGAAGCATGGAATTCATGGTCAGCATGGTGCGTGACAGCACCGAAGCGGGCGGGCGCGACCGCTACTCGTGCAGCGCGAGCGACTGGGCGTTGTTGCTCGAGATCGGCAAGACGTTTGGCTGGAAACCCAGCGGTTCAACCTACCTGCCGGCGCCGAAAGCGAGCGCTACCGATGCAACGGTCCGGCACGACTACAAACCCGGCGATCGCAAGGACTACAAACAGATCGACGCCCTCGATGCAATTGGCTGGGCGCAGGCGTTGAGCGCGGCCCGGCGCTCGCCGCATCTCGCCGCGATGATTGATAGCCGCTCGGGCGCCAGCCCGGTGACTGAAGAGACTTCTGCGGCGAACGCCCGATATCTGGCCCTGCTGGATGAATTCATCGCCTATGCATATGGCGGCGCCTTTTCGTTCGCCCTGACCGGATGAATATGGAGATCACGATGCGCACACTGCTTCTGCTCGCCTGCGGCCTGACGTGGTGCGCGTCCGGACCTGCACAGGAGCGCCCACAACAGAACGATACGAAGGTAGCCGCCGTGAGCACACAGACGATCCACAACTACCGCAAGGTTGACGACCAGATCATCACCGGCGGTCAGCCGAAAGAAGAGCACCTGCAGGCGGCGGCGGCTGAAGGGTTCAAGCACGTGATCAATCTCGCGACGATCAATCCGCGCTATTCGCTTGCCGATGAGGAAGGGCTCGTGCGCTCGCTCGGGATGACGTACCACCACATCCCCGTTGACTGGGGCCAACCCACGGACGCGGATTTTGAAGCTTTCGAGGGCGTGATGAATGTTGTCGACGGTGACAAGACGCTCATCCATTGCGCGGCGAACTTCAGAGTGACGGCTTTCTATTCGCTGTACGCAATGAAGCGGTTGGGATGGTCGCAGGCTAAAGCAGAGGAATTCCGGTCCTCCATCTGGCGCGGCAGCGACCACCCGGTCTGGGAGGAATTCATACGCCGCCAGGAAGCGGGCAACCCAAGCTCTGCGCCGAAATGACGGCCTGCGGCAGATGGCGGTCGCAGGACGGCCATTGGCAAGAAGGCCGCCGGCAAGTCAGAGGCGCCGCTTCTGGCTTGCGAACGCCTTCTTGCCACCGGCTTACTTGCGAGCGCCATCCTGCCGGAGGCCCTCACCGTCCTCGGCCGTCGTATTTCTGATCTGACTCTGGTGGAATGCGGCCAAGACCGGATGACCGGCGCGAAATGGGGGAATGCGTATGCGTTTGACAGTAGTGTTGCTGTTGGCGGTCCTGATCGGCGGCTGCAGTGAAAAGCAGGTCGAGATCAGCGTATCCGACGCGGAGTTCCAGAAGAGCCTGCAGCTGCGGCTGATCCAGGCGAAAGCGGGCGATGTCATCGATATCCCGGAAGGCAAGTGGACCTTCTTCCGCTCGCTGAGTCTGAACCGGTCCGATGTGACCATCCGCGGCGCCGGCCCCGCCAAGACCGTGCTGTCGTTCAAAGGTCAGGTGCAGGGCGCGGAGGGTCTCATCATTAATGCGGCCGAGCGCATCACGGTGGAAAATCTCGCGATCGAGGACACGAAGGGCGACGGCCTGAAGGCGAACGGCTGCAAGGATCTGACGATCCGCAATGTCCGGGTCGAGTGGACCAACGGGCCGGACGAGAGGAACGGCGCCTACGGTTTGTATCCGGTGCAATGCGAGCGCGTACTGATCGAGAAGTCGACGGTCATCGGCGCATCGGACGCCGGGATCTACGTCGGGCAGTCACAGCACATCATCGTTCGCGACAACCGCGCCGAATTCAACGTCGCCGGCATCGAGATCGAGAACAGCACCTACGCCGACGTGTATCGCAACACCGTCACCAATAACACCGGCGGCATTCTCGTGTTCAACATGCCGGGTTTGCCGGTGAAGGACGGCCGCAAGACGCGCGTCTACGAGAACCACATCTACCAGAACAACACTGATAACTTCGCGCCCGAAGGCAATATCGTCGCGACTGTCCCAGCCGGCACGGGCTTCATGGTGCTCGCGAACGATGAGATCGAATTTTTCAATAACAAGGTCGAGAACAACCAGACGGCGAACACGCTCATCCTGTCGTTCAACACGACCGGCAAGCCTGCCAACGATCCGACGTTCGATCCCTATCCGCAGCAGATCGCGATCTACGACAATCAGTTCGCCGGCGGTGGGGACAGTCCCGATCAGCTCGAAATGAAAGCGATGCGGATCGCAAAGTTCGGTTTGAACGGCAGCCTGCCCGACATCATCTGGGATGGCTCGGCTCCGGCCGGGCAGGGCGCAAGCGCGATGCAGATCTGCATTCGCAACAACGGGGACGCCGACTTCGCCAA
Organism: Steroidobacter sp.; assembly: GCA_050738395.1. Classification (GTDB taxonomy): domain Bacteria; phylum Pseudomonadota; class Gammaproteobacteria; order Steroidobacterales; family Steroidobacteraceae; genus Steroidobacter. The sequence goes on from JBOHZJ010000150.1 coordinate 3,074, forward strand.
CATCGACTTCGCCGGCGACCTCAAGAACTTCACCCAGGACTTGAAGCCGCACGATTGCGAGCTGTCCCCGCTGGCGCCGGTGGAATGGCAGACAGCGGCGACGTTGTCGGCGACGGCGGCCGGCGCCGAGTGAGCTATGGCGCGACAGCCGTCATTCATTCACTTTCCTTCCGCTCGCCTTGAGCCTGTCGAAGGGTTCTTGTCCGGAAAGCAAGCGGATCGCTTCGACCGGCTCAGCGCGAACGGCAGAGAAGCAAATCGCAGTCCTTTGCGCCGAATCTGAATAATGGGCCCGCGCGCCGTATTGATCTGTCTCGCATTCCTGCTCGCCGCCTGCCAGCAATCTCCCCGTACGGGGCTCGACTTCCCGGAGAAATTTCCGGACACGCTGAGCGAATGGCGCATCCTGGAGCGCAACGGCGATCGTCTCACGCTCAACGCCGGCGTCGTCGCGTACGATCTGAATTCCGCGCTATTTTCCGACTACGCTCACAAGCTGCGCACTGTCCTGCTTCCTCAGGGAACTGCGATTCGCTACGGCGAGGAGGATTTCGAATTTCCCATCGGGGCGGTGATCACGAAGACCTTCTACTACCCGCGCGCGGCGGCGACCGGCGGCAGCGCAATCGCGGTGCGCAAGGTCGCTGAGCAGGGACAAGGCGAGTCGCTCGATCTCGCTCAGAACCGCTTGCTTGAAACCCGCCTGCTGATCAACACCGCCTCGGGCTGGGTCGCCTTGCCGTACGTGTGGTCCGACGATCAGACCGATGCGAGTCTGGAACTCGCGGGCGAGGCCGTCGCCCTCGAACTCGTGAGCGATGCAGCTCGCACCCCGTTTACTTACCTCGTGCCCGATGCGAATCAGTGCGCCGGCTGTCACGCCGTGGATCATCATCAGCAAACACTGAAGCCGATCGGAGTCAAAGCGCGGCACGTCAACAAGGACTACCAGTACACCGAGATCCGCGAAAACCAACTCGAGCACTGGCGCAAAGCGGGTCTTCTATCCGGCGCGCCCGCCCCGGCGGGCGCTCCACGCAATGCACAGTGGGATCGCGTATCAGAGGGGCTCGACGCCCGGGCGCGCGCTTACCTGGACGTGAACTGCGGCCATTGCCACAGCCCGCTCGGCCCGGCGAATACGTCAGGCTTGCTTCTCCACGCGCAGGAATCGGATTCCGCGAGACTCGGCCTGTGCAAGATCCCGATCGCGACTGGCCGTGGCTCAGGCTCCGCGCTGTTCGATATCGCGCCCGGCGCGCCCGACGAATCGATCCTGCTGCACCGGATGGCTTCGAGCGAACCCGACGTTGCGATGCCCGAACTCGGGCGCTCGCTCATCCACGACGAAGGAGTGGCCCTGGTCCGCGAGTGGATTGGCGCGATGCGCGGAGCATGCGAATCCGTGAGGGCGTTCTGAGAAACCAACGTGGAGAAGGCGGCGCCCATACGGTCCCGCGAACAACGCGACGTCCTGGCGCGTCAGAAATCCGTCGCTTCGGGATTCCCGCTCTCGCGGCAAACGGGTGAAGTCGAAGTCTGGCCTTCTTCATCCGGATTCTAAGATACACAGCCCTCTCTCCAGCTTTGATTTCAATCACTTGAGATCATCAGTTCGCATCAACATCTACGTGCAACCGCGTGCGTCGAAGACCGCGATCGCAGGCAGGCACGACAACGCGATCAGGATTCGACTCGCCGCGCCGCCGGTCGACGGCGCGGCGAATGCGGCGCTCGTTGAATTCGTCGCCGAGCGACTCGACATCGCGAAGTCGCGCGTGCGTGTAGTCGCCGGTCATGCGAGTCGACGCAAAGTCATCGAGATCGATGACGTCACGATGGATGAGGTTTCTGCTGCACTGGGTTGAGCATCTTGGGTTCAGCATCCTGGTGAGCCTTCCCACTGAGCGTCTCTCTGGAACGACAACGGTGCGTACGCGATTTCGTCAGCGGCATCGCGTGCAAGAAAGAAGAGCAGCGAACGCGATGCTCTCACGATCGCTCTTTCTCGCACGCTCTCATCGCGCACCCGGAGCTGCGATTCGTCGTCGCCGCCGCCCGCGTGCGCGAAGACGCAAGAATTTTTCTTCGCGATCTTTTCTGCATCAACGCGCCGCGCCCGTTACAATCGCGCGCGACCTCACGTATCTTCGAGCCTTCGATCATCTCTGATGAATAAAGCCAATGCCGCGCCTGAAGCTCCGTGTGAGATTCGTCTCGGCCAGGTGGGGCTTGCGCAGTTGAGACTCCGTACAACCGATCCCGACGCAATCCATCACGAGCTCGCCGCTCGCATCGCCGCCGCGCCGCAACTCTTCGAGCGCACCGCGGTGTGTCTCGACCTCAGCACGCTCGAACATGAACCCGCCGCGAGTGAACTGCGCACTGTGATCGGCGCCGTCCGCCGCGCCGGCTTTTTTCCGGTTGGCCTGGTGCAGGGTGCGCCGATCGTCGATGGACTCGCACGCGAACTCGATTTGCCGGTCGTGGCGCAGTGGCGCGCGACGGCCAAACCCGCGCTG
>JBOHZJ010000151.1:0-5703 GCA_050738395.1 Steroidobacter sp.
GTTGTGAGTGGTGAGTGGTGAGTGGAAAGACGGAACTCCGGATCCGGAATTCCTTCGACTCACAACTCACGACTCACAACTCACGACTCACGACTCACGATTCACGATTCACGCAATCCACTGGCCCGCAGAATCGCTGGGATGTGGTGCTCCCAGCCCATGGTCATCAGATGTATGCCGGCGCAGTACGGCTGTACTTCGCGAATGATGCGCGCGGTGATGTCCGTGCTCGTGTGCAGCTCCCCCGTCGCGTCGCCCGCGACCGCGTCCATCTGTGCGATCAATGCATCCGGAACGCGGACGCCGGGAACGTTGTCATTCAACCAGCGCGCCATCTTCGAAGACTTGAGCGGAATCACGCCGACGAGCAGGGCGACGTCCTTGCCGATTGCTGTCGCAAACCTCCGGAGCGACGGAGCGTCGTAAACAGCCTGCGTCTGTAGAAACTGTGCGCCGGCCTCGATCTTTGCGCGCGTGTTCGCCGTCTCTGCATTGAAGTCGGTCGCACCGGGATTCGCCGTGGCGCCGAGAAAAAGACTGGGCGCACCCTTGAGTGCATTACCCGCCAGATCACGACCTTCGTTCAGGCCGCGCGCCGCCTGGAGCATCTGCGCGGCATTCAGATCGAACACCGGCTTCGCATCGGGGTGATCGCCGTTTTCGGGATGATCGCCCGTCATGAACACGACATTCCCGACGCCAAGCGCTGCGGCGCCCAGAATGTCGGCCTGAAGTGCAATCCGGTTGCGATCGCGCGCAGTGAACTGAACAATCGGTTCGATCCCGCGATCGAGCAGTAATCGCGCGACCGATTTCGGCTCGATCGTCATCCGGGCGCGCGGCGATTCCGTCAGATTGACTGCGTCGACGAGATCTCTGAGCGCATCGGCTTTCGCGAAGAGGTCGCCAAGATCAATTCCCTTCGGGGGCGTGAGCTCAGTGGTGACGACGAATGAGCGGGCGCGGATCCTGGCGGAAAGATGGCTCATCTGAGAGTCCGTAGTGAGAACAGCCTGTAATCCGCAGTCCGTCGCCAGAGTGAAAGTCGCCGCGCTGGCGCTTCTGGTTACGGACTGACGGACTACAGGCTACGGACTCAGCCGCCGGATCAATAGCGGTAGTGATCCGCCTTGTACGGACCTTGCTTCGCCACGCCGATGTATTTCGCCTGCTCATCGGTGAGTTCGGTCAATGTCGCGCTGAGTTTTGCGAGCTGCAGACGCGCGACCTTTTCATCGAGGTGTTTCGGCAGCACATACACGCCGATCGGATACTTAGCCGTGTTCGCAAACAACTCGATCTGCGCCAGCGTCTGGTTCGCGAACGAAGAGCTCATCACATACGACGGATGACCAGTCGCACAGCCGAGATTCACCAGCCGGCCCTCGGCGAGCAGGATGATTCGCTTGCCGTCGGGGAAAATGACGTGATCGACCTGCGGCTTGATGTTCTCCCACGGGTACTGCTTCAGCGCAGCGACGTCGATCTCGTTATCAAAGTGACCGATGTTGCAGACGATCGCGTTGTTCTTCATCTTCTTCATGTGATCGAGCGTGATTACATGAAAAGTACCGGTGGTCGTGACGAAGATGTCGCGCTGATCGGCCGCTTGCTCCATCGTCACGACGCGATAGCCTTCCATCGCGGCCTGCAGCGCGCAGATCGGATCGATCTCCGTGATCCACACCTGCGCCGACAGCGAGCGCAGCGCCTGCGCCGAACCCTTGCCGACGTCGCCATAGCCGCATACGACTGCAATCTTGCCGGCGATCAAGACGTCGGTCGCACGCTTGATGCCGTCGAGCAGTGATTCGCGACAGCCGTACAGGTTGTCGAACTTGCTCTTGGTCACCGAGTCATTGACGTTGATGGCCGGGAAGGCGAGCTTGCCCTCCCTCGCCATCTGATACAGGCGGTTCACGCCCGTGGTCGTTTCCTCAGAAACGCCCTTGATCTGCTTCAGGCGCGTCGAATACCACTTCGCATCGATCTTCAGCTTCGCTTTGATCGAATTGAACAGCGAGGTTTCTTCTTCGCTGCCCGGCTTCGCGAGCACGCTCGCGTCCGTTTCGGCGCGAGCGCCCAGATGCAGCAACAACGTCGCATCGCCGCCGTCGTCGAGAATCATGTTCGAGTAGCCGCCGTCCGACCACTCGAAGATGCGATGCGTGAAGTCCCAGTATTCATCCAGCGATTCGCCCTTGTAGGCGAACACGGCCGTGCCGCGCTCCGCGATCGCGGCCGCGGCGTGATCCTGCGTCGAGAACACGTTGCACGACGCCCAGCGCACTTGTGCGCCGAGGGCCTGCAGCGTCTCGATCAGAACCGCCGTCTGAATCGTCATGTGCAATGAGCCGCTGATACGCGCGCCTTTCAGCGGCTGCGTTTTCGCGAACTCTTCGCGAATCGCCATCAGACCGGGCATTTCGGTCTCGGCGATCAGGATTTCCTTGCGGCCCCAACCGGCGAGCGAAAGATCGGCAACGTGAAAGTCTCGGGTCGAAGCGGGTTTTGCAACTGCGCTCATGAGTCATCTCCATACATAGTGAGCGGGCGCCGTTGCCGTTGAAGGCAAAGCGCGCCGAGCCTGGCAGAGCGGGAAGAAGGAGCTTCTTTCGGCTCTGCTGCAGCGCCCCTCGGCACGCGGTGAGACGGACAGTTTAACTGTTTACGGCGCGCTTGACTCCGGCATCTGCAGCCAGGGCTTCGGCCTTGTCGGTCTTTTCCCAGGTGAACTCAGGCTCGGCGCGGCCGAAATGTCCGTACGCGGCGGTCTTCTGATAGATCGGGCGCAGCAGGTCGAGCATCTGAATAATGCCTTTCGGCCGCAGGTCGAAGTGCTTCGCGACGAGCGTCTCGAGCGTCTCGTCCGATACTCTGCCCGTGCCGAACGTCGTCACCATGATGCTGGTCGGCTTTGCGACGCCGATAGCGTAAGACACCTGCACCTGCGCCTTGGTGGCAAGGCCCGATGCGACGATGTTCTTCGCAACGTAGCGCGCAGCATAGGCGGCGGAGCGATCTACTTTGGAGGGATCCTTGCCGGAGAACGCGCCGCCGCCGTGCGGCGCCGCGCCGCCGTATGTGTCGACGATGATCTTGCGGCCGGTGAGGCCGCAGTCGCCCTGCGGTCCACCGACGACAAAACGGCCAGTGGGGTTGATCAGATAGTTGACCTTCTTGCCCAGGAGTTCTTTCGGCAGCACCGGCTTTACGATCTCTTCGATCACTGCTTCTGACAATGCGGCGTGTTCGATCTCGGGGTGGTGCTGTGTCGAGAGCACGACCGTATCGATTTCCTTAGGACGGCCGTCGACATACTTCACCGTGACCTGCGATTTCGCATCGGGGCGCAGCCAGTTGAGCTTGCCGGATTTGCGCAACTGCGCCTGACGCTCGACGAGACGGTGCGCGAGGTAAATCGGCAGCGGCATCAGTTCCGGCGTTTCATCGCACGCATAACCGAACATCAGACCCTGGTCGCCCGCTCCCATATCCAGGTTCAAACCGCGGCCTTCATCGACTCCCTGCGCGATGTCCGGAGATTGCTTGTCGTACGCGACCAGCACGGCGCAGCCCTTGTAGTCGATCCCGTAGTCGGTGTTGTCGTAGCCGATGCGCTTGATCGTGTCGCGCGCGATCGTCTGGTAGTCGACGGTCGCGTTCGATGTGATTTCACCGGCGAGCACGATCAGCCCCGTGTTGCACAGGGTCTCGGCGGCGACGCGCGAATGTTTGTCCTGCGCGAGGATCGCGTCGAGGATCGCATCCGAAATCTGATCCGAGACTTTATCCGGGTGACCTTCGGAGACCGATTCCGACGTGAACAAAAAGCTCGAGCTCATAAAGTGGTCCTGTTACGTTGCAGTTAATTCGTCATTGCTCTGGAAGCAAGCAGGGGGTAATCACAAGAAACACCTTGCGACGACTCCCTTCCATTCCTCACGTTCGTTTCTCGCGTTCATTTTCGAGAAGGCGCCGTCAACGACAGCATTCCGCCGAAACTCTCCTGATAGCGCTGTTCGAACTCAGCGGTGCTGAACTTGTGGTTCTGCGTGCCGCGCGATTCGATCTTGATTGCGCCGAGGAGCGATGCGATGCGGCCCGTCGTTTCCCAATCAAGGCCATGCAACAGGCCATGAATCAGGCCGGCGCGATAGGCGTCGCCGCAACCTGTCGGATCGACCACCTCGCGTGGCTTCGCCGTCGGGATCGCGATTTCACGGCCTTTCGTGTAAATCACCGAACCCTCCGCACCGCGTGTGACGATCAGCGCCTGCACCTCGCCGGCGATTTCCTGCGCGGATAGCTTCGTCTTGTCCTGCACGAGTTGCCACTCGTACTCGTTGACCGCGACCCAGGTCGCCTGCCGGATAAAAGCGCGAAGGTCATCGCCGCCGAACAATGGCAGGCCCTGACCTGGATCGAAAATAAACGGAATGCCTGCCTCGGCGAACTGTGCAGCATGCTGCAGCATCCCATCCCTGCCATCCGGCGCCACGATGCCGATCCCGATGTCCCGATCAGCGTTCCGGGCGTCCGACACCTTGTTCAGATGCGAATGCTGCATGGCGCCGGGATGAAAAGCCGTGATCTGGTTGTCATCCAGATCGGTGGTGATGAAGGCTTGGGCCGTGTGCTCCTCGGGCAGCAATTTGATGTAGTCCGCCGCCACGCCCGTCTGCTTCATCCAATCCGCGTACATACCAAAATCCCGGCCGACCGTCGCCATCGGATAACCGACATCGCCGAGCAAGCGCAGGTTGTAGGCGATGTTCCCGGCGCAACCGCCATATTCTCGCCGTAGTTGCGGCACGAGAAACGACACATTCAGCATGTGGATCTTGTCGGGAAGAATGTGCGCCTTGAAGCGATCCTGAAACACCATGATGGTGTCAAAGGCGACCGAGCCGCAGATCAATGCTTTCTTGCTGTTTGCCATGATTGACGGAAGAGAATGTTCCACACGGAAATCGCGAGGGCGTCGCCGGGTTTTTCGAATCAGGCCTTTTTAGCGGGCCTGTAAGCGCTGCAGCGGAGATCGCGCCCGCGTGCGGCGCAAGCGCAAAGTCCGCACGCGCGAGGCTGGTCCGATCCGTTCACGCGGCTATGGGCTGATATCGTCTGGCGGCAGGGGATATTCGCCGTCCATATAGCTGAACGATGTGTCGCCCCTGGGTGGTTGCGGCGGGATTGTATGGCAACAAGACCGGCGCGGGGAGCCCGATTACGGGCAAGCGGCATGGAGGCTACCGGCGTTGCGAACGAAGCGATATAGCGCTTGCGAGCACCTGTGGTTGCCCGCAGACGGAGCCCATATCGAGATCGCCTCAAGCCCCGCCCACCTGTCGTAATTTCCCGACGCCGCCATTCTCGGTGAACCTGTCAGCCACTTCGCGCGTTACACGGGCGTCCCGAAGAACCCTCTGGAGGGCGCATTGATCGCCGTGGAGCACCTCTCTCAAGGCTCGAACGATCTCGAAGCGACGCCCCAGAACCCTCTGGAGGACGAAGACGTCGCGATGGGAGCGGAGCCGCCCGTGTCGATCCTGCTCGTCGAGGACGAAGGCATCGTCGCCCGCGATCTGCAGGAAAGCCTCACTCGTCTTGGCTACCACATTGCGGGTATTGCGAGCGAAGGCGGCCAGGCCGTGTCCATGGCCGAGCAACGCAAGCCGGAACTGGTCGTTATGGACGTCAGCC
>JBOHZJ010000152.1:0-24052 GCA_050738395.1 Steroidobacter sp.
GTTGTGAGTCGCAAGAGAGGGCCGTGCTTTGATCCGGTCTTTCGACTCACAACTCACGATTCACGGCTCACTAACGGGCCGAGGCCATGTATAAACTCACCTACTCCACCATGTTCGACCCACCGCCAGAAATGCATACGCGTTTCGAGGCGGCGCTCGAGGATGTCCGGGCGCAGCTGAATCAGAAGCACGCGCTGCACATCAACGGCGAGGATGTGTTCACGGCGACAGGGCGCGACAAGCGTAGTCCGATCGATCGCGACTGGGTGCTGGGATCCTTTTCTCAGGCAACTGCAAGCGAGGTGGATCGCGCGATGGACGCAGCGAAGGAGGCGTATCCTCGCTGGCGCGCAACCTCGCCGCAGAAGCGCATCGAGCTGCTGCGCCGCGTGGCGCAGTTGATAGAGGAACGCGTCTACCATCTCGCCGCCGCCCTCACGCTCGAGGTGGGCAAGAACCGCATGGAGGCGCTCGGCGAAGTGCAGGAGACCGCCGACTTCTTCAACGTCTACTGCGACGATTTTCTGCAGCAGGGCTGTTTCGATCGCGTGCTGCCGAACGATCCGCTGCCGGCCATCGTGTCACGCAATCGCAGCGTGATGAAACCTCATGGCGCCTGGGTCGTGATCAATCCGTTCAATTTCCCATTCGCGCTCGCTGGCGGCCCCGTCGCTGCTGCGCTTGTGACTGGCAATACAGTCGTTCTCAAAGGCGCAAGCGAAACACCGTGGGCAGGGAGGCTGCTCGCGGATTGCATCCGCGATGCCGGGGCGCCGCCCGGGGTTTTCAACTACCTCATGGGGCCGGGCGCCGCAATCGGCGACGCGCTCGTGCAGCATCGACATGCCGCGGGCGTCACTTTTACGGGCTCCTACGACGTGGGAATGCGCATCGCCCGCACGCTGTCGAGTGGCCGCTATCCCAGGCCTTGCATCGCCGAAATGGGCGGCAAGAATGCCTGTGTCGTCACTTCCAATGCGGATCTCGAGCGTGCCGCAACGGGCATCATGCGCAGCGCCTTCGGCATGGGCGGACAGAAGTGTTCGGCGTTATCGAGGTTGTATGTCGAGAGCGCCGTCGCCGATGCACTGATAGAAAAGCTGAGCGCGAAACTGGCGGCGCTGCGAGTCGGCGATCCGACGCGTGCGGAGAACTGGCTGGGCCCGGTGGTCAGCGAAGGTGCGCAACGCAAGTACGTGGGGTACATCGACCAACTGCGTCACGCTGGCGCCGAGTTGCTGGCCGGTGGCGGCGTATTGAACGCCGGCGAACTTGCCAACGGTTTCTATGTCGCTCCGACGCTGGCGGAGGCGCCCGCAGACCATCCACTGTGGCGCGAAGAAATGTTTCTGCCGATCCTGATGTTGCGGCGTGTAAGCAATCTCGATGAAGCGCTTGCGCTCGCGAACGATTCGGATCTCGGACTCACCGCCGGCGTGTATGGCGCGCAGCACGAGGTCGAGTATTTTCTCGATCACATCGAGGCGGGCGTCATCTATGCAAATCGAGCGCAGGGCGCGACGACCGGTGCGTGGCCCGGCTATCAACCGTTCGGCGGCTGGAAGGGTTCGGGCAACACGGGCAAGGCCATTGCGTCGTTCTATTATTTAGCGCAGTACATGCGCGAGCAGTCGCAGACAGTCGTTGACGGTTGACGGCAAGAGGTGTCTGCTCCTTTCTGTCCGTCAACTCTCAACGGTCAACCGTCAACTGTTATGCAATCCGCACATATCAAGACTCCTCTTCCCGGTCCGAAGGCCGAAGCGATGTTGAAACGCGATGTGCTGGTCACGTCGCCCTCGTATCCGCGTGACTATCCGTTTGTGATGTCGCACGGCAAGGGCGCGGAAGTGTGGGACGTCGACGGCAATCGCTTTCTGGATTTCGCCGCCGGCATTGCGGTGTGTTCGACCGGGCACAGCCATCCGCAAGTTGTGCAGGCGATCAAGGACGCGGCTGATCAGTTCCTGCACATCTCGAGCGACTATTGGCACGAAAGACAGACTGCGCTCGCGGAGAGGATCAACGCAGTGAGTCCCATGGGCGAGCCGGTGATGAGCTTCTTCTGCCAGAGCGGGACTGAGGCGGTCGAAGGCGCGCTCAAACTTGCTCGTTACGTGACTGGTCGCACGCGCTTCATCGGATTCCTCGGGGGCTTTCACGGCCGCACCATGGGATCGCTTGCTTTCACTTCGAGCAAGTACACGCAGCAGAAAGGCTTCTTTCCGATGATGCCGGGCGTCACGCACGTTCCGTACCCGAACGTCTACCGTCCCCTGTTCGCCGGCGCTGATCAGGGCGCGGCCGTGCTCAACTACATCGAGGAAGTGTTGTTCACAGCGAACGTGCCGCCGACAGAAGTCGCCGCAATTCTGATCGAACCCATCCAGGGCGAGGGCGGCTACCTCGTGCCGCCGGATGGATTTCTGCAGGGCTTGCGCGCGCTGTGCGATCGACACGGCATCCTGTTGATATTCGACGAAGTTCAGTCGGGCGTCGGCCGCACCGGCAGGATGTTCGCCGCGCAGCACTTCGGCGTTGCGCCCGACATCATGACGCTCGCGAAGGGCCTCGGGTCCGGCTTGCCGATCGGCATGGTGGTCGCGAAGAGGACGATCATGCAGCAGTGGAAACGCGGCGCGCACGGCAACACTTATGGCGGTAATCCGCTGTGCTGCGCTGCTGCACTCGCGACCATCGAGCTGGTGGAGAAGGAGTACGCAGCGAATGCGGCGCGCGTCGGCGAGTACTTTTTCGCGCGGCTGCATGAGCTGCAGGATCGTTTCGATTGCATCGGTCAGGTGCGCGGCAAGGGTCTGATGCTCGCGATGGAGCTCATCGAGGATCGCGCGTCGAAGGCGCCGGCGAAGGAGTTGTGCGATCGCCTGATCACTCGCGCGTTCCACAACGGATTGCTGCTACTGTCCTGCGGCCAGAGCACCCTGCGCTTCATGCCGCCGCTGCTGATCACGAAAGCAGACGTGGATGAGGCGCTGAAGATCGTCAGCGCAAGCCTGGAGGAGGCGCTCGCGGCAGCTTGAACCTCGAGAAAGAGAAGAGCCGCAAAGACCGCAAAAAAGAGCTAATCGTATGTCAGAGATTCGCGCGTCAGGTTCTTCTACGCCCATCATTCATATTCTTTTATGCGTTCTTCCGCCGCTTCTTATCAGGCCGTGAACTGAGAAGAGCCGCAAAAGATCGAAAAAAGAGACATTTCGTATGCCAGAGATCCGAGCTTCAAACTCTTTCGAACCCATTTCTCGTACTCTTTTATGTGGTCTTTTGCGGCTCTTCATCGGTTTCTCCGTCTCCATGTGCAGTGTCGCGTTCGCGGCGCGGGAGCCGGTGTTGCAGCAGGTCGACCTGCCGCATTCGTACTACTTCCGCGAGATGTTTCTGCCGCAGTTGACCACCGGGCCGTCTGGAGTCGATTTCTCGCCGGATGGGCGGGAGCTTGTCTACAGCATGGCGGGGTCGCTGTGGAGGCAGAAGATCGGCGAGGACGTAGCGTTCGAACTCACGCATGGTCCTGGCTACGACTACCAGCCCGACTGGTCGCCTGACGGCAAACACATCATCTTCGCGCGTCATCACGACAACGCGATCGAGTTGTGGCGTCTCGATCTCATGGACTCGACGGCTCAGCCGCTGACGAGGACGAGCGCAGTCAACGTGCAGCCGCGGTATTCCCCCGATGGAACGCAGCTGACATATGTTTCCAGCGCGGGCGGCGGACACTTCGATCTGCTGGTCGCAGATCTCACGGCCGAGTCGCTCGGCGTCGCCCGGGCTGTCGTCGCGCCGCGTGAAAGCGCGATTTCACGGTACTACTACTCAACTCACGATCACGCGATCAATCCATCGTGGACGCCGGACGGCAAACGCATCGCTTTCGTCTCAAACCGCGAGGTCGCGTACGGCACGGGAAATCTGTGCAGCGTCGCGCTGGCGAATGCGGAAGACGTGAAGTGCTTCCTGACTGAGGAGACAAGCTGGCGCGCCAATCCGGAAGTCGCGCCGGATGGCGGACGCGTGCTGTACAGCAGCTATCAGGGGCGTCAGCGGCATCAGCTCTGGCTTACGACGCTTGCAGGCGACGCAACGCTGCCGCTGACGTTTGGCGACTTCGATGTAACACATGCGCGCTGGTCGGCTGACGGTCGGCGGATTGCATATGTAAGCAACGAGACCGGCAATCTGTCGCTGTGGGTGCAGGAGGTTGTCGGCGGTGAGCGCAAGCGCATCGATGCACCTGGTCGCCGCTATCGCCGATCGATGCATCCAGTGGTCGTCAGCGCCATGGACGCGCAGGGACAAGCGTTGCCCGCGCGCTTCAGCATAGTCGGCGCGGACCGTCGATTTTATGCGTCCGATGACGCATGGGTGCACGCGGACGATGGATTCGATCCGCAACGTCAATCCGAAGAAACGCGCTACTTCCACTGCACTTCGCGATGCACGGTGATGCTGCCCGAGGGCGACGCGATGGTCACTGCATGGCGGGGTCACGAGTATGCGACGGCGCAAAAGTTAATCCGCGTAAGCGCAGCGACGTCCATATCGCTTCCCATGAACCCGCTCACATTGCCGAACTGGGCGCCGAACGCCGTCAGCGCCGACATGCATGTCCATATGAACTACGGCGGACATTATCGGCACACGCCGGCATCACTTGCCGAGCAGGCGCGCGCCGAAGATCTGGATGTCGTCTACAACACCATCGTGAACAAGGAGCAGCGCATCCCCGACATTGCGGAGTTCGGCGCCGCGCCGTTCGCCCAGCAGGGCGTCAAGATTTTCAGCGCGCAGGAATATCACACCAGCTTCTGGGGGCATCTCGGACTGCTGCATCTCGATGACCATTATCTGACGCCGGACTTCAGCGCCTATCAGCACAGCGCGCTCACATCTCCTTATCCGCACAACGGCGCAATCGCAGATCTCGCGCATCGCCAGAATGCACTCGTCGGCTACGTGCATCCCTACGATTGGGACATTCAGCCTGAGAAAGAGAAGTCGCTGACGCACACATTTCCCGCGGACGTTGCGCTCGGCAAGGCGGACTACATCGAGGTCGTCGGGTTCTCGGATCACAAGGCGACCGCGGCGGTGTGGCACAAGCTGCTGAACCTCGGCTTTCGCGTCCCGGCAGGCGCCGGCACGGACGCCATGGCGAACTATGCGAGTCTGCGCGGGCCTGTCGGTATGAACCGTGCGTATCTGCACGCGACAGGATCAAGCGCCGCAGAACTCATCGATGCGGTGAAGAAGGGTCGGACCGTCGCAAGCAACGGCCCGCAACTCGCATTGCAAATTGAAGAGAGGAATCCCGGCGATGAGATTGCCCTGGCGGCAGGCCAGCATCGTCTGCGCTACCGCGCCGCGTTGCGCTCCCTTGTCCCGATCGATCATCTCGAAGTCGTGCACAACGGCCGCGTCGTCGCGACGCATCGGTCTGGCAAGGAACGCGCAAGCGTGGATTTCGACGGTGTGATCACCGTTCGAGAAAGCGGCTGGATTCTGCTGCGCGCCTGGAACGATGCAGCGCATCCGCTGATCTTCGATCTGTACCCGTATGCGACGACGAGTCCCGTCTATGTGGAGATCGCAGGCAAGGCCGCGCACTCGCCAGAAGACGCTGCGTATTTCGTGCGCTGGATGGAGCGTGTAATCGCGGCCGCGGACGCTCGCGCCGATTACAACGATGCGCGGGAAAAAAAAGAAACGCTGGAATATCTGCGGGCCGCGAAGGCGGTGTTCGAGCGCAAGGCGCAGCTCTGATCCCTCTCCAGTGGGGAGAGGGCCAGGGTGAGGGGATCCGCGGAACGCGCGATGCGCGAGTTTCAGCCAGTTGCAGTGAGTGGCTGGCGTTCAGCAACCTGAGACCTTGCTCCCCCCACCCGCAAGGTGAGAGGGGACGCTTTTATCTGGCCCTTCCATATTCCTTCAACACCTTCTGCAACGCTGCGTGGTCGATCGCGACCGCCTTGCGCCCGTCGCGACCTGTCATCGTCTCCGCCGCGACCATCGCATTGATGATGCTTTCTTCGACCGCCTGCACCGTCGCCAGGAACAGCGGATCCATCTGATCGTTGCCGAGCGCGCGTACGTTTGCTGTCGCAACCTGGCTGGCAGATTCGTTCGCCGTGGAGAACGCGATGAAAATGTCGCCTGACCCATTGCCGGCATAGCTGCCGTTGCGCGCGAGCCCCAGCGCCGCGCGGCGCGCGAGACGTTTCAATTGATGTGGCAGCAGCGGTGCATCCGTCGCGACGACGATGATGATCGAGCCCTGATCCCTCGGCTTACTCCACAGCAGATCGTTCTGCAGATGTTTGCCGACCGGAACGCCGGCGATGCGCAGTTCGCCGCGCACTCCGTAATTCGCCTGCACGAGGACGCCCAGCGTGTACTGAGCATCGTCGATTCGCACCACGCGCGAACTCGTGCCCGTCCCGCACTTGAATTCATGGCAGATCATGCCCGTGCCGCCGCCGACATTGCCCTCGGCGATCGCGCCGTCCTGTGCGCTCTCAAGCGCCGCAAAGACATGCTCGGGTCGCACGTGGAAGCCATTGATGTCGTTCAGTTCGCCGTCCCAGGTTTCCGCTACGACCGGCAGCGACCACCAGTAGCCCGACGGATCGGCGCCGCCCTGCCTGATGCGCCATTGGATGGCCGCGTCGCGCACTACGCCGACGCTGTGGGTGTTGGTAATGAGCACCGGACCCTCGAGAAAGCCGGATTCTTCGATCCAGTGCGTCCCGGTCATCTCGCCATTGCCGTTCAGGCTGAATGTGCCCGCGAATACGAGTTTGTCGGCGCTCGTCTTGCCTCGAGGCAGAATGGCGGTGACGCCGGTGCGGATCGCCTCGCCCTGAATCAGGGTCGAGTAGCCGACCATGACGCCGGCGACATCGGTTATCGCGTTATGGACGCCCGGCGAACCGTCGAAGGCGACGCCGACATCGCGTGCGCGAGGTTTGTCGGCGTATACGGCTGTACACAACATCAAACAGAGCGCGACAGGAAGGCCGGCAAGCGCTACTTTGTTCACGGGGCGCGCTCCGCGTGTAGGGGGAAGCAACTATGAACGATCGCAACGATCCGCAACAGCGGCCGCGGGCGCCGCGGTTTCAGCGAAGACCGGAGCCGGCCACAGAAAAGATCTATAAAAGATGAGGATCCAACTCTCCGCCATTTTATCTATCCGATCCTTTATGCACTGTTTTCTGTGGACGCTCCTTCCATCCGGAAGGCAGCAGAGGCCAGTCATTGGATTCGTCGCTGCGGTCATGCTGGCCGCCGTGGCGAGTGCGGCGTCAGCCGAAGTGATCATCGTCCGGGCCGGCAAGCTGATCGACGTCGAACGCGGTCGGGTGCTGGTCGATCAGGCGATCCGCATCGACGGCGATCGAATTGCAGGCGTTTCGAGCTACGACACGGCCGCCCGCCGCAACGAGCGAGTCATTGACTGGTCGGGATACACCGTTCTGCCCGGCCTCATGGATATGCACTCGCATCTCGTGGGCGATATCACGTCGGCGGATGTCGCAGCTCCATTGCAGAGTTCGGCGGCGCAGGACGTGTTGAAGGGCGTCGCGAACGCCCGCGCCACGCTGCGCGCCGGCTTCACCACCGTACGCGACGTGGGGGCATATCGAGCATTCACGGATGTAGCCCTGCGCAATGCGATCGATGCGGGCGTGATCGAAGGTCCGCGGATGTTTGTCGCCGGCGCATACATCACCGTCAGCGGCGGCGGGGGCGAGGTCACCGGCTTTGCGGCGGACGTGGTCGTGCCTGCTGAAATGCGTCGCGGCGTCGCAAACTCGACCGCCGAAGTGCGTCAGCGGGTCCGCGAGCTGATCGCCGGCGGGGCGACTTTCATCAAGGTCATCGCAACAGGCGCCGTGCTCACAGCCGGCACGAATCCGGGCGCGTCGGAATACACCGAGGCCGAGCTTCGCGCCGCAGTGGAAGAAGCCGCCCAGTACGGTGTGTTCGTCACCGCGCACGCGCACGGCGCGGAAGGGATCAAACGAGCAGTGCGCGCCGGCGTACGCTCCATCGAACATGCCTCTTACCTGGATGATGAAGGCGTCGATCTGATGAAGCGTCATGGAGCCTGGCTGGTCGCGGATATCTACAATGGCGACTACATCGATGAAATCGGCCGGCGTGATCGCTGGTCGGAAGAAATCCTGCGCAAGAATCGCGAGACCACCCAGACGCAGCGCGATGGCTTCACCAAGGCGGTGAAGGCGGGGGTGCGCATTGCGTATGGAACGGACAGCGGCGTCTATCCTCATGGGGACAACGCGCGGCAGTTCGCATACATGGTTCGTTACGGTTTGAGTCCCATGGACGCGATCCGCTCGGCGACGCTGAACGCGGCGCAGTTGCTCGGCAAGGAAGACGAACTGGGTTCGATCGCCGCAGGGAAGTCTGCGGATCTGATTGCGGTCGAGGGCGACCCCCTGCAGGACATCGAGCGACTGCGCGAGGTTCGCGGCGTAATCAAGGCGGGACGAGTCGTGAGCGTGGAGCCGTGAGCCGAAAGAAGTTGTCCGTTGCGGGTTGTGCGTTGTGCGCCCAGAGCGAGCCGGCGCGTTTCTGCGGTCAACGGCCAACGGACCGCGGACAACAGCCAACCGGCTGGCTGGCGTCATGACCCGCCCACGTCAACTCGGCTTCTGGATGTGCCTTGCGCTTGTCGTGGGCAACATCATCGGCTCCGGCGTATTCCTGCTGCCGGCGGCGCTCGCGCCGTTCGGGCTGAACAGCGTCCTGGGATGGCTTCTGACGGCCAGCGGCGCGCTGCTGTTGGCAGTCGTATTCGCACGGCTGGCTCGCGTGTATCCGCAGGCCGGCGGGCCGTATGTCTATCCGCGCGTTGCGTTTGGCGAGCTCGCGGGGTTCCTGATGGCGTGGGGTTACTGGATGTCCGTGTGGGTCGGCAACGCCGCGATCGCGATCGGTACGGTCGCGTATCTCGCCGAGCTGATTCCCTTCATCAAGGCGACGGTCGGCGCCCCGGCAGTGACCGCGGTGCTGATGATCTGGGCGTTGACCATCCTCAACTGGCGCGGCGTGAAGCACGCGGGCGTCGTTCAACTCATCACCACGGTGCTGAAGTTGTTGCCGCTGCTTGCCATCATGGTTCTCGCATTCATCCTGCTCGGCGCCCAGGATGCGGCCGTGATCAAGGTGGAGCCTCAGCCGTTCACCTTGTCCGCGGTAACTGCATCCGCAACGCTCACACTGTGGGCGCTGCTCGGTCTCGAGTCGGCGACCGTACCCGCCGAAAACGTCATCGATCCCAAGCGCAACATTCCGCGCGCCACGTTGTGGGGCACGGCAGTCGCGTCGCTGATTTATGTAGTCGCATGCTCGACCGTCGTGTTGCTGATTCCGGGCGACCAGCTCGCTGAATCGAGCGCGCCGTTTGCCGACGTCGTGCGGACGTTCTGGGGCGCGGGCGCAGCCAACCTGCTGGCGTTGTTCGCCTTCATCAGCGGCTTCGGCGCGCTCAACGGCTGGATTCTCATTCAAGGCGAGATGCCGCGCGTGCTGGCGCGTGACGGGATTTTTCCGCAAGTATTCGCGCGCGAGTCGCGGTACGGCACGCCCGGCGCCTCCTTATTCATCACCAGCGGACTCGTCACGCCGTTGATTCTGATGAACTACAGCTCATCGATGGTGCAGATCTTCACCTTCATCATTCTGATCTCCACCTCCGCGTTCCTCGTGATGTATCTGTTCTGTTCGCTGGCGGCGCTCAAGCTCGCCTGGCGCGGCGATCTCGGATTGAAAGGCCGAAAGCTCGCAACGCTGCTCGTCATCGCAATGTTCGCCGCTGTCTATTCGCTCTGGACCTTGTACGGCGCCGGTCCGGAAGCGTTCTGGTGGAGCATGGCGCTGTTCGCGATCGGACTGCCGGTGTATGCCTTGATGCGCCGACGTGAGTCGGCGCATCGGCGGTTGACAGTTGACGGTTGACGGCCAGAGACGGTCTGATTGCCGCGTCGTCGCGCCACGATCCGTTCGAGACAAGGGATGACTCCCTCGACGGCGACGAAGCTTTTCGATCTGACTGTCAACCGTCAACTGTCAACCATCAACCTTTCTCCTTATGCGCGACCCCCGCTACGACATTCTGTTTGAACCTGTTCGCATCGGGCCGGTGACTGCGAAAAACCGGTTCTATCAGGTTCCTCACTGCAACGGCATGGGGCACGCGATGCCCGAAGCGCATGCGGCGATGCGTGAAGCGAAGGCCGAAGGCGGCTGGGCGGTCGTCAGCACGGAAGAGTGCGAGATTCATCCGAGCGGCGATGTATCGCCGTACATCGAAGCACGGCTCTGGGACGACCAGGATATTCCGGCCCTCGCCCTCATGTGCGAGAAGGTGCATGCGCACGGTGCACTCGCGGCGATCGAACTGACTCACAATGGAGCGACGGCGTCGAATCTCTATTCGCGCGAAGTCGCGCTCGCGCCTTCGCATCAGCCGTTGAAGTACGGCTACCCGCACCAGGCGCGCGCGATGACGCTGCGCGACATTCGCGACTACCGTCGCTGGCATCGTGACGCGGCGTTGCGCGCGAAGTGCGCCGGGTTCGACATTGTTTATGTATACGCCGCGCACGATCTGTCGCTCGCAATGCATTTCCTGCAGCAGCGCCGCAATCACCGGACGGATGATTACGGCGGCTCACTTGAAAACCGGGTGCGGCTGCTGCGCGAGCTGATCGAGGATACGAAGGACGCGGTCGGCGATACGTGCGCCGTCGCATTGCGTTTCGCAACCGAAGAATTTCTCGGCGTCGAAGGCGTGCGCGAGAGTGAAGCGCGCGAGATCGTGCATCTGCTCGCGGACCTGCCCGACCTGTGGGACGTGAACATTGCAGCCTGGCACATGGATTCCCAGACGTCGCGCTTCGCGCGCGAAGGTTATCAGGAGCCGTTCACGCACTGGGTGAAGCAGATTACGAGCAAACCCGTAGTGGGCGTCGGTCGCTTCACCTCGCCCGACACGATGGTGAGTCAGATTCGCCGCGGCGTTCTCGACTTCATCGGAGCGGCGCGTCCTTCGATCGCCGATCCGTTTCTGCCGAGGAAGGTGGAAGAGGGTCGCGGCGACGATATTCGTGAATGCATCGGCTGCAACATCTGCGTCTCGGGCGATCTGACCATTACGCCGATTCGTTGCACACAGAATCCGTCGATGGGCGAGGAATGGCGCAAGGGCTGGCATCCGGAGAGCATCCGCACGAAGCAGAGTGCGAAGCGGGTGCTCATCGTGGGCGCGGGTCCCGCGGGTCTTGAAGCCGCGCGCGCGCTCGGCCAGCGAGGTTATGAGGTGAGCCTCGCCGAGGCGCAACGCGAACTGGGCGGCCGGGTGAGTCGCGAAGCGCGCCTGCCGGGCCTTGCCGAATGGGCGCGCGTGCGCGACTGGCGCATCGGCCAGCTCAACAAGATGGCGAACGTCGCGGTCTACCGGGACAACGAAGTCACCGCGGATGACGCGCTGGCGTTCGGCGCTGAGCATGTCGTGATTGCAAGCGGTTGTTACTGGCGGCGTGACGGATACGGCCGCAGCAATGGGCTGGCAATCCCCGGCTTTGACCGGCCCAATGTGTTCACTCCCGACGACCTGCTGCGCGGCGTCATGCCGGAAGGTCCGGTGCTGCTCTTCGATGACGACGCGTTCTACCTGGGCAGCGTCCTGGCTGAACTGCTACGTGCTGCCGGGCGCGAGGTGATCTATCTGACCCCGGATGATGTGATCGCCGCGTGGACGATGAACACACAGGAATTCCGGCACATCCAGAAGCGCCTGCGCGCTCTCGGCGTGCGCATGATGACAGCGCACAATCTTCTCGCATTCGATGCGGACGGCGCGCGTGCTGCATGCGTCTACAGCGGCGATGAGCAGCGCGTGCAGTGCGCCTCCGTCGTGACGATCACTGCGCGATTGCCGCACGATGAGCTGCTGCAGTCCCTGCTGGCGCGCGAACACGAATGGCGCGACGCTGGCGTTACAGCAGTCACGGCGATCGGCGACTGTCTCGCGCCGGGACTGATCGCGCACGCCGTGTACTCCGGCCATCGCTATGCACAGGAGTTCGATGCGCCGGTCGCGGAGCAAGTGCCATTCCGTCGGCGGCAGAACCTCGCGATTAACCGCTAGCGTGGTGCTCGCAAGTACTGTTTACGTGGAATTTTCCCAGCGAACTATGCGGGAAATTCTGCTCAATCGTTCTGTCAGTCCTGATGCGCGCCTGCCGGCAGAGCGACTGGCGAGGCCGGGGGAGCGTCTTGTGGGGACCCGCCGCGGGACGAAAGGTCAACACCGCGCAGGTCCCTCTCGCGGGTACACTTCCCGCCATGGGGTCCCGCTATCGCGCGCTTGCGATTTACTCCGTGCTGCTCGCGGCCATCGCCGGCGTATGGTTGGCGCAGGGACTGGCGACTTCGCCACGCTTTCCGCCAGCGTGGGCTGTGGTCATTGGCGTCACCGCCTGCCTGTTCGTCTGGCGATTCGGCCTACGCGCACGAATCGGCCTGATCTCGCTGGAGCGAGTGCCGCAGATCGGCATGCTGCTCGTATTCAGTCCGCCGGTCGCCGCGGTCATCTGTGCAACGGCGTCGTTCATCTGGCCGCTGGTCAGTCGCGCCTACAGTCAGGGCTCGAAGACGGTCGCGGGATTGCGCGCTCTTCACAATGCGGCGATGACGGCGCTCATGCTGCTCGCGGCCGGTGAAGCCTACATCGCAGCGGGCGGGCGTCACCCGCTGGATAGTTTCACTGCACCCGATCTCGGGCCCCTGCTCGTCATGGCGATCGTTGCACAAGTAGTGAACATCGGTCTGATGGCGTTGTTCTTCCGTTTCGACGGCCGCGAAGTGCGAGGGGTCATCACGCCGGCCTACGCCATGTCCGATCTCGTTTTCGCGCCAGCCGGCGTCTTTGCGGCCGCGCTCTACAACACCGGCGAGCCTTCGATGTTCGCGCTGTTCGCCGTCGTCATGATCGTCTTCGTGCTGAGCTTCAACAGCATCGGCGACGCAGTGAGCGCCGCGGCGCGCGAGCGCGGACCGATGGCGAGGCTGTTCGAGACGAGCCGTGCATTGCACGGGGCGCGCCGCATCGACGAACTCGGCGAACGCATTCTCACCGAAACTCGCACGCTGCTCCGGTTCGATGAGTTCTACTTCGTCCTCGTCGAGCGCAGCCAGCAGATTCTCGATCTGCGAGTGCACGAAAGGCGTGGACAGCGACAGCCAGGCCGCATCAAAAGCGTCAACGCGGGACTCTTCGGCTGGGTGGTCGAGCGCCGCGAACCCTTGCTGATCGAGGACTGGACGCGTGCACCGGACGAACTGCGCGAGCGGGCCGAGGCGACCGGCAAGGAAACCGGTTCAATCATCGTCGCGCCGCTGATCGATGAAGGCGTCGTCACCGGCTTACTGAGCGTTCAGCACACCGATGTCGGGGTGTATTCCGAAGCGGACCTGCATCTGATGGGACAGCTTGCCCGGCAAGCGGCGCCCGCTGTCGCCGACGCGCGCGCATTCGAGGATCTGGAGGACTATCGCCGGCGACTGGAGGAGCGCGTCGCGGAACGCACACATGAACTCGAAAAGGCGAGCGGCGAAAAGGAGCGTCTCATCGCCGTCTTGCGCGAGCGCAGCCTCAAGCTCGAACGCGAGTCGCAGGAAGATCCGCTGACCGGATTGGCGAATCGCCGTCATTTTTCTCACCGGCTCGCGGCAGAAATGGAAGTGGCGCTCGCCGTGGGTCAACCGCTGACGGTCGCGGTTGCGGATCTGGACCACTTCAAGATCATCAACGATCGACTCGGCCATCTCGTTGGAGACAAGGCGCTGAGTGAAATCGCGGTGCTGATGCGCGGGGTATGTCGGCCGAGCGATCTGGTCGCGCGTATCGGCGGCGAGGAGTTCGCACTGATCCTGCCTGGTATGACGCAGAATCTTGGGCTGCAATTCTGCGAACGATTGCGCGAAGCCGTCGAGCATCACGAGTGGCGCAAGATTGAACCGGATCTCAACGTCACGCTGAGCATCGGCCTTGCTCAATGGGACGGAAGCGCCGATGTCGCGGAATTCCTGCAGGCAGCCGACATGCAGCTCTATCGCGCGAAGCGCGCGGGACGAAATCAGGTCGCGTGATCTCACGCGCGGCGACGCACGACTCCTGACGGATGCGTCGTTTCGAAGATCAGCAAGAGCACGATCGCGAGCAGCAGCGGCAGCACCTCGAACACTGC
Organism: Steroidobacter sp.; assembly: GCA_050738395.1. GTDB lineage: Bacteria > Pseudomonadota > Gammaproteobacteria > Steroidobacterales > Steroidobacteraceae > Steroidobacter. The sequence continues at coordinate 14,298 of JBOHZJ010000152.1, forward strand.
GCGATATGCGAGGACCGCGCCGAGCAGCTTGCCCGGTGGAACGTGCGGCAGCATCAGCAACAACGCCGCCTCGAGTATGCCCAGACCGGCGGGCACATTGCTCATCTGACCCGCAACGAAGGCGATGCAATAGATCGCGATGAACGCCGGCCAGCTCATGCCGAGCTCAGGCGGCATGAACAGATAGAGAATCGCCGTCATCAGCGAAATCTGCGCAAGCCCAAACGCCGTCTGAAGCACCGTATCGCGCAGCGTGGGCAGCGGCATGGACTGTCCGCGAATCACGATGGGCCGCCTGCGGCGGGCGACGAAAGTGAGCCAGCCGATATCCTTCACAAGCCCCAGTGCGCCGAGCGTCAGGATAACGGTGGTTGAAAGGTGCAGCGTGCGGCTCGCCTGCTGCGCATTGAGCAGCAGCGACAAATCGATCAGCCAACCCACGGCGAGCAGATAGGGCATTGCCACGAGCACGATGATCGCGCCGACCTGTCGCGCCGTCAGACCGATGGACGCGTACATTCGATAGCGCAGTGCGCCGCCGCTCACCAGCGCAACGCCGATGGCGCGCCCGATAGGATTTGCGATCAGCGCGGTTCGAAACGGCTGCAGAACAGCGCGACGTCCAGAGGCGACGCGCACCGCGATCCCTTCATATATTCCGACCAGTGAATAGCAGCCTGCGCAACAGAGAATTCCGGTCAATATCACCGGCGTCGGTAGCGCGCGCAGTTGCCGCACGATATCGTCGAACTCGATGGCGCGCAGCCGATCGGACAACACCCAGCCGGCCGCCGCCACGAACGAAAGCCAGACGAGGGGAACCCATTTCTTCATAACTGGTTGACGGTTGACAGTTGACAGTTGACCGTTCGAAGCAGAGAGGCCGTACGCCAAGGACTAACTCGCCGGCGGGTTGTTCGTTGTCCGTTGTGAGTTGTGCGCAGAAATCTTTGCTCCTTCCTGCGGTCAACCGTCAACTGTCAACGGTCAACGGTTCCGATAAGGAACTTCTGCACGATGGCTGCGAGTTCGTCGATCGTGTCGGGTTTCAGGATCATGTCGCGGACGCCGAGTTCGCGCGCGGCGGCCGCATCGGCCGCGCGCACATAGCCGGTAGTAATGACGACGGGCAGATCGCGCCGGATGGAGAGCAGCTCACGCGAGACATCCAGCCCGCTCATGCCGGGCATGTTCAGATCGGTGATGACGAGATCGAACGACTGCGGCGCACTGCGCACTGCCTCGAGCGCACGTGCGGCATTCATTTCACCAGTGCATCGATAACCCGCGCGCTCGAGCGTGCGCTGCGCGAGAAAGACAAGCGGCTCTTCATCATCGATGTACAAGATGTGCTGTTCCCCGCCGCGTGCAGCGACACGTTGCGTCGCTTCGAATGAAACGGGGGTAGCCTCGCAGACCGGAAGATAGATCAGAAAGCTCGTGCCGGCGCCGGGCTGGCTCGTCACCGTAATGGCGCCTTTATGGCTCTGCACGATGCCATGCACGACTGCGAGGCCAAGTCCGCTGCCCTCGCCAGGCTGCTTCGTCGTGAAGAAAGGTTCGAAAATGTGCTCCAACGTCTCCTGCGGCATACCTGCGCCGTTATCGTGCACTCCGATGCAGACATAGCGCGATGCACCGTGCAGCGGCGCACCCGACTGCACACGAGCGTCTTCCTCCGATAGGGCAGTGACGCTGAGCTCGATGCGTCCGGTGGCGCCTGGCATGGCCTGCCAGGCGTTTGTACACAGATTGAGCAGCACCTGATGTATCTGCGTGGCGTCCGCGAGAATCGGCGGCGTACCTGGCGGAATGCGCGCGATCAGTTCGATGCCCGCGGGGATCGTGGCGCGCAACAGGTGCTGTACTTCCATGATGAGCGGCGCCAGCGGCACGGCGGTCCGCTGGGTCTCCTGCTGGCGGCTGAACGCCATCAGTCGTTTGACGAGATCCCGTGCTCGATGCGTTGCACTGCGAATTTCCTTCACACTGCGCCAGCCGGGGTGCGTTTCCGAGAGATCCTCGAGCAGCAGACGCGTGTTGCCGACAATGGCGCTGAGAATGTTGTTGAAATCGTGTGCGATGCCGCCGGCGAGAGTGCCGACGGCTTCGAGCTTCTGCGATTGACGCAGCGCTGCTTCGAGGTTCGCACGCTCTGCTTCGGCAGCTCGACGCTGCGTAATGTCGCGCGCGGTCACTTGCATGGTCACGCCGTTCTCGGTCTGGAACGGCATGGTCACCACTTCCACATCCACCGTGGAGCCATCGAGGCACAGCAGGCGCTGCTCGACGGCTGGCAGGACTTCCGCTTTCTGCGTCATCGTGTGCATGCGGTCTCGTGCAATTTCGTGGAAATCCGGATGCACGATATCGAACACGGATTTACCGACGAGTTCGTCCGCGGATTGCGCTTTGAGGAGCCGCACGCTGGCGCGATTCGCGAACAGGATGCGGCCGTCCCGGTTGAGAAGAATCGCGTCGGGACTGTTCTCAACGAGGACGCGATAGCGTGCTTCGGTTTGCGAGAGGAGTTGTTGGCTATGACGTCTTTCAGCATTCTCGGCCAATAACTCCTTCGTGAGCCGCTGCAGACGCAGGCGTCGGCGCGTGAGATGAAACGCGGCGACGGCCCCAAGCAGCGTGACTGCAGTACCGGCGGCCAGGAGCGCCCAGATCGCGCTGAGTTTTGGATGCCGGGCATACCCGGGCGTGGAGGCGAATTGCAGATTGAGCACGTGATCGGCGACTTGCAGCTGCCCGGTCCAGCGCAGCGGCTTCGGATTGAACGCCTTGATCGCCCGCTCACGGCGCCATGCGCTGACCGGCGTCATCGATCCGAGAATCGCCATGTCGAATGGATCGACGAGTTCGACTGCGACGCCCTCCTGAGCAGCTTCGCTCAATGTCGCCTCCAGCATGTCGTCGATCGAGAACGTCGTGCGCACGAACCCGAGCACCTCCCCCGGCGGCGCCCCCATCGATGCACGATCGAAAATCGGCAGATAGACCTGGAAGCGCTCGATCGGCGGCTCGCCGATCGACGCTCGAACCTCTACGATCGCAGCGCTGGCCCGATTGGTCTGCGCGGCGGCGCCCATCGCCGCAGCATTCGCTGCAAGCGCATAGGCGTCGACGCCCGTGCGCCGCAGTCCGTCGCGAGCCTGCGCGTACAGGATCGGCCAGTATTCAGGCCTGGTCGCAGCCGCCGCAACTGCGCCATCCTCGGCGTACTCTCTGATCCGATACTCGATGCCGAGCTGCTCACTCGCACGCGCTTCAAAGAGTGCGCGCTGCGCCTGCGTTACTCGCGGCAGCCAGTCGAGCGAATAGATGTGCGGATAACGCTTCAGCGGCGCCGCGGTGTAGCGGTCGAACTCCTCGGCGCTGACGAACTCGCTGCTGTCGAATAGCGCGCGCACGCCGTGCAGGATCTCGAGGTGTGCATCGACCGCCTTCTGCAGAACATCGCCGCGTTCCTCCGCCCACGCGGTGAATTGCTGTTGCGAGTCGCGGATTTCGGCCGATCGTTGCAGAAGGAACGTCGTCAGCGTCGCACTGAGCCCAGCCAGCAATACGACGGCGGCTGCACCGAAGCGCCGTCGCACTGAATCCGTTTCGCTGGTGGTGCGGCGTTTTTCCGCCGCAAACGAAGTGTCCTGCAAGCCGCCCCCGCAACTTTTCCCGCACTTTAGCAGGGCGTTGAAAAAGATTTTTCAACGCCCTGCTAGATCGGGCCACGGACGGCCCGGCGAAATCATGCACTCTCAAGTGCTTGATTTCGAGAGCGCCGCGAAAACCACGCCCAGTGTCGTCCATAAGATTTGGGCAAGCGAGGTTGAAAAGTCCATGGACGGACTTTTTCAACAATCCGACTCGTGGAAGCGCCGGAAGCGGGCGAGTGGGAGCCGTACGTACCGCGCCGGCGGCGTCGGCGCAGCGCTACTCCAATCTGCGGCTGTGGTCATTCTGCGTAAACGACCTCAAGTGCGCCGACGCACCGTAACCTCTATCTCGATGCGCATACGTGGATCGGCGAGCCCCGCCGAAATCATCATCGCCGCCGGCCGCACTTCGCCAAAATACCTGCGCAACACCGGCCAGCAAGAGGGGAAGTCCGCCGCATCCGGCAGCACATACGTGACGCGCACGACGTCGCGAAAGCTCGCGCCCGCCTGCTCGAGGGCGGATTGAATGTTCTGCAGGCATTGCTCCGCTTGCGCAACGACGTCGTCAGCGATCGACATCGTGCGGTAGTCGAATCCAGTCGTGCCCGACACGAAGATCCACTCGCCGTCGACGACCGCGCGCGAATAACCGATTTGTTGTTCAAACATCGAACCCGAACTGATGAGACGGCGAGTCATGGGAACTCCTTGGAGTAGTAACTGGTGAACAGCCAGAAATCGGATCGCGGCCGCGCGGGTCACCTCACCCGCGCGGACGCACGACCTCTCCTCAAGGAGAGGTTTAAAAAGAACTCCCTCTTCCACACGAGAGGTAGAAGAAAAAGGACCCCCTCTCCCATCGGGAGAGGGTTGGGGTGAGGGGATGCGAAGCACTCTTGCTAATCGCTAACCGCTGAACACTTCTGGCGCGGCGCCCGCCTGCATCCGCCGCATCGGCTGCCGGCGCCAGTAAGTGAGCGATCGCCAGGCCCATTCGGCGGGTCCGAAGCGAAAATGTCGCAACCAGAGCGGACTCCACACGAGTTGCACGATCCAGATCGCACCGACCACGTAGTAGAGCTCGTGTCGCTCGAGCGTGCCGAACAGCGCAAGACCCGCGCCGGTGAACACGAACAGGCAGATGAGACTTTGCGACAGGTAATTGGTGAGCGCCATCTGTCCGGCCGCGGCAAACGTCCGCGCCACGGCGGCCAACGTGGGAATGCGACACATCAAACCGATCAGTCCGACGTGACCCAGCGTCATCGGCGTTCGGCCCAGATCGTAGGTGACATAGGAGCGGAACAACGCCTCGACACTGAAGCCCGCACGCTCAAGGTTCGTGGTCTCGAAGAGATTGACGACGAGGCCGAGTGCGTAGCCGACGAGCGCAACGACGACATAGACGCGGGTGGATGCAGCGCCGGTGAGGACGCCCAGGCGGAAGAGCGCCATGCCGAGCAACATCATTCCGAGCGAGTCCAGCAATCCGTGTCGGAAGAAGAAGTCCGTCTGAGTGTGCCAGGTGCGTTGGCTGATGACGCCGAAGGCGCTGCGGTAACTCTCCTGCATGCTCGCGATCATGTCCTCCTGCGTCGCGCGCGAAGGCTTGAAGTCCCCCTCGATGGAGTTCAGAACCTCCACTGCTTCCTGCTGTTCCGTGCTGAGCGCCTGTCCGGTCATCTGCGCGGCCTGTGCGCTCTGCGCTGCATCGCGAATCTCGCGATAGCCCGTCCATTCAAAAGTCGTCACCAGCGACTGCAACGCCAACGCAGCGACAGCGCACACGATGAGCCGGCGCGCCGGCATGCTGCGGAAGACGAACAGGAGCAGCCCCGTCACGCCGTAGTAGAAAAGAATATCGCCGTCCCATAGCAGCAGGTAGCCGTTGAAGAGACCAAAAACGATCAGCCACATCGTGCGTCGGAAATACAGGTCCGCCGGTCGCAAACCAGTACTGCGCACCGCATGTCGTTCCAGAAACAGCAGAGCGCCGGCGCCGAACAGCAGGGTGAACAGTCCGCGCATCGTGCCTTCGAAGAACAGCGCCATGGTTCGCCACACCGTGAGATCGGCGCCGTCCGCGCCGCCCCAGTTGGTCGGATCGTCGTACGCGTTCGGTAAGCCAAAGCCGATGATGTTCATGAGCAGGATGCCGAGCACGGCGATGCCGCGCGTCGTGTCGAGCATCCCGATGCGCTCCGCGCTCCGCGTAGGTTCGAGCAGGGTACTCATGCGCTGAAGTCTGCGCGCGGCGGGGTGATGAAGTCACCCTGAGAACGCGGTTGGCGGTTAGTCAGACGGCGCGCTGCGGACGCTCGAATGGAGAGATGAAGAGTTCCCCTCACCTGCGCTGCGCGCGACCTCTCCCCAAGGGAGAGGTGAAGAGTTCCCCCTCACCCGCGCTGCGCGCGACCTCTCCCCGAGGCAGACGTGAAAGCAAGATCCCCTCGCTGCAAGGGAGAGGTGAAGAAAACAAGACTCCCTCTCCCCAAGGGAGAGGGCCGGGATGAGGGGACGCGGAGCGTTCTTGCCAATCGTTAACCGCTAACCGCCAACCGCTTCTTCTTAAGGCGTCGTGACCGGCAGAATCACCGCGGACGGATGCTCCTTGTCGAAGTACACCGTGTTCTTCGCGACGCGCGGCTTTGCAGGTTCGCCCGGCGGCGCGCCGTTGTTGTCGTTCACGTCGTAGCGCGGGTGGTTGCTCGAGGTTAAATGCAGTGCGATGCGATGACCCTTTTCGAACAGAAGCGAGGTCGCCCACAGGTCGATGGTCACTTTCTCGGCCTGACCGGGCGTCATCATCTTCACCTGATCCGCCTGCATGCGGCCGTTGCGATAGCGCAGACGAATTGGTGTATCGAGCACGATGGCTTCATAGCCGTCGGGATATACGTCGACGAGCTTCGCCATGATGTCGCTGTCCGGTCCGTCGGTTGCGACCCACAGCTCCGCGCTTACTGGACCGGTGATCGCGACGTCTTCCTCGAGCGGCTTCGTCATGAAGCGCAGATAGTCTTCACGCTCGCCGATCAGGCGCTGGTCCATGGGTCCGCGCTCGAAAGTAAGATTCGCGCCGCCCACGCTCTTCACCGGATTCGCCGGATCGAAGCGATAGCTGTGACCGGCCTTCGACGCCGACGGCGCGTTCGTCGAAAGACCGAACTTCGATTGCAGGTAGTAGCGCGTCGGGCGATGTTGCGGCGGCCAGTTCGCGGCGGTTCGATATTCATTCTTCGGGCTCGGCGCATCCTTCTTCGCCGCGGCCATGCGGTAGTAGCGCACCGGCGGCTCGCGCATGATTCCGTTGTCGACGCCCTTCAGCCAGTGATCGAACCAGCGAAGTTCATCATCGGCGCCGCCGCCTGACGGCGAACGGATGCTGCCGCTGTCCGGATAGGCGAGATCGCCGCTCAGCGGACCGTGTCCGAACGGACCCATGAGCAGCTTCTGATTGCCTTTCGCGCCGGCCGCCCCGTGGTTCTGCAGGTACTCGAAATTTTTCAGATTGCCGATATTGAAGATGTCGTACCACCCGCCGACGTTGTAAATCGGAATCCGCACATTATCGATGTGTGTGTGAAATTCGACGTCGTTCCAGCGAGCGTCCCACACGACCCGGCGCTGCAGCGGCGCAACCTGATCGGCGGCGCCCTGTCCGCGCATCCAGTTCGCAGTGTCCGCCTCCTTGAACGCGCCGCCCATGAACGTGACCTCCTGGAAACGGCTGTGAGGCGCGACGACGACATAGGCCGCGACCAGTGATGGCGGCGCGGCCGAGGCCGCGAGGTTCGCGGTAATGCCGAGCGCGGATGCGCCCGTCATGCCCACTTTGCCATTCGACCACGGTTGCTTCGCGGCCCACTCGACCGTGTCGTAACCATCGTTGCGATCGTCGACGAATGGGTGGTACTCACTCTGTGAGCGTCCCTTGCCGCGCACGTCCTGGACGACATAGGCATAGCCCGCACTCACATACTTTGGCGGCGCATTCGACAGCATCCGGTCCTTGAGGTACGGCGTGCGACTCAGGACGACGGGCCAGGGTCCCTGTCCTTCGGGCAGAAACACGTTCGCCGCGAGCCTCACGCCGTCGCGCATCGTCGCGAACTCTTCGGTGAATGCCGGTTTTGCCGCCGCTGCGGACGCGTCCTGGGCGAGTGCGTTGTGAGCAGCCAGCGACGCAAGCGTCAAGCCAGTGAACACGATCGCTGCACGGCGCGCGCTACCGAGGATCGAGATCAGCATAGGAATCCCCCGTGGTGTTTTCTTGTGCAACACGATGGTACGCCGCACACGGGCTGGCAGACGGCGATTGAATATTCTTGACGGCGCGGCAACACCAGCGCCGGTGGGGTCTGCGATCCGTCCTGCGGGATTTCCTTCGGTCACAGTCCGCGCTCAGAGGCTCAGAGTGCTGACGTCTGATTGCGGATCAGCACTCTTGCCGCAGACCTCCCCGCCACACGCACATATGTATGTAGCTCGGCCGGGCAGTTCGAATGAGAGGGAACTTGCCGCCACATCCCGGACGTTCACCCCATGCACCCTCGACACAGGAGCGCCTCATGGCGAGCACGAGAAATCCGCAGCGCGATGCAGCGCGTCAACAAAGCAGCATGAGCTGGCGGGCGGCCGGCGCGCAGTTTTATCCGGGCGGCGCCTATGAAACTCTGCAGGAGCTGTCACACCGCGGGCGCGGCCCGAAGGGCTTTCGAAGAAGTGATGAACGCCTGCGGGAGATCATTTGCGAGCGCCTGACCGAGGATCCATTCATCGACGCCAGCAGCATCACGGTCGACGTAAGCAACTGCGAAGTCACCGTGCAGGGAACAGTGCAGGTTCGACAGCAGAAGTATGCGATCGAAGATCTCATCGCGGACGTATCTGGCGTCACCGAGATTCACAATCATGTCAGCGTCGCGAGCCAGGAGATGGAAGAGAGAATGAGCGGGATGTAGCTCCTTCTTCCCACGATCGGACTTCGCCTGAAGCTGAGCCCCAGCGCGGCGTTCCGCGAAGACGTCCCCTCACTCGCGCTACGCGCGACCTCTCCCCAAGGGAGAGGTGAAGATGAGAACCCTGAAAATGAGAGCCCGCTCTCCCGCGGGGAGAGGGTTGGGGGGAGGGGGATCTTCGGAACTCGCATCGCGTGGGGAGAGTCGACGCTATCGCACTCTGACCTTCTGCTTCCCAGTTCAAGACCTGGTTCGCAGTTTCACGGCCACGCGTGCGCGTAGCGTACCGCCATGTTCAAGATGCTCGGCGTGCTGCTGTCCATCTATGTCGTGCACTGCCTCATGACCGGTGCAGTTTTGGCGAAGTCCGGCGCGTGGGGGCGTACGTACCGTCGCGATGAGAACGCACTTGGCTACTGGGGCGCAGTCGGTTCGTACAGTGTGCTCGTGCTCGCGCTGTTCTTTCTCTTCTGAGATCCCCCTGGCGCAGCATGAGCGACATGAAGCCTTCGCCTACCATCGGCTTCTGGGCGCTTGTGTTGGGCCTCGCCGGCTTCGTCGCCGGATTTTTCGGTCCGATGCTGCTTCGCCCGGACGCGAATCAGGGTCCGATGGTCGGCATCTTCATCACCGGTCCGGGCGGTGCGGCTGCTGGCCTGGTGCTCGGCGTCCTGTTTCGTTTTCTTCCCGTCACAAACGCGCGCAGACGGCAAGCGTTGTTCACAAGCAGCATCGCGCTCGCGCTCGGCACGTTGTATTTCTGTCTGCCGCCGCCGGACACCCTGGGGATGCTGATGCACGGTGAACTGAAGGATTGTCAGTCGCCCGCTGCATTCTCGAGCGACGCGATCAGTCACTGGGAGAAGCGCGTCGCCAATGCGCACTGGATGACGGCGCGCGCTGGCTGGAAGGAGGATGTTCCTCGCATGCTGAGCGAGAACAGGGGCGTGGTGCTGACGATCGACGTGCGTCGTCAGAATCCTGTCCGCAAGCACCGCAAGCCCTGGAACACGAATCGCATCGACGCGGAAGGCTGGACGGACGTCAGTTACTCCCGGCAATACTTCGCGGATTTCGCAGGCGCCGCCTGCTCCGATTACCCGGAAGAACTGCCGATGATGTACATGAG
>JBOHZJ010000153.1:0-15918 GCA_050738395.1 Steroidobacter sp.
GACCGAGATCGGTCACGACCAGCAAGCGCGCATCGCCCGTTGCGCCCTGACGTGTCCCATTCCATTCATCCGGCGCGTAGTCGAGTGGAGCGTTAGCAGCGGCGTTCCACGCCTGCACGCGCAACAGAAACACGCCGCGGCGATCACCGGCGTCGTCATTCAGATACTCGCCCAGGTCGAGTGCTTCGTAGTGCGCCTTGCCGGGGTCGACTGTCGGCAGGCGCACAATCTTCGTGAAGCGCTCGATGATGTTCGCCGCATCGAACGCCCAGTTATTGAAGAGCGGCGTCGCAAACTCGCCGTTCGTCTGCGTGACCAGGTGTTGCAGCTGACGCGGCAGCAGACGCCCGATTTCGACACGCAGCGCCGGTATGTTGCGTGCGAAGAGGGTGAGCGTTTTGTCTCCGGACATCGCAAGGAGCGATCCCTGGTGCAGGATGCTGAGTTCGCGCGGGAATTCTGGAACCTGGATGATGCGTTCGACGGCGTCGCCCAACGCGTAGCCGCCGAAGGACTTCAGACCGGGGTCTATCCTGAAGTACAGATGGCGGCCAGGCTCGGCGGTGTACTTGAAACTGTGCAGTTCGTAGTGCTCGCGCTCGCCAGGAATCTGCGCAAGCTCGAGCTTCGTGTTCGCGTTCAACACTTCCGGTCGGAAGTTCGCATCGTTCCAGTTGAAGGGCTGACCGGCGCTGTGGCGATCGAATCGTTCCTGCACCTTTGGATCGGGATGTCGCATCGGCAACACCCAGGCATTCACTTTCGCCGGCAGATCGCGTTCGAGCACTGAGAACGATGTGTTGATGAGCACGACCTGATCGGGTTCGTTGCGTTCATCGCGAACGATATCCAGCGAGACGTTGGCGATTTTCAGACTATTGAGCCCCGGAACTTCGACGTTGCTTGTGAGCTCGTCATGCGTCGCGTTGCCGCCGCGCGCGGCGCGCACACCGGGCTCGATCGTGATCCGCAGCCGCCCGGCCTTCGCGGGCGCTTCGAGCTGTGCGGAATGCACGTAGGCATTCAGTTTCAATTTGTCATAGACGACTGTGTGCGCCGGCGCCTTGACCTCCTTCTCGAGCGAGTCGTTCACGCGATCGAACATCTTGAGTCGCACGCGCTGCTCGAAGCTTTCCGGGTCGACGGGGTGCGTAAACGCGATCGTCGCGACCGCCTTCTTGTTGCCTGCGACGACTGGATCCTGATGGAACTCCGTCTGCGCGAGCCTTGCTCCAAAAGCGGGGGAGTTGAATTCAAGGCTGTACTCTTTCAGTCGCACCGATTCGGCGGTGAAGCCATTGCGCGCGAATGAAACCTTGAATCGCTCGCCGATGGGCCAGTCGGCCGCGGGCTGGAAACGCAGAGTCTTATCGTCGTCCCAGATCCATTGACCGGCCGCTGCGGGGCTCATCGAAATGCCGGCGTCCGCGGCCTCGACCGGATGACCCGCACGCTCGATCGGCGCCGCCGAATCAGCAAAGCGCACGATTAACGGGTTGGGCTCACCGGGAGGCTCGCAGGCGTAGCAGGTCACCGCCGGAGCGACGACCGTGAATTCGACCACGACAGGTTTTGGCCGGCCGTCATACCAGCGCCACACCAGGATCGCACCCACGAACAGGGCGAGTACACCCGCGCCGACGAGCGCGGCATGTCGGGGATTCTGGCGCACCGATGAGGCGGCTGCCGCACGGCCGCGCTGCGCGACAGCCACTGCGTGCGAGAACCATTGCGGCGGGCGCCAGTCGAACTCGCCGAATATTCCGCGCAACCCGCTGCGAACTCGTTCGCCCATCGACGCCATGAGGACCCCACTACCTTGTCGCCTGGTGACGAACTGTGGGTGCAAATTGTGCCGGAACGAAGGTGCAAATGTGGCGGACTGCGGGCGCTGGACATGCCCCGTGGCCGACGGTACGGTAGCAGCGGAACGCGGTACCTGCGTTCTTCGTCAAAGATTGCTGCTTTTTCGCCCTTTTCAGGTCTCGCCGGCTATGAGCGACGGCCTCACGCTATAACACTGATCCATTCATGAACCATTCAACACTGATTGCGTCGCGTCTGAAGGTTGTACTGGCCTGCGTCGCTGCTTCGTTGCTCTTCGCTGGTTGCGGCGGGTCCGAGCCGGTGTGCACCCCGCCGGATGAGCCGTATCTGTCCGCGCGCAGCAATGAGGAATTGCGTGTGCCGCAGGGCATGACGACGCCGGAACGCTCCGATGCGCTCGCCATTCCCGAGGTTCGGTCTGCGGCGAAAAATTCGGGACGCACCTCATGCCTCGATGAGCCGCCGTCGTATTTCCGTTCTGCCGGTACGGTCGCACGCTCGCCGGAAGAAGTGATCGCGAGCTGGGCGCAGGCATGGGCCAGCCGCGAAGCGGACGCAGTGCTCGCGTTGTATTCGACAGGGTTCACCGCGCCGACGGAGGCCTCGGGCGGCGCAGCCTGGCTCGAACAACGTCGTGAACAGGTCGCGACCGGTCCTGCGCCAGATGCGATGGTCGAAGGTCTCGCCGTCGAGCCCGACGGCCCCGATCGCCGCGTGGCGAAGTTCGTGCAGAAATTCGGCGCGAACGCTCTGCGTAAAGAGTTGACGCTCGTACGTGAAAGCGGCTCCTGGCGCATCGTCGAAGAAAAAGTAGCAGGAGTGAGATGACCCGAGTCTGTAGACCGTATCCGAGTCCGTAGCCAGAAGCGGACGAGCCGCGTCCCGGCCTGCACTTCTTTTTCGTTTCCGACCTACGGACTACTCAATACGGACTACGGACCGCCGTCCTGCAAGCCATGAAAGCTCCTCCCACCTCCGCCATCAGTCCTTCCATTGCATTGCGCAGCGGCGCGGTGCACGAAGCGATCATCGATCGGCTCGAGCGCGCGCTCGGCAAGCCGCTGTCGGGCGCAACTCGCCACGACATCTATGACGCACTCGCGCTTGCAGTGCGTGAGGAACTCGCGGAACGCTGGATCTCGACCGGTAACCGTGTGGCGCGCGCGCGCGTGAAGCGTGTGTGCTATCTGTCGATGGAATTTCTGCTCGGACGCAGCCTCATCAACGCATTGTCATCGTTCAACGACGGCTTGCTGGAGGAAGTGCGCGACACCTTGCAGTCGCTCGGCCACGATCTCGATGAGATTGCAGCGGAAGAAGAAGATCCGGGTCTTGGCAATGGCGGTCTCGGTCGCCTCGCCGCGTGCTTTCTCGATTCCCTGGCGACGCTCGGCTATGCGGCGACCGGCTACGGCATTCGCTACGACTACGGCATCTTCACGCAGATGATCGCCGAGGACGGTGCGCAGCGCGAAGTGGCGAGTTCCTGGCTGCGGTATCACAACTTCTGGGAAAGCGGCCAGGGCGCGGTGCGTCATCGGGTGCGTTTCGGCGGGCACTGCCAGGCGACGCGCGATCAAAGCGGCCGTCTGCGATATGACTGGGTCGGCACGCATGACGTGTGGGCCGTTGGTTACGACCTGTTCATTCCGGGCAACCGCAGTCCAACCGTGAATCATCTGCGCCTGTGGTCAGGCCGCGCGATCACGCCCTTCAAGATCGAAGCATTCAACGAAGGCAATTATGCGGCGGCGGTGACCGAGCAGGTCGACGCGAAGAACCTGTCGCGCGTGCTCTACCCGGACGACTCGACGCCGCAGGGCAAGGAGCTGCGCTTCAAGCAGCAGTATTTCTTCGTGAGCGCCTCGCTGCAGGACATGCTGGCGCAGCACACCGGCGAGGGCCGCTCACCGCGGGATCTTGCCAGCGCGATCGCCGTGCAGTTGAACGACACGCATCCCGCGCTGACGGTCGTGGAACTGATGCGCCTGCTGGTCGACGTTTACGATTTCGAGTGGAGCGATGCATGGGATGTCACGCGCGACGTGTGCAGCTATACGAACCATACGTTGCTGCCCGAGGCGCTCGAAACCTGGCCGGTGTCGTTGTTCGAGCGGCTGCTCCCGCGGCATCTGCAGATCGTCTACCAGATCAATCGCGATTTTCTCGAACAGGTCAGCGCGAAGTACCCGCACGATCTCGAACGCCGCCGCCGCATGTCGCTCATCAATGAGGACGGCGATCGACGAGTGCGCATGGCCTATCTTTCCGTAGTCGGCAGTCATCGCGTCAATGGCGTCGCGAAACTGCATTCGCGGCTCATGCGCGAGACGATTTTCGCTGACTTCGCACAAATGTGGCCGGAGCGCTTCACCAACGTGACCAACGGCATTGCAGTGCGCCGCTGGCTGAAGCAGGCGAATCCAGGCTTGTCTCAGCTCCTCACCGAGAAACTCGGTTCAGCCTGGGAGAACGATCTGGAGGATCTGGAACGCCTCAAGTGGGCCGCGGAGGATCCGGAATTCCGTCGACATTTTCGCACGATCAAGCGCGCCAACAAGGAGCGGCTGGCGAAGACGATTCATCAATTGCTGGGCGTCCAGGTCAGCGTCGATGCGATGTTCGACGTGCAGGTGAAGCGCATTCATGAGTACAAACGTCAGCTGCTGAATCTCGTGTATGTCGTGGTGCGCTACTTGCGCATTCTCGACAATCCCGACCTCAACATCCCCGCGCGCGTCGTGATCATCGCAGGCAAGGCGGCGCCCGGGTATCACATGGCGAAGGCGGTCATCAAGCTGATCAACAACGTCGCGCGCACGATCAATGCGGACGCGCGCGTGGGCGACAGACTGAAGGTGTGCTTTCTGCCGGACTACGACGTGTCGCTCGCCATGGAGATCATGCCGGCCGCGGATTTGTCCGAGCAGATTTCAACCGCCGGCATGGAGGCCTCCGGCACCGGCAACATGAAGCTCTCGCTCAACGGCGCCCTCACGATCGGTACGCTCGACGGCGCCAACCTCGAAATCGGCGAAGCGGTCGGCGCGGAGAACATCTTCATCTTCGGGATGAATTCGGAAGAGACCGTTGCGCGGCGCGCGCGGGGCTACTCGCCCTCGCAGATCGTGGCGGAGAATCCCGAGCTGAAGCGCGCCATCGACACGATCGACTCCGGCTACTTCACACCGGACAATATCTTCGACTCGAAGATGGTGAGCGACCGGCTGATGAGCGATGGGGAACATTTCCTCGTGCTGGCGGATTTCGACGCCTACGCAGGCGCGCAGGATCAAGTCGATGCGCTCTACCTGCAACCCGAGGAATGGACGCGCAAGTCCGTAATCAACGCACTTAGCATGGGCCCGTTCTCCAGCGACCGCAGCATCCGCGAGTACGCGGACAACATCTGGGGCGTGAAGCCCGTTCTCTGACGGGCGGTTGACGGTTGACAGTTGACCGTTGACAGTCAGAAAGAGAAGGGCGACCGGTCTTGGGCGTCTTCTCGGGCCGTCAACTCTCAACCGTCAACCGTCAACTGTCTATGTCCGCTCTCACCGACCTCGATCTGCACCTCTTCGGGGAGGGCAATCACCATCACATCTGGCAAAAGCTCGGTGCGCATCCGACAGAACGCGACGGAGCGCGCGGGACGCGCTTTGCGGTGTGGGCGCCAAACGCGCGCCGCGTGAGCGTCGTAGGGGACTTCAATCACTGGGATGGACGCCGGCACAGCATGCGTCCACGGGGCGCTTCCGGCGTGTGGGAGACGTTCATTCCGGAGCTGGGCCCCGGTGCGCTCTATAAATATGAGATCGTGGGCGGTCACGAGCAGTTGCTGATGAAGGCGGATCCCTACGGCTTTCAGATGCAGCTACGTCCCGACAATGCGTCGATCATCGCGGACATTGCCGGATTCACATGGAGCGACGACGTCTGGCTCGCCAGGCGGCGCGAGTGGGACCCGCTGCGCGCCCCGATTTCCATCTATGAACTGCACCCGGGTTCGTGGCGTCGATCGTGGCATCGCAAGCCTGCATTTCTCACCTGGGATGAACTCGCCGACCAGTTGATTCCATACGTGCTCGACCTCGGCTATACGCACGTCGAACTCGTCGGCGTCGCCGAGCATCCCTTCGACGGCTCCTGGGGATATCAGGTGCTCGGTCATTTCGCGCCGACCGCCCGGCACGGTTCGCCGCATGACTTCATGCGCTTCGTCGATCGGCTGCACTGCGCTGGCATCGGTGTGTTCATGGACTGGGTGCCGGCGCACTTTCCGAAGGATGCGCACGGCCTCGCCGAGTTCGACGGCACCTATCTCTATGAGCACTCCGATCCCCACCGCGGCGAGCACATGGAGTGGGGCACCAAGATTTTCAATTACGGCCGGCATGAGGTGCGCAATTTCCTCATCGCCAACGCGTTGTTCTGGATCGAGCAGTACCACATCGACGGACTGCGCGTGGACGCGGTCGCCTCGATGCTCTATCTCGATTACGCGCGCAAGCACGGCGAGTGGACGCCCAACCAGTTTGGCGGCCGTGAGAATCTCGAAGCGATCGATTTCCTGAAACAGCTCAACTGGACCGTCGGCCACTACTTTCCCGGCGTGCTGATGATGGCGGAGGAATCCACCGCCTTTCCCGGGGTCAGCCGTCCAGTGCACCTCGGCGGACTCGGCTTTCACTTCAAGTGGAACATGGGCTGGATGAACGACACGCTGCGTTACATGGCGTTCGATCCGCTGCATCGCCGTCACCATCACAACCTGATCACGTTCTCGTTCGTCTACGCATTCTCGGAGCACTTCATCCTGCCGCTTTCGCACGACGAGGTGGTGCACGGCAAACGCTCACTCCTCGACAAGATGCCCGGCGATGAATGGCAGAAGCTAGCGAACTATCGGCTGCTGCTCGGCTACATGATGATGCACCCCGGCAAGAAGCTGATGTTCATGGGCGGTGAGTTCGGTCAGTGGCACGAGTGGCGCGATTACGAAGATCTCGCGTGGGGCGCGCTTCAGCACCCCGCTCATCAGCAACTGCAGTCCTGGAACCGCACGCTCAACCGCATCTATCGCGAGCGCCCGGAGCTGTATGCGAGCGAACACACCTGGGAGGGTTTTCGCTGGGTCGAAGCGGACAATCACAATGAGAGCGTATTCGCGTTCGTCCGCCAGCGCAGCGCGGGCGAGGGCGGTTCACCGCTCATCATCGTGTTCAATTGCACGCCGGTTCCGCGGGACCACTACACATTTGGCGCGCCTCAGGCGGGCCGCTATCGAAGGCTTCTCAACAGCGACGATCCGCAGTTTTACGGCTCGGGGTATTCCCACGAGTCCACCGTCGAAGCCGAACCACACGGCTGGCGCGACTTTCCGGCGCGCATCCGGATCACGCTGCCGCCGCTCGCGATGGTGGTGTGGGAGAGGGTTGACGGTTGACGGTTGACGGCCAGATCGGAAAGGGAGCGTCCTCGCAGCTCAATCGTCGTCGGCCCTTTCTGACCGTCAACTGTCAACGGCCAACCGTCAACCGACTTTTCAGCGCCGTGCGCATGCGTCACCATCGCGCCCGATGAACGCACTTCCTGTGGATTATTCGAAACTTCAACTGCAGCCCGGCTCGCCGGCCCCGCTGGGCGCGAGCTGGACGGGGGACGGCGTCAACTTCGCCGTGTATTCAAGCGGCGCTGCGCGTCTGGAGCTGTGTCTGTTCGACGAGCGCGGTGAGCGCGAAATCGCGCGACTGGCCCTCCCGGAGCACACCGAGAACGTCTGGCACGGATTTTTGCCGGCCCCAGTCGGCGCGCCCGGTCTCATTTATGGTCTGCGTGCGCACGGTCCCTATGATCCGATGCACGGGTTGCGCTACAACCCGCACAAGTTGCTGCTCGATCCGTACGCACGTGCACTTGCCGGCAGGTTCGAATGGCACGCCTCGCTGCTGGGGCAAGCGGGCGATTCCAGCGACGCCGGGATGGATGCGACCGACAGCGCTGCGCACAATTACAAGGCGCGAGTCATCGATGGCGTCTTCGACTGGGGTGACGATCGTCCGCCCGCCATCCCCTGGCGCGACACCGTCATCTACGAAACGCATGTCAAAGGATTCACGAAGCTGCATCCCGGAGTGCCCGAACACGAGCGGGGCACGTACCTCGGGCTCGCGCACCGGGACGTTATTGCGCATCTGAAGCATCTCGGCGTCACGAGCGTGGAGCTGTTGCCGGTGCAGGCGTTCGTGCCCGAACGCTTTCTCATCGACAAGGGTCTGGTCAACTACTGGGGCTACAGTTCTCTCGCGTGGTTTGCGCCGGCGCCGCAGTATGCGATTGACGATCCGGTCGCCGAGTTCAAGACGATGGTGAAGGCGCTGCACGCCGCAGGACTCGAGGTCATTCTCGACGTCGTGTTCAATCATTCGGTCGAGGGCGCCGAGCAAGGCGCGACGCTGAGTCTGCGCGGACTCGACAATGCGGCGTATTACAAGCTCGAGCCCGGGAATCTGCGGCACTACGTGAATCGCAGCGGCTGCGGCAATACGATCGCAATTGGCCACGCCGCGGTTCGTCACCTCATCATCGAATGCATGCGCTACTGGGTGGAGGAGATGCATGTCGATGGTTTCCGCTTCGATCTCGCCGCCGTTCTCGGGCGCGACGACGGCCGTTTTCGCACGGACGCCGGATTCTTCAGGGCGGTGGCCGCCGAACCTGCGCTGCGCTATGTGAAGCTCATCGCCGAACCCTGGGATGTCGGACCTGATGGTTATCATCTGAGTCACTTCCCCGCGGGCTGGGCGGAGTGGAACGATCTGTACCGCGACAGCGTTCGCGGTTTCTGGCGCGGCAATCCCGGCATTCTGGGCAACTTCGCCGAGCGCTTCGCCGGTTCGAGCGATCTGTTTCGCGCAAGCGGCCGTCGACCGACCGCGAGCATCAACTATGTCGCGTGCCACGACGGCTTCACGTTATACGACGCCGCTGCGTACGAGCAGAAGCACAATGAAGCGAATCTCGAAAACAACCGCGACGGACACAATCACAACCTGAGCTGGAATTGCGGCGTCGAGGGACCGACCGATGATCCGCAAGTCACCGAACTGCGCGAGCGGCAAATTCGCAATCTGTTCGCCACATTGCTGTTGTCACAGGGCGTGCCGATGCTGCTCGCCGGGGATGAGTTCGGGCGCACTCAGCGCGGCAACAACAACGCGTACTGCCAGGACAACGAAACGAGCTGGGTGGATTGGGAGCTTGCCGCGCGCCGCAGCTGGCTCACCACGTTCGTCCGCCAATTGCTCACACTGCGCAAACAGGCTCCGGGCCTGCGCCGCGATACCTTTCTCAAGGGCGCGCGTCAGGTCGATCGCGAACACAAGGACGTGAGCTGGCGTCATCCGCACGGTCACGAACTGACCGCCGCCGACTGGCACGATGAAGATGCGCGCGCCAACGGCGTGCTGATCGGTCACGCGTTCTCCGATCCCTATGGAACACCCAACGGTCATCTGCTGTTTCTGTGCAATGCCGGCCCCGAGTGCGTCGACTTCAGGTTGCCAGAGCCGAAAACCGGCGCCGTGTGGCAGATCGTGTTCGACACCGCTCGCTGGCGCGCGAATGATCTCGGCAACCGCATCGACGCGGGCGCCAGCTGCGTCGTTTCGCCGCATGCTTGCGTGCTGCTCGCCGATGGCGACGCACCGCCGAGCGTTCGCAGCGGATTTTCGTTGCGGCAGTGAGATGACGAGCGCGCGGGGCGTGGAGCGTGGGACGCGGGTCAGAGAAGACGGCTCCGCAGGCAAACATGAGCTCGCAGAGGCAAACTCGATGTCATATTTTCTTTTCTGGCCCGAGCCCCACGCCCCGAGCCCTGCGCCCCTGCCATGACCGACGCCATTCGACGCCTCGCGCAACTGCACGGCATTGCCGATTCCTGGCTCGATTTTCGAGGGCGGCCGCGCGAGGTGTCGATCGAATCTCGCGGGGCGATTCTTGCCGCGATGGGCGTTGATGCGAACGAGGAGACGGCCGCGCACAGCGCGATCAGCCAGTTTGAAACAGTGCGCTGGACCCGTATGGCGCCGGCCGTCGTGGTGAGCCAGTCCAAAGGTGCGATCGTCATTCCAATCACCGCACCGCAGGATCTGGGCGCCAGATCGATCGCCTGGACGCTCACGCTCGAGGACGGCGAAGTACGCGAGGGAACCACAGGCCTCGCTTCGCTCACGACCACCGAAACGGGCGAGGTCGACGGTCGTTCCTATTCCCGATTGGCGCTCCAGTTGCCGGCCGCGCCCGTGGGTTATCACAGCGCATCGCTCGCACTGGACACCGGACTCAGCACGCAGTTGCGCATCATCGTGACGCCGCAGCGTTGCTACGAAGCCCCCGTGATTGCCGGCGGCAAGCGCCTGTGGGGCGTCGCGGCGCAACTGTACTCGCTGCGCTCGCACCACAACTGGGGCCTCGGCGACTTCCGCGATCTGCGCGAACTCATCCAGCTCGCCGCGCCGCTGGGCTGCAGCGTCGTCGGTCTGAATCCGCTGCATGCACTGATGCCCGCCAATCCGGCCCACATCAGTCCGTACAGTCCCTCGAGTCGGCTATTCCTTAATGTGCTTTACATTGCAGTGGATGAGTCGGCCGATTTCAGGGAATGTGAAGCCGCGCGCCGGCGCGTGGCGGAGCCGGACTTTCAAGCGTTATTGGCGGAGCTTCGCGCGACGAAGAATGTCGACTACGTGCGAGTCGCGGCAGCGAAGTTCGAAATCCTGAAATCGCTCTACGCCCATTTTCGCAGCGAACATATCGAGCGCGGGACAGCGCGCGCAGCAGCGTTCCGGCAGTTCGTCGAATTGCAGGGCGATCCGCTCAAACTGCACGCTATCCATGATGCGCTCGATGCTCACTTGCGCCTGCAAGGCCCGCAATACTGGGGATGGCCGAGTTGGCCGGAGGAATATCGGGATCCGACCTCCACCGCGGTGAATCGCTTCGCGCGCGAACGCGCGCAGGACGTCGATTACTTTTTATATCTGCAATGGCTCGCCGACGAGCAGTTGCGCGAGGCGCAGGACACCGCACGCGAGTGCGGCATGGCGATCGGCCTGTACGGCGATGTCGCGGTCGGCGCCAATTCCGCGGGGTCGGAGACCTGGTCTAATCACCATCTGTATCTGCAGGGTGCATCTGTAGGTGCGCCGCCCGATGCGCTTGCTCTGAAGGGCCAGGACTGGGGTATTCCACCGCAGAACCCCGAGGAGCTGCGCGCACAGCAGTATCGACCGTTCGTCAGTCTGGTCGCGAACAACATGCGTGAGGTCGCGGCCCTGCGGTTCGACCACGTCATGACGCTGTATCGCCTGTGGTGGGTGCCGCGCGGTCATCTGTCGAAGGACGGCGCGTACGTGCACTATCCGCTCGATGATCTGATCGCCATCCTCGCGCTGGAGAGCCACCGTAACCAGTGCATCGTCATCGGCGAGGATCTGGGCACGGTGCCGGAAGCAATGACTCGCGCAATGGAACACTGCGGCGTCTATCACTACAAGGTTTTGTTGTTCGAGCAAACCGCGAACGGCCAGTTCAAGCCGCCGTCGGCGTATGTCCGAAGCGCGCTGGCCGCAGTCACCACGCACGACCTGCCGACGCTGCGCGGCTGGTGGGAAGTGCACGATGTACAACTGCGCGATCGACTCGATCTGTATCCGAGCGAGGAGCTGAAGGGGCAGGCATATGCGGCCCGCGATTCCGATCGGCGCGAACTGCTGCTCGCGCTCGCAGCCGCCGGACTCTGGCGTTGGAACTCCGGGGAACCGCTGCCGCGTTATTCGTCGGCCCTATCGCGTGCGGTTCACGCTTTTCTAGGCCTCTCGAACGCGAACGTCGCGCTCATTCAGATTGAGGACCTGATCGGTATGGTCGACCCGGTAAACGTGCCGGGCACGGATACCGAACACGCCAACTGGCAGCGCAAAGTGACCCTGGACACCAGGGAAATTTTCGCGCGCGCCGACGTGCGCGACATCATGACCGCGATGCACACGGCGCGTTCGGGCCGGAATCCCAACGCCTGACGGCGTGGTAGACGGTTGACAGTTGACCGTTGACAGCCAGATAAGGACGCCGGCTTTCTTGCCGTCAACCGTCAACCGTCAACTGGGATTCATCATGCACCACAGTCGTCTCGCCGGATTCATCATTGACTGTAAAACGGACAATCTGGAGAAGGCCGCGGAATTCTGGAGCGCGGCGCTTGGGGTCGCATTGAAGCCGCGGGAGCAGGAGCCGAGCCCGATCTATCGACAACTGATGACGCAGCCCGATGAGGTGCACATCGAAGTGCAAAAGGTCGAGCACGACAGTCGCGTGCATCTGGACATCGAAGCCGACGACATCGAGGCCGAAGTGCGGCGCCTCGAAGCGTTGGGCGCGAAAAAGGTGCAGCACGTGAATACGTGGTGCGTGATGGAGGCGCCCACCGGCCAGCGTTTCTGTGTGGTTCGCGTGCAACGCGCGGACTTCAAGGAGCATGCAAACGTCTGGAGCTGAGCGTTTGTTCCTGGATCCGGCGTGCGCCGACCGTAGCTATTTTCCGATGGCCCCGTCCGTGGATCTATCTCGCGGCGTGGTGCGTTACACCACGCGAATAGAACCGTTTGGGGGACCTTGCCATGCTCCTGCGACTGAAGGCTGCGCCGACCGAAGTAATGCGTCCTCGTGTAACCCCGGCTCCCGAACACGCTGCGGAACTGCAGCGCCGCATGAACTCCCTCGACTACTACCCTGAAAACGGCTTTCACCGCGATCGCTCGCAGGACCGACTGCCGCCGCCGCGGTTACGGCTCGTGCCGTAGGGGCTCGGGGCCTGGAGCGCGATCCGAAAGAGATGCATTCAAATTGAGCCGCGCACGTCCGGCTAGCATCAAAGGGCTCGGGGCTTGGGGCACGGGCCAGAAAGTGGAGAGACGCAGTCAAATTCGGAGCCGAGCACGTCTTTGGCCAATGCCAACCAGCTCCGTCTCTGAAATTCTTGTCCGCGCCCAAGCCCCGCGCCCCGGGCCATCTCAGAATTCCTGCCACTCCACGTCCGAGCCTGCGACCTTCTTCACCCGCGCCGAGGCCGGGGCGGCCGCCGCCTTCAACGAGGCGCTCTTCGCAGGTTGCGCGACCGGCGTGCGTACGACATGACTCGACGCGTCATCGCGCACGTGGAACACTGCGATCAGATCGGTGAGCGCCTTCGCCTGCGAGGTCATCGACACTGCGACCGATGAGGTTTCCTCCGCCATCGCCGCGTTCTGCTGAGTGACCTCATCCATCTGCATGATCGCGCCATTCACCTGATCGAGCCCACTGGCCTGCTGCTGACTCGCGGAGGAAATCTCGCCGATGATGTCCGCAACTTTCTTCGCGGCGGCGACGATATCGTTCAGATGGCGACCCGACTCGTCGACGAGCTTAGAGCCGTCCTGCACCTTCGCGACGCTGTCCTGAATCAGTTCTTTGATCTCACGCGCGGCCGTCGCGCTTCTCTGGGCGAGATTGCGCACTTCGCTTGCGACGACCGCGAAACCGCGACCCTGCTCGCCCGCCCGCGCTGCTTCCACGGCGGCGTTCAACGCCAGCAGATTCGTCTGGAATGCGATTTCATCGATCACACCGATGATGTCGGCGATCCGTCGGCTGGACGTATTGATCTCGGCCATCGCCGCAACGGCGCGCGTCGCCACGGAGCCGCCGCGCTCGGCCTGATCGCGCGCTTCCGTCGCAAGCTGATTCGCATGGCGCGCATTGTCCGCGTTGCGTTTCACCGTCACGGTCATCTCCTCCATGCTCGACGCAGTTTCTTCCAGGCTCGCGGCCTGATCCGAAGTGCGAGAGCTCAGGCGGTCGATGCCGGAGTTGATGTCGCTCGCTGCGGCGTCGACGGCTCCGGAAGTCTTGCGGACGTCGCGAATCACCGAGCCGAGTTTATGGCGCAGCGTTTCAATGCCGTGCAGCAGGCTGCTGTCGTCGCCAGGACGCAGACTCACAACTGTGGTGAAGTCGCCGGCGGCGATCGAACGCACGGTGTCGACTGCGAACTCCGGTTCGCCGCCCAGGCTGCGGAACACGCTGCCGATCAGAACCCAGGAGCCCACGCCCAGTGCGAGAATCATGGTGATGGCCATGACGAGGCTGACCATCAGGCTGCGCTCGACGTTGTCCGTGCCGCTGGCGAGCAAGGCGCGGAATTCGCTGATCGCCGCTTCCTGCGACTGCGTCAGCAGTGTAATGAGTGCTTCGGAATTCTTCTGCATCACCGCTATCGCGGCGCCGGCGTCACCGGTTTCCGCGCCGAGCATGATGCGGGTGGCCGAGGTCGCGGCCGAATAGTATCCATCGAACGCTTCCTTGATCTCGCGCGACAGCTTGCTGTCCGCATCGACGCTCGCCAGATCCCTGAGCGACTTGCGCACTGCCTCGGCATGCTGATCGGCGGCGCCGATCGCGGCGGCATCGCCTTCAGCGACCGCGCGCTGCAGGGACTCCTGCACGTCGACGACGTCCGCACGCATCGCGCGCAGCGCCTCGACGGTCGGATATTGCACGTTCTCGACGCGCGCAAGCGCGGAGGACGTCCTGGACGTAATCTGCGAATTGACCGCGATGCCGATCGTAACGATCACAGCGGTCATGATGGGCAGCAGCCAGATGCGATGTTTGAATTTCATGATCGAGGAAGCCAGACGATGCGAACGCCGCGCGGAGTTGCGGCAACACCCGGGTTAACGGCGCTGCAGCGCGCCGCTTGAGAGCCAATTTTCTGAACCACGAAGCAGCGCTCATCCTGGCGGCGCCAGCTCAGGACGCGGCCTAGGCGTAGGGCAGGTAGAGACTGAACCAGCAGTTCACGAGCAGGCGCAGCGCCGGCGAGCGCGTCTCCGGGCGGCCAAGGACTCGGGCGGCCAAAGAAAAGGGCAGCTCGGTAGCTGCCCTTGTAGTCCGACCCGCCGCATCTCCGCGGCCTGTTCGCGCACGCCATCCCTCGCGCGCGTTCTCGCTGACGAAGGTCAGCCCTTTTTGGTCAGTTAATCGCTTTGCGCGAACTTCAACCGCACCATCGCGCGCTGCGAGACTCTCTCGCCGTTGCGTTGGACCGGCTCGAACCGCCACTGGCGAATGGCGCGCAGCGCGGCGTCCTCGAACACATCGGCGGGGCTGGCGTTGCGCACCTCGACATCGTCGACTGTTCCGTTAGGCATCACGGTGAAGGCCAGCTCAACCCAGCCTTCCACTCCCCGCTTGCGGGCGGACTCCGGATATACCGGATTGACCGTACGCGTGCGCTTCAACGAGGCGGCGGAGACGACGCTCTGGGCCGCGCTCGCCTCACGCGCCGCTGAGAGATCGAGTTCAGCCTGCGAAATTGCAGCTTCGTTGTAGCGAGCGCCGACCTCGCGGGCGCCGGCGATGAACTGCGCAGCGCGGTCATACGCCTTCGCCCCCATCGCCTGCTTGCTGGTATCGAGCAGACGCGTGGACAGGGCGCGCGAAAGTTCTTCGACTTCCGGACGTGTTGGCGCGGCGGTGCGCAGCTTCGCCAGCATGTCGCGGGCGCTATCGCCCGGCGGATCGATAAGTTTTCCCTGAGTGATGCGTTGACGCACGTCGGCGACCATCGAATCGATGTTCGGGCCGGCGTTGACGGGAGGTGCGGCGCGCCGCTGGGCCGCCGCAGCCGCCGTGGCGCGATTCACCTCGTTCAAGGAGCGTTCCACCGCGGCGAGCGCTGCACCGGCCGAGCCGAGCTGACGCGCGCCATTCACGAGCGCCTGCGCTTCGTCATGCTTGCCGGCGGCAACTGCCTTGCGCGCCTCTTCAGTGAGTAATCCGCTCAGCTCGCGAATCGACTGTGCAACGGTCGGATCGGTCGGATCGAGTCGACGCGCTTCCACCAGAGAATCGCGCGCGCTATTGCCAGAAGGCGTGATCAGCCGATCGTTCTGCATACGATCGTTCGCCTGCGCCACGAGAGTGCGTACGCGATTGCCGACTTCCTGAGCCTGCGTGAGCTGCAGACGTTCGCGCTCGCGCGCGATC
>JBOHZJ010000154.1:0-11258 GCA_050738395.1 Steroidobacter sp.
GTAGTAGAGACTAGGGGCGGCGGCCTGCGTTGTCAACTACAACTCTAGTAGTGCGCGATCTTCGCAATCAATGCGTCCGGGTGCGCAGTTAGAATTCCCCGTCTATCCTGAGCTGTGGAAGAGAACATCATGAGGTCGAGATGCATATCAGCGCTCCCTACTGCGCCATTCTTCCTCGCAGACGAAAAACAAATATCTTCACGGCTCCTGGAACAGGAACGCGCGGCTCGACATCGGCTTCTATACGAAAGGTGAAAACAAGGCGCAGATTGCAGTGGCGGTCAACAAGCTCGGAAAAAAGGCTGACGTCGAACTCGAGCGAGCAGCATGGAAGGCGGCGCTATTGAAACTGCAGCAGATCCTGAGCACTCAGCCCAGAATTCCGGAAATCGAGTAACCGCAAAGACCACAAAAAGGAATTAGAGACCGATATATAGGGCGTGGGAGCGCGGAATATCAGTTCGCTCGACTGACCCCATTCCGATCTATGTGCTCTTTGTGGTCTTTGTCCCGCGGGATTTCGGTTGGTCATGGTTACTCCATCTTTTTTCCCGCGTCCGCGTCCTCCCGTGCAAGCCTCCGGCAGAACTCCGCCGTCGCATCATCCGCGGGGAAGCAGCACTCGATGCGCAACTCGTCCAGTGTTACGTCCCGCGGTGTTCCGAAAGTCGCGATGGTCGAGAAAAAGCGCACTTCCTGATTGTCCTTGCGAAACACGACCGTGAGTAGCGGTGGAGGCGCCGCGCCCAACTCGCGCGTGCGCCACTGTGACGGCACGCCCGGATAACCAAGCACTTCCTCGAGCAGCGCGCCCGCCCTGGCGTCCGAGGGCGACGCCGCGATTACGTCGTGCAGATGTCGAATGAGATCGCCGGCCACTTCCTCCCAGTTCACCACGAACGCACGGACGTCGTTCGGATCGAAGATCTGCCGCATCATGTTCGCGTGCGCGCTGCCGCCGCGCAGAAAGTTTACGAAGCGCGTCGCGGCGCGATTGGTCAGCACCATGTCCCAGCACCGATTCAGGACGAACGCCGGATACGGCTCCTGGTGTTCGAGGATCAATTCTATGGCGCGGCGAACTTGCGCCAGCTCCGGTGTGCCCAGAGAAGTTTCGGGATATAGCGGCGCGTACCCTGCGGCCATGAGCAGCGCATTGCGCTCACGCAGCGGCATAGCGAGCGTGTCGGCGAGCCGCAGGATCATGTCGCGGCTCGGTTGCGCCTTGCCTGTTTCGACGTAGCTGAGATGGCGCGCCGATACGCCTGCTTCGAGTGCGAAATCGAGCTGGCTCAAGCGTCGCGCCGCGCGCCATTCCCGTAGCAGCGAGCCCACGTGAACGGCGGGTTTGAGCGTCGAGGAGATCGAGACTGGAATGGCCACATCGCAACGATATCGCCCGGCGGGTTCGAAGGCCATGACCTCGGAGGTTATTGCCCGCATTCGCCCGGCGCACGAATCTCCGCCCTGCCCGAAGGGCGAGTTCTTTCCACGGAGATTCAAAATGCGTCGTAGACAGTTCGTTCAAGTAGTGAGCAGCGTGCTTGCGGGAGGCGCGCTCGCCGGATGTGCGTCGCGTCTCGCGCGCGGCGGCGAGCAAGCAACGGTTTCGGACGACAGCGAGCCAATGAACGCGGCGGCCTTCCACGCCGAACGGCGTTATGCCCAGACGCGTTTCGGCAGGATCGCATACGTCGAGCGCGGATCCGGGGATGCCGCATTGTTTCTGCATGGCTTCCCGCTCAACGGTTTTCAGTGGCGCGGGGCCATCGAACGGCTTTCAAGTCATCGGCGATGCATTGCTCCTGACTTCATGGCGCTCGGCTATACCGAGGTTGCTGTCGGCCAGAGCGTCGCGCCTGATGCGCAGGTCGACATGCTCGCGGCGTTGCTGGACGCGCTCGCAATTCCCGCTGTCGATCTGGTGGCCAACGACAGCGGTGGTCAGGTCGCTCAGCTCTTCGTCACGCGCCATCCACGACGCGTGCGCACACTTTTGCTGACCAATTGCGACGCGGAGAACGACAGTCCGCCGCCCGCGCTCCTGCCGGTCATCACGTTATCGCGCGAGGGAAAATTCGTCGACGAGTGGCTTGCTCCCTGGCGTAACGACAAAGCGCTCGCGCGCTCGGCGCAGGGCATCGGCGGAATGTGCTACGCCGATCCGTCGCATCCGACTGACGAGGCGATCGAGTACTACTTCGCGCCGCTCGTCAGCTCACCGGAACGCAAAGCGTTGGTGCATGCGTTCGCCATTTCGCTCGAATGCAATCCGCTCGTAGGCATTGAGTCCGCGCTCAAGCGTTGCACCGTGCCGACACGCATTCTCTGGGGCGCAGCCGACACGATTTTCTCGTCAGCGAGTCCGGATTACCTCAGCCGTACTTTCGGTGAGTCGCGCGGCGTGCGCAAACTAGCGGGAAGCAAACTGTTCTGGCCGGAAGAGCGCCCGGACGTCGTCGCCGAGGAAGCTCGGCGGCTGTGGAATGTCGCATAGAGCACCGCGACGCTTGCGGTGTGTGGGAGGTGCGGCGGCGCTCCGGCCGGAACGTCGCGAGCTGGTGCGTTTCAAGAATCAGCTCCCCGGCGCAGATCCAGATCCCACCGCGTCGTTCGCGGCGCGGACTGTTTCAAGTTGAGAGGCAGGCTCATCGTTGCCGGAGTCAGCGCTCCTTCGGACGGAATCGGGACGACGAACAGGAACTCGCTGCCCGCGATGAAGAGCGTATTGCCGTCGTGGCTGATGGTTGCGACGGGTGCGACGTCGCACTCAGCGAAGCGAAGGCACGTCGGATAGCCGCTCAGCTCGAAATAGCCCAACAGCGGCATGCGTTGGTCCGCGGGTCCCGGCGTCGAGATATCGAATACGTAGACCCTCGGCACGAACTGCGGGGTGGACTCAACGAACTCGTTCGCCTCGTATGCAAGCACGTACGCTCGCGCGCCATTGGACGACACGACGACGCTCGTTGAAAGACCCAGGAAGTTGTCTTCTGTGGCCTGATCCACGTCGACGCGCCCGATCTGATTGAAATCATGGTCGCGCACGCGGAAGTTGTTGAGCACCATGCGCGAAGCGTCGTCGCTCATGGCCGCATTCGCGAAATAGGCGTCGCCGTTTTCCTGCACAAAGGGCGCGACTCTGAGGACGCCGTCCGCGGCATCCAGGTACAGCATCGGCGGAGCCGGCGTGGCGTTGGAAGATTGCGAGATGACCAGCCGCTCGCCGTTGCGCGACACGCCGAACCACGGTCCGCCGATGAAGTTCGTGAGCGGCGACTCGACCATCGTGAGCTCACCGGTCAGGCCGTCGAAGTAGCCGAGGTCGTTGAATGGACCCGGCCCGATGCTCAGCCAGACACGCCGATCGTTGGTAGTCGCGAGATTGCGGCCTTGAGTGATTGGGCCGAGGCCCGCAGGCACATCGAGCGGCACACCTTCATTGAGGGTTTGCGGCTCGTAGAAGCGAAGTACGCCAGTCGCGGTCGTCACGCGTATCTGGGCCCCGTCGCTGCTCAGGTTCGCATCGGTGATCGCAGGAATCGCGGCTGAAGGCGGGGTCGTCCACGAACCGGACGAGAACACATACCGCTGCAGTGCGCCTGCGCCCGGCGCCGCGTTGACAAGATAGATCTGCTGCCGCTCAGCGTCATACTCGATCGAGCGAACGGGGAAGCCCGTGCCGATCGCTGTCTCGGCGTACATCCGCGGCTGCAGCACCTTCGAGCTGTCCATACCGAAGCTGATGCCGAGGGCGTTGGTCGGTTCGAACACGATCGTGGCGAACGGCGGTGGAGGCAGGTCGACCAGCAACTCCGTATCGTTCACGCGAGTCACGTTGCCGTTGCCGGCAGGCGCACCGGCGACGCGCAGATGAGTCGCCCAGTCACGACTCGAGATGAAGCCGCGGCCGCGCACGACGATGCGAGCGTCTCGATCCGAAAGCTGGAAGTAAGGTCCCAGTCCTGTGATGTGCGCGAGCTGCCTGGTCAATCTCACCGCGAACGTCACTGGTGCGATCGCTGCAAGCGCAGGAGTCACCGTGACCGTCGCTACGGATTCCCTGAAGTTTGGTAGATCGGGGATGCTCGCCTGATCGACCGCGTAGTTGATGCTCGTGCCCGTCTGACCGGACGCGCGGGTGAGCACCAGCCAGGACGAATCGGACGCTGCTGTCCAGCTTGCAACGGGACCTTCGGTGACGGTGACCGGTACGCTGCCGCTGAGCACGGGAGAGCTCGCAGTAGTGGCCGAATCGATGAGCAGGTTTACATCAGCTGGCTGAGCGAGCCCGGCGCCGATGGTAAAAGAAACGGGGACAGTGACCGGGATCGCAGGCGCCGCGCCGCTAATGAGAATGTCTGCCGTGCGCGTGCTGGCGCGCAGATTGGCAGCACTCGCGGTCACCTGATAGCCATCGGCGGAAGGGACGACCGTCAGCCACGGCGTACTCGGACCTGGATAGCTGACGGTAGCTTCCGTAGTCATCGCGTCGTCCCACGACGGCGGAACGACGGTGAGTGAGACGGGCTCGTCAACTGTGCCTTCGCGGGCGGTGAGCGTCAGGTTCGAAGGACTGACGGAGAGATTTCGATCGCCGCCGGGCGGCGCGCTGACGGTGTAGTTCACCGGCACGTTGATGACGCGATTGCCGGAGGTGACTGCAACAGTTCCATGCAGCGTCCCCGACGGCATCGAACGCGCTGTGAGGATTGTCGAAGTCGCCGACTGGGTCGCCGCACTCAGCCACTCTCCACCGGCGGCGACAGCGGTCAGATGTGAGGTTTGCCCTTCCGGCAACTGGATCGTGAGCTGCGCGGTTGCAGTGTTGCCGCTCACCGCAGACATATTCACGGTGGTCGGGGCGACGCGCAGGATCGCCCTCACCGTGACGCTGTACGAGACCGGGAGCGGCGTTCCGCCGAGTCGGTTGTTGCACGCCTGATCCGAGCAGGCCAGCAACAGAACGCGACCGGTGTAATTTCCAGGTGCAAGGTTCGGAGCCGCCGACAGCAGGAATGTTCCCTGCACGCCGCCGATCGTGACCTGGATGTTTGGATCGACGCCATTTCCTTCAACGATCGCAGCCACGTAGAGCGTGCCTTCGTACGTGCCGGTGGCTGTCGCGATGACCTGCTGGGACGGAGGCGTCGTCCCTTCGTCATAGTCGTAGCTGACCGAGCTACGATCCAGCGAGAATCTCAGGGAGTTGTTGTTATCGTTGTCGTCGCGTCCGGCGCCGCCGCCACCGCCGCCGCCGCCGCCACACGCAGTGACAAGCACGCACAGCAAGGCGCACCAACCTACCTGGGATACCCGCATATCGACACCCCTGCTGGCGCGCGCGCAAAGCTCGCACCTGCGTTTCTTGTTCGTTATTTCTGGTCCGCGCCGGGCGATGCGGCGCACACGCTAAGTAGCACACGCGCTCAAGTCGATGCAACGCGTATCAAGGCGGAGCCAGCGCCTGATTTCCGCGAGGCGGAAGCAGACACGGAAGCGAGATCTCATCGACAGATCTGGGGGGGGACGATTCGCTGACGCAGCGGCCTACTGAGTCAGCGGCTTGACGTAGCCGAGGAGGCTGACAAGCATCTTGCCGGGCTCCTCAAACGGGATCATGTGCGCCGAGTGCTCGAACCAGACAGCGCGCTTATAGGGTGCACGAACGGCCTCGAGCCAATCGGCGGTCGGTTGTGACGGAGTGGTGTAGTCATGGCGTCCCATGAACATGATCACCGGAATGGGAAATTTCTCGACCTGTGTGAAATCGATATCGAGAAATTCCGCGAGGATTTTCTCGAGTGTGAAGAGATTGCCTTGATCGATGGCGGCAGCATCCTTGTCGTCGTACTCCGGTGACAGCAGCGGCGCGCCGAAGAAATACCTGGAGCTGTCTCTGTGCGCGCTCAGGCCGCCAAAATATTGCGGCCACTTTCGCGCAATGACGATTCTTTCCCGCGTGATCGGCTGCTCGCCGGGGTACGGTGCGATCGACTCCAGTTCTTTGAGCGCCTCCGTGTTGTCAGCTTTTCTCGCCTGCTCGAGTCCGTACTCGAAGCTCAGCTTTTCGTTTGTTCTGGTGTTGATGACCTGACCGATTCCCACATACGCGTAAAACAGGTCAGGGCGCGCGAGCGCGGCCTTCATGCCGATCACCGTGCCCCAGCTGTGACCCATGAGGACGAGTTTCCTTGCCCGATACTTCCGCTTGATCGCTTCCGCGACTTCGATCGCATCGCTTACGTACTGCGAAACATGGATCGAGTTCGCGATGGATTCAGGACTCACGGTGAGAAAGGTCCTTCCCGCGCCTCGCTGATCCCAGTTGACCATCGTGAAGTACTCTTCCATCGGGCGCTGGAACTGCCACATCGTCGGCGACAAGGGCGAGGCGGGACCGCCGTGAATAAAAAGAATGATCGGGTTCGCGACGTCCTGGCCGCGGACATAGACCCATTGATCGATCCCGCCGACGCGCAGCTTGTACGATTCCTGCACGCCTTCCGGCGCGACGATACGATTCAGATCGGCGATGACTTCGCGCGCCTTTTCCAGGGATGCTTCGCTGCTTTGCGCATGTGCGCAGACGGTCAGCGCCGCCAATGCTGTAAGAATCTGGCTCTTCATGATGCTCGTCCTGATGATCCTGATGATCCTGATGATTCAATAGCTGTGGTCGGCTTGCATACCGAAGCAGGGCGGCGGATGCGCCGGTTTTCCCACCAGCAGCTCCTTGCGGGACTCATTGTTCCGGTGCGGTCGGATGCAAGTTTCATATCTTATGGAAAGTGGCGCTGGCCACAAGCCTTGCTCGAACTGACAATCACGCCTTCGTAGCGCCGACTTTGCAGCCGGCGCAAATGGAGGGGACGAGATGACGAGAGTTGCACCGTTGGGACTGATGCAGTCGACGCTGATGGCGGACCCGTACGCATTGGCCGCGCGCGGCGCGCTGTGGCTGAGCGGCCTGGTGGCTGTTGTGACGCTGGCCGCCGCTCTGTACATGCTGGCGCCGTCGATGCGCGCGGATCGCTCGATGACAAGCGTGGCGCTGCATGACGCGACGCAGTCGCGATGGTCGCCGGCGGCGCTCGAGCCCGAAGGCGAACCCGTTCGAGTGACGAATCCCTTTGATGAGAGCGAGGTGTTCGAGTTTCCTGAAGGGACGAGCGATGCGGAAGCACGCGACGCTATGGCGGAAATGTTGCTCCAGCGCGCGCAGCAGCGATACGCTCAGCTCGATCGCCGAACGCACAAGCGGTAAATCTCGGCGTCAATCTTCCGATCGAGAGCTGCAGACGCTCGATGCTGGCCGGAGCGGCGATCAGGCTGATTTCGATGCGTCCGTGATCGACGACTGCGGATGACGACGACTCCCCTGGGGGCGTTGGCGTAGTGCGAAGCTTCGACTCATTGGCGAGAGCCTGTGCTACGTCCCAGCACCCTCCTCCTCTTCGTTACGTTCCACAGTGATCACCACCTTCCCTCGCGCGCGCCCTTCTTCCAGGTAACGAATCGCCTCAGGCGCCTCAGGCAGCGTGTAGGTCCGGTCGATGACGGGTGTGACCTTCTTCGTTTCCATCAGCTCTTTCAGAACGAGCAGGTCGTCCCTGGTGATTTGCGCCATGAACATGACGAGCTCCTGGCTCACGAACGGCGACAGCATCGTCGCTTTGAGCGCACGAGCCATTGGGCCGAGCCACCGACCTTCGTTGGGTCCTCCGACTATGACGTAAATTCCGTCCGGATTCATGACGTCCCTGAGCGCCGACAGCGGATGATTCCCCACGTTATCCAGGATCAAGTCGTAGCGCTGCTCGCCCTCCGTGAAGTTCTCTCGGGTGTAGTCGATGACATGGTCTGCGCCGAGCGATCGGACCATCTCCACATTCCTTGTACTGCACACACCGGTAACGTGCGCCCCGAACGATTTGGCGATCTGCACCGCGAATGTCCCCACGCCTCCTGATGCGCCATTGATCAGGACCTTCTGCCCTGGCTGAATCCGTCCGTGGTCGCGAAGGCCCTGCAGTGCAGTCAGTGCTGCGATCGGCACGGACGCTGCTTCCTCGAAGGTGATGTTGGCCGGTTTGAGCGCGACTCTTCTTTCGGAAGCAAGCACGTACTCCGCGAAGGAGCCGGCGCCCGCACCGAACACCTCATCGCCAGGTTTGAATTGCGTTACGTTTTTGCCGACCGCTTCAACCACGCCGGCGACGTCAACGCCGAGTCGTATGTCCTCTGGTCTGCGCAACCCCGCTTCCATGCGAACGAGGTACGGCGTGCCTCGCATGTAGTGCCAGTCGAGCGGATTGGCCCCAGCCGCGCGAACCTTGATCAACAGCTGGTTGTCGTTCGGAAGAAGCTTGTCGATCTCTTCCACACGAAGAACATCAGGAGAACCATAGTCGTGATAGACGATCGCCGTCATGGGCTCTCCACTCCCGCGGGGCGGCGGCGCCGGCGCCGGTCTGGTGAACCAGAATGCGGCGAAGGCCAGAGCCAGGCCGACCAGCACGATTCGGGTCGACTTCTTCTTCAGTACACGCATAAGTGTTCTCGTCGATAGTCCACTGTGTTCGATCTGTTTCTCATGTTCCTACCCTCGTCGAGGAAGCTCGCTCGCCAGTGTGGGGCGCGAGGCGAGTGATTTCGTTTCGAAACCCCTGACGCTCAGCCAGAGCGCCACAGACAGGTGGGCCAGTCCCACCGGCATGAGCATCAGCATCATCACGGGGTAGCCAAAAAGGGGCATCGCAACGGCTGTCATCTGCAACGAAACTGCTATCAGTCCGAAGCCGGCCAGTACGCGCGGAATCAGCGCGAAGCGGTACAGCAGACTGTAGAACACCAGGAACATCCCTCCCCCGACGAGCAGATGCGTGTAATGCGCCCAATTGCGTGCGGAGGCGACTACGACCCGCAGCGTTTCGAACAAAGCAGCATCCGCTGCATTCGCCTTCGCATGCGCCTTGCTCAAGGAGAGCATGGACATCACGGCGCTATTCTCGACCACAGCCAACGAGAAGCCGACAATTGCGAGCGCCAGGATCCAGAGCGCCATCGCGTAGCTGTACTGCCGAAAGACGGGCAGCGCAGTGATCGCGATGCCGACCGAAAGCGCGCCTCCCATGAGCCCGATGAGCACGGCCAGACTGACCTGCAGCGAGTTGGCCGCTGCATTTACCAGGAAGCCCGGTGCGACCGTGATCACCGGCCCCAGCAACACGAGGTTGATCAGAACTTCGGCGAGCATCTGCACGACCAACAGCACGCCGATCAATCGCCCGACGTTTTTCTCAGATTTCATTTATCGACTCCTGGGGATTCAGCAAGATTACGTGTTTGCAGCATCGAGGCGCCGAACGTGGGTTGTGCGTTGTCCGTTGTGAGTTGTGCGCAGAAGGGCGCCGTGCGCACTGTCTGGACTCACAACTCACAACTCACAACGCACAACGCACTGTGCGCCTACTCTGCCGGCCGCTTGCGATACTTCCCGTACAGCAGGTCCTCGACAAACTCCACGCACTTGAAGTCGAGCAGTTGCATGTTCTCATCCATGCGCCGATACAGCGGCATCGAGATCTTCCATGGCTGAGTGAACACGTCGCTGTCGGTCAGAATGGCTTCATACAGCAGCGTGTTCGCGTCCACTGGCGTGTAGCGCTCCTGAACACGTAGCGCAGGCCCGTGAAAGTTTCCGGCGCTGTCGAGCCAGGCGTCTGGCGTCTGCGCGGTTACGTCGATGACCAAGGTGTCGTCTTCCCAGCTTCCCAGGTTGTGGCCCATCCACGAATCCACCTGCGCCTCGAGGTCCGGCCGATCCATGTAAACGATGCGAGTCGCCCCCGCAAACTCATAGGTGATCAGAATGTTCTGCGGTTCCTGCGTGATCTGAAACGGATGCGGCAGATACGTCGCGCGCGGCACACCGGGCATACAGCACTTCACGAGCGGATCGCGCTCCAACCACGCAGCCTTGTTCTCGGCGCGTCGCATCACAGCCTCGGGCGTATACGGAATGCGGCCGCTTTCGACGACGCCCAGCCCGCCGGGAATCGCACCCAGGGCTCCCATCTCAGCGATGGGCCCGGCTTGCGCGGCGTGCGGTTCCAGATTCCAGTGCGCGGAGCCTATCGCCTGCCAGATCCCGGTCAGGTCCGGCTTTCCGTCCGGCGTTCGCGCGATGCGCGGTTGAACGGCGCACGCGGCAAGCGTCAGTTGCGTGAGCAACAGGATGCTTGCTGAACACATCGTTGGTCTGAATCGTCGCTGCATAGACGGCCTTGCGTATCGATCGCTCTCGTGGTTCGCCCGGATTACTTCGTCGCCTTAAGCGCGTCCCGTTCCTGCTTGCGCGCGCCGCCGAGAATCATCGCCATGCTGTAGTTGCCTTCGTGACAGGCGAACTCATAGAGCCGGGCGTCGGTCTTCGCCATGGGAAACGACAGTTCGATCCGGTCATGGAAGGTCTTCGGGTCGACGAGCGTGGCTTCATAGCGCAGGGTGTTCGCCGAATCGCGCGTGAAGCGCTCCGTCACCACTTTGTGATAAGCACTTCCTGCGTTGTCGAAGCTCGACGTGAGATCGTTGAAGTTCCTCGTTTCGACGACCAGCGTGTCGCCTTCCCAGCGACCTCGCGAATAGCCGAACCAGCCGCGCACTTGATCGTCCAGCGACGCTCTTGCTTCCAGAGGAATCGTTCGCGCGTCATGTATGTGCTCGGCCAGCACCACGACGTGATCGCTGGCCTGAAAAATCTGTAGGTAGTTGTTGTCGAATCCCGGTGTAATCGGTGGGCCGATATCAGCTGCAATGCAGCGCTCGAACAGACCGCGATCCTCCGGTCCATCCTTGCCGATGCCGCCGGCGAAGAAGCGCACCGGGCGTGTACCTTTCGCGTCCGCGAAAACCGCCGCGAATCCGCCAATCTTCTGGACCCCGTCGACCAGTTTCGGCAAGCGGCCGTCGGTCGGGTAGCTGATGAGAGAAGTACGAAGATCCTCGACGTGCGACTGGTAGTCGAGCCAGAACGCGTTGTGGGCGCCGACGACAGCTGCAGTCTGCGTCATCCGCTCGATGTTCGTGTCTCGCGTCGCGTTCGCTTTCTGGAGATCCTCTCGAGTCCGGTATTCCTTGCCTGCAAGCTCCTTGGGCCGTTCCAGAGGAACATCGGAACTGAAGTTCCACACGCCGCGCAGATCCGGCTGACCGTATTCGTTTTGCGGCGCCCAGTATTTCGCAGCGGTCTGCGC
>JBOHZJ010000155.1:0-15423 GCA_050738395.1 Steroidobacter sp.
ACCGAAGCGTTCGTTGTAGCGCGCCGCTTTCTCGTCCGGCAGCTCCGGCAGCGTCGTGCGCACGGACTCGATGAAGGCCGGCTCGATCGTGACCGGCAACAGATCGGGATCCGGGAAATAGCGATAGTCGTTCGCTTCCTCCTTGGACCTGAGCGCGCGCGTCTCGCCCTTGTCCGGGTCGTACAGGCGCGTCTCCTGCTTCACTTTGCCGCCGCCCTCGATCAGCTCGATCTGACGCGCGATTTCGTAGTTGATCGCCTTCTCGATGAAGCGGAACGAGTTGAGATTCTTGATCTCGCAGCGCGTGCCGAGTTGCTCCGCGCCGGCCGGCCGCACCGAGACGTTCGCGTCGCAACGGAATGATCCTTCCTGCATGTTGCCGTCGCAGATCTCCAGGTAGCGCACCAGCGTGTGGATCTTCTTCATGTACGCGATCGCCTCCTTGGCCGAGCGCATGTCAGGCTCGGAGACGATCTCGAGGAGCGGCGTGCCGGCACGGTTGAGGTCGATGCCGCTCTGACCGTGGAAGTCCTCGTGCAGCGACTTGCCGG
This sequence comes from Steroidobacter sp., assembly GCA_050738395.1. Taxonomy (GTDB): domain Bacteria; phylum Pseudomonadota; class Gammaproteobacteria; order Steroidobacterales; family Steroidobacteraceae; genus Steroidobacter. The sequence continues at coordinate 552 of JBOHZJ010000155.1, forward strand.
CGTCCTCTTCGAGGTGCGCGCGCGTGATCCCGATCGTCTTGCGCGTGCCGTCCTCGAGCAGGATGTCGAGGTGGCCCTTCTCGACGATCGGCCGCTCGTACTGGCTGATCTGGTAAGCCTTCGGCAGATCGGGATAGAAGTAATTCTTGCGCGCGAACACCGATCGAGGCGACACCGCGGCGCCAACCGCCAGACCGAACTTCGCGGCCATACGCACCGCCTCGAAATTGAGCACAGGCAGGACGCCCGGATAACCGAGGTCAACCAGATTCGCCTGTGCGTTGGGCGGCGCTCCGTAGGCTGTCGCAGCGCTCGAGAAGATCTTGCTCTTCGTCGCCAGCTGCGCGTGGATTTCAAGACCGATAACGGTTTCCCAGTTCATGTCGGAGGACTCGGGGCTCGGGGCTTGGGGCCCGGGCCAGATGAGAATTGAAAGCCATTCGCGCAAATGGACGAACGATACATTGGATTGCTGCTCTTGCCCGCGCCCCGAGCCCCACGCCCCGAGCCCTCAGCGCGGCTACTCATAGCCGCGCGGGATACGCCGGTGCCACTGCGTCTCGCGTTGATACAGGTGCGCGACATTGAGCAGTTTCGCCTCGGCAAAGTGCGGACCGATGATCTGAAGTCCCACGGGCAACTGACTTACGAAACCGCACGGAACCGACATCGCCGGCAGACCCGCCAGATTCGCACCGATCGTGTAAATGTCATTCAGGTACATCGTGATCGGATCGTCGACCTTGGCGCCGATATCGAAGGCGGGCGTTGGCGACGTCGGCCCCATCAGCACATCGACCTCCCCGAAGGCCCGCGCGAAATCATTCGTGATCAGCCGGCGAACTTTCTGCGCGCGCAGGTAGTACGCGTCGTAGTAACCGGCGGAGAGCACGTACGCGCCCGTCATGATGCGGCGTTTGACCTCCGCCCCGAAGCCCTCGCCCCGCGAACGTTTGTAGAGATCCATCAGATCAGCGGGGTTCTCACAACGATGCCCGAAGCGCACTCCATCGAAACGCGACAGATTCGATGAGCACTCCGCGGGCGCGACGACGTAGTACGTCGGCACCGACAAAGACAGGTTCGGCAGGCTGACTTCTACGAGCTTTGCGCCGAGTTTCTCGTAAATGCTCAGCGCTTCGCGAACGAGCACGCCATTGTCTGCATCGAGCCCTTTGTCGAAGAACTCTTTGGGCAGGCCGATCTTCAAGCCCGACAGCGGCTGCTCGAGCGAAGCGGTGTAGTCCGGTACAGGCGCATCAACACTGGTGGAATCGCGCGGATCGAATCCCGCCATTGCACCAAGCAGCATCGCCGCGTCTTGCGCCGACAGCGTCAGCGTGCCCGCCTGATCGAGGCTCGAGGCGAAGGCGATCATCCCGTATCGAGATACACGCCCGTAGGTCGGCTTCAGGCCCGTGAGAGAAGTCAGCGCCGCGGGTTGCCGGATCGAACCGCCAGTGTCCGTGCCCGTGGCGGCTGGGGCGATACGCGCTGCGACCGCGGCCGCTGAACCGCCAGAGGATCCACCCGGTACTTTCTTCACATCCCACGGGTTCCGTACTGCGCCATACCAGCTCGTCTCGTTCGACGAGCCCATTGCAAACTCATCCATGTTCGTTTTGCCAAGCATGATGACGCCAGCTTGCGACAACCGCTCGACTACCGTTGCATCGTACGGCGCGATGAAGCCCGACAACATGCGCGAGCCGCAGGTGGTCAACACGCCGTCAGTACAGAAAATGTCCTTGTGAACCAGCGGAAGGCCGGTGAGCGCCGCGCTTCGTCCCGCGCCGATAGCCTCGTCCGCCTTCGCAGCCGTTGCGAGCGCCTGATCACCGGTCACAGTGACGAATGCGTTGAGCGCAGGGTTGTGTCGCTCGATGCGAGTCAAGAAGTGCCTGGTGAGTTCTACGCTCGAAAAGCGGCGCGCTCTAAGGCCTTCGCTGAGTTCGGCGAGCGTCAGATGATGCAATTCGGTCATGTGGAAGGTTGGCGGTTGTGGGTTGGCAGTTGACGGCGCGACCGGAGTCCGGATCCGGGTCTGGCTGACAACTGACAACCGTCAACTGTCAACGCAGCCCTGCTGCTATTCGATGACTTTAGGGACCAGATACAGGGCCGCCTCGGTACGCACGGCGTTGCGCTGGTACTTCTCGTGCTGATCGACGTCGAGCACTTCGTCCTTGCGCATACGCTGGACCTGATCGCCCAGCGGGTGCGCCATCGGCTCGACCGCGCCCGTATCGGCGGCATTGAGTTGTTCGACGAAGCTCAGGATCTTCGACAGGCTCTCGACATACACCGGCATCTCGCTGTCGGTGATCGCAAGACGTGCGAGGTGCGCGATGTTTTCGACATCGTGACGGCTGAGACTCATGCAATGACCCTTGTCGCTTACTGTTCGAGGAGTGGCAAAAATCAGGGAAAAAACGCTGAAAAAAGCGCGTGCAATCATACACCTTCAGCTTGTGCTATGTGCTACCCGTTGCTAGAGTACCGCAACTTTTTTGCCCCTCGTCGTTCGGCTTACAACAACCATGTTCAAAAATCTTCGCGGGTATTTTTCGAACGACCTGTCGATCGATCTGGGCACCGCCAACACACTCATCTACGTTCGCGGCAAGGGCATCGTACTGAACGAGCCCTCGGTCGTGGCCATTCGCGAAGAGCCAGGACGCGCCGGCAAGAAGATCGAAGCTGTCGGGCAGGAAGCGAAGAACATGCTCGGGCGCACGCCGGGGCACATCACCGCCATTCGTCCGATGAAGGACGGCGTCATCGCCGACTTCACGATCACAGAAAAGATGCTGCAGTACTTCATCGAGAAGGTGCACGGCGATCGTCTGATGCGCCCGAGTCCGCGCGTGCTGATCTGCGTTCCTTACGGCTCGACGCAGGTTGAACGTCGCGCGATTCAGGAATCCGCCGAAGGCGCGGGCGCACGCTGGGTGCGGCTGATCGAAGAACCGATGGCGGCCGCGGTCGGCGCTGGATTGCCGGTTCACGAAGCACGCGGCTCGATGGTGCTCGACATCGGCGGTGGAACCTCCGAAGTCGCGGTCATTTCGCTGAACGGCATCGTATACGCCTCCTCGGTGCGCATCGGCGGCGATCGCTTCGATGACGCCATCATCAATTATGTGCGCCGCAATTACGGCATTCTCATCGGCGAGGCGACCTCCGAGAGGATCAAGATCGAAATCGGTTCGGCGTACCCGGGGCAGCAGGTCAATGAAATTTCCGTCAAGGGCCGCAACCTGTCGGAAGGCGTGCCGCGCAGCTTCACGCTGAATTCGAATGAGATCCTCGAAGCCTTGCAGGAACCGCTCGCCGGCATCGTAGGCGCGGTCAAGGTGGCGCTCGAGCAGACGCCGCCGGAGCTCGGCGCCGATGTGGCGGAACGCGGCATCGTGCTGACAGGCGGCGGCGCCCTGCTGCGCGATATCGACAAACTTCTCATGGAAGAAACGGGTCTGCCGGTCGTCGTCTCCGAGGATCCGCTCACCTGCGTCGCAAGGGGCGGCGGCCGTATGCTCGAACTGATCGACGAGCACGGCCCGGCGCTGTTCAATCTGGAATAGAACTCAAAGCGTGCGGCTAGCCGCCAGCGACTCGCGCCAGCAGCGTTTTCGCCGGCCGCAAGCCGCCAGGCGCATGCCTTTTTTATGGTCACGCTAAGTTCGGACAGTCGCCCGATTATCGGCCGCGGCCCGCCCCTCGGCGCCGGATTCTTTTTTCTTGGTGTGCTCGCTGTAATCGTGATGGTGCTCGACCACCGCGGCGGTTATCTCGGGAGCGCCCGACTATGGATGGGGGCGGCGGCGAATCCTCTCTATGTCATCGTGCAGGCGCCGTTCGACGCCTGGGGCTGGTTGACCGGCAGCTTCAGCGATCGATCGCAACTACGCGAGGAAAACGCGGAGTTGTCCGAGGCTTTGCGTGTAGCGCGGGTGAAGCTGCTGCAGTTCGAATCGCTGCACGAGGAGAATCGCAGGCTGCGCGGAATACGCGAGGCGTCCGCCGGCATGGCTGAACGCACGCTCATCGCCGAAATCATGCGTGTCGACGTCGATCCGTTCCGCCATCGCGTGCGCATTAATAAGGGCGCCGACGACGGCGTATTCCAGGGCCAGCCGGTCCTCGATGCGTTCGGCATCGTCGGTCAGGTTGCACGCGTCGACAAATACACCTCGCTCGTCATTCTGATCAGCGACGCCGAGCACGCGATTCCAGTACAGATCAATCGCAACGGCATACGCTCGATCGTCGTCGGCGCGGGCGATCTGGGCAAGCTCAGCCTGCCGTTCATGACGGTGGACTCCGACGTGAAGATCGGCGACCTGCTCGTTTCCTCCGGGCTCGACGGCATCTTTCCAGCCGGTTATCCAGTGGCGAGAGTGTCGAACATCGAGCGCGATTCCGCCGCTACCTTTGCGCTCGTCGAGGCAAAGCCGCTCGCGCAGCTCGATCGTGATCGCGAAGTATTGCTCCTGTGGTTCGACAAACCCGAGGAGTCCACGTCGGCGCCTGATCCCGCTGCCGCTGCGCCCGAGAGTTCAGCAGAGAATTCACCTGAGCATCCATGAACGCGTCTGTCGCTGAAACGAAGTTTCCCAGGCGACTGCCATGGCGGTGAGCGACGGCCGGATTGGCCGCCTGCGTATTACCGCGACGGTGGTCATCGCGTTGATCTTTACGATCCTGCCGCTGCCCGACGCTGTCGTTGCGGGACGGCCGGACCTGTTGCTTCTGCTGGTGATCTACTGGTCATTGAGTGCACCGCGCATCGCGGGCCTCACATTCGCCTGGCTCTGCGGCCTTGCGATTGATTTGCTGACAGGTGTATTGCTCGGCCAGCATGCACTGGCATTCCTGTTGGTCGCTTTCCTGACCCACAAGTTTCAGCTGCGGATGCGGATCTTTCCGATCTGGCATCAGACACTCACCGTATTCATGCTGCTCGCGCTTTATCAGTTCCTGGTCTTCTGGATCGATGGCGTAATCGGCCAGCCCGTCACGAGCTGGGCGCGCTGGATTCCCGTGTTCTCCGGCGCGTTGCTGTGGCCGCCGCTAGTGGCGGTGCTCGACACCTGGAATCGGCATAGTCGGTAGGCGCCTGTGCGCAAGCGCGATTCGACACTGAGCAATCGCCGTAGCTTCGTTCGCTCCACGATCCCCTGTCGCCTCTAGTCCGCAGCCTGTAGCCTTCTTCAGATGCTCCGCTCCGTCCGCATCAAGGATCACCACGCCGAACAACGATTGTTCGAGCAGCGCGCCGTCGTCGCCGCGGTGATCATGCTGATCGCGCTCGGATCGGTGATCGCACGGCTCGTATGGCTGCAGGTCGTGCGCTACGACTACTTCGCCGATCTGTCGCAGGGAAATCGAATCAGAATCGAGCCCGTGCCGCCGAATCGCGGACTGATCCTCGATCGCAACGGCCTGCCGCTCGCCGCCAACGCGCCTTCATATCAGCTGGAGATGACGCGTGAACAGGTCGAGGACATCGACGCCGCGCTGGCGGGCTTGTCTGCGCTCGGCCTGCTCGACACGGTAGACATTCCCAGCCTCAAGAAGGACATTCGCGGCCGCCGCAGTTTCGACGCCGTACCGATCAAGCTGCAACTGACCGAGGAAGAACTCGCACGCTTCGCGGCCCGGCGTCACAATTTTCCGGGTGTGGAGATCCGCCCGCGACTCACGCGCTACTACCCGTTGGGCGCGAGCAGCGTGCACGCCATCGGCTATGTCGGCGCGATCAGCGAGGAGGACAAGAAGAACCTCGATATGGATGATTACGCGGGTACGACGCTGACAGGGAAGAGCGGCGTCGAGAAAGCCTTCGAGAGCGAATTGCATGGGCGCGCGGGTTTCCAGGAATTGCTGGTGAACGCGCAGGGCCGCAGCGTCGAGCGCATCGGGGATCAGACGGCGCAACTGTCGCGCAGCGAGCCGCTGTCCGGCAATGACCTGTTCCTGACGATAGATCAGCGGGTGCAGCAGACCGCGGAAGAAGCATTGCGGGGACAGCGTGCATCCGCGGTCGCTATCGACCCGTCGAATGGCGATGTAATCGCATTCGTCAGCACGCCCGCGTTCGATCCGAACCTGTTCGCACGTGGCCTGAGCCGTCCGGAGTATCTCGCACTGACCGAAGATCCGAATCGTCCAATGTACGATCGCGCGCTGCGCGGCGTGTATCCCCCGGGATCGACGGTGAAGCCGCTATTCGCCCTCGCTGCGCTCGAGCACGGCGTCGTCACATCGAACGAAACGCGCTACTGCGTCGGGCGCTGGTCTTCGCCCGGCTATGGCCGCATGCGCCGCGACTGGCGACCGCAGGGGCATGGCTATGTCGATATGCGCAAGGCGATCGCCACTTCATGCGACGTTTACTTCTTCGACATTGCGCGCTTGATGGGCATCGATCGCATGGCAAGCTTTCTCGGCCAGTTCGGACTGGGCGCGCCCACCGGCATCGAGATCGCCGGCGAACGCAGCGGCATCCTCCCGTCCAGCGAATGGAAGAAGCGCGCGTACCGACAGAAGGAGCTGCAGGTCTGGTTTCCCGGCGACACCATCAGCGTCGGCATCGGTCAGGGCCAGATGCTCATGACCCCGCTTCAGCTTGCGCACGCAACGGCGACGATCGCCGCGCACGGTAAACGATTCGAACCGCGGCTCGTGCGTGCGATCCGCAATGTGGAGACCGGCGAGGTGCGTGAATTGCCGCCTGACGCGTTACCGCCCGCGAAGACGAAGGACCCGGGCGCGTGGGACGTTGCGATCGGCGGCATGGTCGACGTCGTCAATGCGCCGCACGGCACGGCGCGTTCATATATACGCGAGCCGCTCTACACGATGGCCGGCAAGAGCGGCACGGCGCAGGTGTTCACCGTGGCGGTGACCGAGCGCATGCGTAAAGTCGGTGAACTCGCCGAACACCTGCGCGACCACGCACTGTTCGTCGCATTTGCACCGGTCGAAGCACCGACGATCGCAGTCGCCGTCGTGGTCGAAAATGCGCCCGGCGGCGGTTCCGGATTCGCCGGGCCCATCGCACGTCGCATTCTCGATTCATACCTGCTGACGCCTGAGCAGCTTACCGCACAGGAAGCCAGGCGCAAACCCACGGCGCCGCCCGCGCCTGCGCCGGGGAACACCGAATGAGTTATGAGGGCCTCGATACTTCGCGTACGCAGCGCACCTTCACAGGTTCGGCGCGCCTCCTGTTCGCACTGCATCTGGATGGGCCGCTATTCATCGCGCTGAGTCTGGTGGGCGCCATTGGCGTCATCGTGCTCTTCAGTGCGTCGGGCCAGAGCTTCGGGGTGCTCGAGGCGCAGTTGATTCGATTCGCTCTGGCGGTGCTCGCGATGGCGATGCTCGCACAGATCCCGCCCCGACTGATCCGGGCGACTGCTCCATGGGCGTACACGCTCGGGCTCATCCTGCTCCTCGCGGTCATGCTGACGGGCGATGTCGCAATGGGCGCGCAGCGCTGGCTCGATCTGGGCATCGTGCGTTTTCAGCCGTCCGAGATGATGAAGCTCGCCGTGCCGCTTGCGTGCGCCTGGTGGCTGCATGAACGCGCGCTGCCTCCAAGCTTCGTTTCATTGCTCGTACTCGCCGCCGGCATCGGCGCACCCACTTTGCTGATCGCCGAGCAACCGGATCTCGGCACGGCGCTGCTGGTCGCCGCGGCCGGCGCCATGGTCGTGCTGCTCGCAGGCCTGCCGTTGCGCTACATACTCGCAGTCCTTGGACTTCTGGTCCCGACCGCCTTTGTCGCGTGGCAGTTTTTCCTGCATGAGTATCAAAAGCAGCGCGTGCTCACTTTCCTGGACCCGCAGAGCGATCCACTGGGATCGGGCTACCACATCATCCAATCGCAAATTGCGATCGGCTCAGGCGGCGTGTTCGGCAAGGGCTACCTGAACGGCAGTCAGGCGCAGCTCGAATTCCTGCCCGAGCGCTCGACCGACTTCATCTTCGCCGTCATCGGCGAGGAATGGGGCCTCATCGGACTCGTGACGATCGTTCTGCTGTACATGTTCATCATCGGGCGCTCCCTCTATCTCGCCGCCACTGCTCAAGACACATTCGCGCGTCTCGCCGCCGGCAGCCTCGGCCTCACGTTCTGCGTGTATGTGTTCGTCAACACGGGCATGGTGACAGGGCTCCTTCCCGTCGTCGGCGTGCCCCTGCCGCTCATCAGTTACGGCGGCACTTCGATGGTGACCCTCATGGCGGGTTTCGGTATTCTCATGTCGCTGTGTGCGAAGCGGAAGCTTGTGAGCCGCTAGCGTAAGACCATCGAATCCGCAGCCGGGAAGCATGGTGCACCAGGACCAGGCTATTTCAGATTTGCCTCAGTAATTTCAAGACACCGTGCCGAAACTTCTAACGCCCCTACTTCTGTTCGCATTCATCTGTGTCCCAGCTCATGCGCTCGACAAGAGCCGCATCGAAGTGCGCACATTCATCGATGAAATGGTCCACGATCATGGATTCGATCGCGGCGAGCTCGATGCGCTCTTCGCACAGACTGAAATCAAACAGACGATTCTCGACGCGATCAGCCGGCCCGCCGAACGCGTTACGCCCTGGCACGAGTACCGCGAGCGCTTCCTGACTGAACGGCGCATCCACCAGGGCGCGGACTTCCGGATCGCACATCGCGACAAGCTCGAGCGTATCGGCGATGACGACGTAGCGGCGGCCGTCGTCGGCATTCTCGGCGTCGAAACCTCCTTCGGGCGAATCACGGGCCGTTATCGAGTCATCGACGCCCTCGCGACGCTCGCTTTCGACTTTCCGCCCCGCGCGCCGTTCTTTCGCGATGAGCTGAAACAATTTCTGATCCTGTCGCGCGAGGAATCGGTCGATGTGAAAGCCGCGCTTGGCTCCTATGCGGGCGCGATGGGTGCGCCGCAGTTCATTTCATCGAGCTATCGAAAGTTCGCGGTGGATGCGGACAGCGACGGTCAGCGAAATCTCTGGACGAGCTGGGATGACGTCATCGGTTCGGTTGCAAACTATCTATACGCCTACGGCTGGCGGCGCGGCGAACCCGTGGTCGTCATGGCCTCTCTTGAGAGCGACGATCTCGCACGATTTGACGTGTCGAAGATCGAACTCAATGAAACCGTGCAATCGCTTCGCGAGAAGAACGTGCGCTTCGAAACCAGCCTGCCGGCGGACGCACCCGCAATGCTGATCGTTTCTCAGGGCAAGAATGGACCGCAGTATCGCGTCGGGTTCAACAACTTCTACGTCATCACACGCTACAACCGCAGCACCATGTATGCGATGGCGGTGTATGACCTCGGCCATGCAGTTCAGAATTTTATGCGCGATGCGAAGTAACGCCGCTTCACTTCATTCTAGTCTTGGCGGCGTCCCTGCGCTGGCCGTGATCCTCGCGATCGCAGGTTGCGCCAGCGCCCCGCGCCCGGCGCCCATTCCACCCCCGGATGCACCGACAGTTCCCGACCCGACTCCCCGAGTCGAGCCGCGCTCCGCGCGCGGCAACCCTCCGTTCTACGAGGTGTTTGGGAAGCGCTACTTTGTGCTTGCGTCCGCGGACGGCTATCTGGAGCGAGGCGTCGCCTCGTGGTACGGACCAGGATTCCACGCCGGGCGTACGTCCAATGGCGAGCGCTATGACATGTACGCGATGACTGCCGCGCACAAGACGTTGCCCCTCCCCTCTTACGTACAGGTTACCAATCTCAAGAATGGACGCAGCGTCGTTGTGAGAGTCAACGACCGCGGTCCCTTCAAGGACGGCCGGATCATCGATCTGTCGCAAACAGCCGCATCGAAACTGGACATGCTTCGCGACGGCACGACCTTCGTTGAAGTCCGTGCGCTGGCGTCCGGGCAGGTCCCAGCGACTCCCACGACAACAGCGGCGTCCGTTGCACAAAGCGGGTCGCCGATCTTCGTTCAGGCAGGCGCATTCAGCACGGAAGCAAACGCGTCGCGACTGCTCGCACAATTGCGCTCCCAGGGCGTGGCCAAGACCTTCGTGCGTCAGGATGAACTCAGCGGCAAGCCGCTGTTTCGCGTGCGCATCGGGCCGATTCCCAATGTGCATGAGTTCGATCGCATCATCACGCGGCTAAAGTCTCTGGGCGTGGCCGACGCGCGGCTCGCCGCGGACTGAGCACCGTCGCGCTATTTTTCGGCCGCTATTTGCCTACATTCCACGCGCTGTGCTCTGTAGAATCCGGCGCTCGCGCGTTCGTTCATGACGAGACCATGCAACACTCACTGACACCATCCATCGCCGCTCTTGCACTCGCCACGCTGCTCGCAGCCTGCTCGGACGCACCGCAGCCCGAGGCGTCGCGCGCCGTCGCAGCGCCGCTCGGCGTGGCGCAATCAACCGCTCCCAGCCTGAAACCTCCGCCTATTCCGGCGCCGCCGCAGGTGCAGGCGCGCGGCTATTACCTCATGGACTATGTAAGCGGTCAGGTGCTCGCGGCGACCAACGAGAACGAGCGTCTCGAGCCTGCCAGTCTCACCAAGCTCATGAGCGCATACGCTGTGTTCCACGCGCTCAAGGATGGCCGCATCAAGCTGGATGATCAGGTGCGCATCAGTGCGCACGCGCGCGACCAGGACGGCTCGCGCATGTTCGTGGAAATCGGCACGTCGGTCAGCGTTGAGGATCTGCTGCAGGGTTTAATCGTGCAGTCAGGCAACGACGCGACCGTTGCGCTTGCCGAACACGTCGCCGGCAGCGAGCCGGTGTTCGTCGATTTGATGAACCAGTATGCGCAGCAGCTCGGGATGTCGAGCACGCATTTTGAGAACAGTCCCGGCATGCCCGCACCCGAACACTACACGACGGCGCGGGACATCGGCATGCTCGCCGGGGCGTTGATTCGCGAGTATCCCGAGTACTACAAGTGGTACTCGCAGCGGCAGTTCACCTGGAACAAGATCACGCAACCCAATCGCAACGGGCTGCTCGATCGCGATCCCAGCGTCGATGGACTGAAAACCGGCCACACGGAATCCGCCGGCTATTGTCTGATCTCGTCCGCGAAGCGCGAGGATATGCGCCTGATCTCGGTCGTCATGGGCTCGCCCACTGTGCGCGCTCGCGAGGATGCGAGCGTCGCATTGCTCAACTACGGCTTCAATTTCTATCAGACGCGGCAGCTCTACAGCGCCAGTCAACCGGTGCTGACGCTGCCGCTGTGGAAAGGTGCGGTCGACCAGGTGCAGCTTGGAGTGCCGCAGGATGTGTACGCAACTATCCCGCGAGGGCAGGAAAGCTCATTGAGCGCCGCAGCGGATGTCGCTGAACCGCTCATCGCACCACTGTCGCAGAATGCGTCGGTTGGCACGCTGCGCGTCACGCTGGGCGGTGAGACAGTGGGCGCATACCCGCTACACCCGCTCGCGAATGTTGAAGAAGCAGGATTCTTCGGGCGCATCATCGATGACCTGAAGCTCTGGATTCAGTAGGCGCCGATCAACAATCGCTCGCGCCGACACGAGGAAGCAATGGCTGAGCCTTTACCCATCTGTTATCTGAATGGTGAGTTTGTGGCGCTGCGCGAGGCGCGCATCTCGCCGCTCGATCGCGGCTTTCTGTTCGGCGACAGCGTGTATGAAGTGCTGCCGGTATTCGCAGGCAGAATGTTTCGCTTCCGTGAACATTTTGATCGACTCGCGCGCAGCCTTGTCGAAATCAAGCTCGGCTCGCCGCACACGCACGTGCAGTGGCATTCGCTTCTGAACGAATTGATTCAGCGCAACGGCGGCGTCGACATGTATGTGTACGTTCAGGTGACGCGCGGAATGGAGTTTGGCCGCAATCACGCATTTCCGGAGCACGTAACGCCGAGCGTATTTGTAATGGCTTCGCCGCTGCCTGCGTTGACGCCTGAATTGCGTGCGAGCGGTTTCAGCGCCATCACCGTCGAAGATTTTCGCTGGGGTCGATGCGACATCAAGACGACGGCGTTGCTCGCGAACGTACTGATGAAGCAGGAGGCCGCCGAAGCCGATGCACAGGAAGCGATCATCGTGCGAGACGGCCAGGTGCTCGAAGGCGCTGCATCCAGCGTATTCGTCGTGCTCGAGGGAGCGCTGATAACACCGCCGAACAGCCGCCGCATCCTGCCCGGCACCACGCGTGAGGCGGCGCTTGAACTGGCCGAGGGCATGGCTGTTCAGATCCGCGGAATCACCGTGGATGAACTACGCCGTGCGAGTGAAGTGTGGCTGGCGGCGGCAACCCGGGATGTCATCCCTGTGACGCGCATCGATGGCCGTCCGGTCGGCGATGGCAAGCCCGGGCCGGTCTGGACGCGCATGAATTCGCGCTTCGACGCATTGCGGGCGCGTCTCGCTGCTACGCCGGCGTTGTGAACTGCCGCGGCTTGCCGCGCATTAGGTGCTCACATGAACCCTGCAAACGACTTCATGCCCGACACGCTGTTCAAATTTCCCTGCGACTTCCCGCTGAAAGTCATGGGTCGGCGAAATGATGATTTTCGCAGCATCGTCCTCGGCATCGTGCAGAAGCACGCGGGACCCATCGACTCGGCCAACATCGAGGAACGACCGAGCAAGGACGGGAACTACCTGAGTCTGACCTGCACGTTCACCGCCCACAGCCGCGAACAGCTCGACGCCTTGTATGTCGAACTCACCTCGTGCGAAAAGGTGCTCATCGTTCTCTGAGTGCAAGGAGCCAGCGATCAGCCCTCGCCCGACGCAACGCGGATCACTACCTTGCCGGTTGAGCGGCGGCCATTCAGCACATCGAGCGCGTCCGTGAACCGATCCAGGCCGTCCATTTCGGTCACATGCGGATTGATCTTGCCTTCATCAAACAATTTGAACAGCGCCTGCAGGTTGGCGGCATGCACCTTAGGTTCGCGGCGCGTGTGGGCGCCCCAGAACACTCCAACCAGTGAGCACCCCTTGAGCAACGGCAGGTTCAGCGGAATCGCGGGGATCTTGCCGCCGGCGAATCCGATCACCAGGTAGCGTCCATTCCAGGCCATGCTGCGCACGACCTGCTCGGCGAAATCCGCCCCAACCGGATCGTACGCGACATCTATGCCCTGATCGCCGGTGAATTCCATCACCCTGGCCTTGATCTGATCGGTCGAATAGTTGAAGACAGCGTCTGCGCCATGCTTCTTCGCGAGCTCCAGTTTTTCGTCAGTGCTCGCCGCGGCAAGCACACGTGCGCCGAGCGCCTTGCCAATTTCGATTGCAGTCAGACCTACCCCGCCTGCGGCGCCGAGAACCAGCAAAGACTCGCCAGCCCTGAGGTTCGCGCGTTGGACGAGCGCGTGATACGTCGTGCCATAGTTGACGAGGAAGCCTGCCGCCGCGGCCATACTCATGCTCGCAGGCAGCGGAATCAGCGACGCGGCGGGCGCGACGCACTCCTCAGCAAGGCCGCCCTGACTCGCCATCGCCAGGACCCGCGCACCCGGCTGGACCGTCGTCACGTCCGGTGCGACCTCGGTGATCACACCGGCTGTCTCGTTGCCGGGCGTGAACGGCGCCTCGGGTTTGACCTGGTACTTGCCCGCAACCATGAGCGCATCCGGAAATCCAAACCCGACTGCGTGCACGCGCAGTCGAACGTGCGCGGGCTTCAGCGGCGGCGACGCGACGTCCTCTACTGCAAGTTGCGAAGGCGGCCCGTAACTACGAAGAACAACTGCGCGCATGCGACATCCCCGGGTCAGTCTGCTGATGTATTGAAAGTCACGCCCAACGCGCTTGCACCGGCAGATTCAAAGCCTGCAATAGTCGCGGCGCAAGCGCTTCGGCGGCGCTCCGAACGTTCACAGCGACTCCAAGCGACCTGAGGTCAATCACTTCAAGGCCCTGATATCCGCACGGGTTGATGCGGCGGAATGGCTCCAGATCCATCGCGATGTTGAACGCCAGGCCATGATAACTGCAGCCACGGCGGATCCGCAGTCCGATGCTGGCGAGCTTGCGCCCGTCGACGTACACGCCCGGTGCATCGCGTCGTCCAATCGCCGTAATATTCCACGAAGCAACCAGATCAACGATCGCGTTCTCGAGCGACATCACGAGTTGTCGAACACCGACGCCGAGTCGCCGCAGGTCGAGCAGCGGATAGACAACGAGCTGCCCCGGTCCGTGATAGGTGACCTGTCCACCACGATCGATCTGCACCAGCGGAATGTCGCCCGGCGCGAGCACATGCTCGCGCGCGGCATTCATTCCCAGCGTAAAGACGGCAGGATGCTCCAGAAACCAGATTTCATCGTGGGTGTCGGCGGTTCGCGCGTCCGTGAGCGACTGCATGCGGCGCCACGTCGGCTCGTAATCCACCCGGCCGAGCCAGCGCAGGAGGGGTGAATGGCTGAGGCAGGATGCCGAAGAATGCAGCTCTGAAGTTTCGTTCACCGACCACTGTCCACTGTCTGCCGCTCATCGTTCAGTCCCGCGTTGTTCCGCTCCAGCGCGCGCTCGGCGCGATAGCTCGAGCGAACCAGCGGCCCGGACACGCATTCAAGGAAACCTTTTTCCAGGGCGAGAACCCGATAGCGATCGAACTCTTCGGGTGTGACCCAGCGTTCAATCGCAAGGTGATTAGCGGTCGGTCGCAGGTATTGACCAAGCGTCAGAATGTCCACGCCCGCCGCGCGAATGTCATCCATCGTCTGCACGATTTCTTCGTCCGTCTCCCCGAGCCCCAGCATCAGACTGGTCTTGGTGAGAACCTCGGGTCGAAACTTCTTCGCGTGTGCAAGCAATGTGAGCGTCTGTTCATAACCGGCGCGTGGATCGCGCACTGGATGCGTCAGGCGCTTCACTGTTTCGACGTTCTGTGCGAATACCTCAAGAC
>JBOHZJ010000156.1:0-9447 GCA_050738395.1 Steroidobacter sp.
GGCTCAGGGCGAACGGAGAAAGAGAGAAAGAGAGCGGACTGAAGTATTTTTTTTGTTCCGTTCGCCCTGAGCCAGGTCGAAGGGTTTCGATCCATTCCTGCGGCCCCGTTCGCCCGGGCCTTCACCGCTGACTAAAGACTCGCCTCGCGCTTCATCAGCTCCTCGATCGTCACGCCGACTTCCGGCTCGCCGCCGAACACCGTGCCGAGGCGATCGGCCTTGAAGTGCTCCAGCGCCGCTTGCGACGCCTGCGTCGGGAGCGGGACGAATCCGACCTGTTCGGCCAGCGCCGGACCTTCAGTCAGATAGAACTCGATGAACTTGCGCACCTCCGGCCGCTGCGCCGACGCCGCATTTACATAGATGAAGAGCGGCCGGGACAAGGGCTGATAAGTACCGTCGATGACGGTCGCCGTGCCGGGTGCGACGCCTGCGCCGTCCGCCGTCTCGATCGGCAAAGCTCGCATGCGTTCCTTCTGTGAGATGTAGTACGCGAAGCCGAAATAGCCGAGCGCGTTCTTGTTGTGCTCCACGCCCTGCACCAGCACATTGTCATCCTCGCTCGCCGTGTAGTCGCCGCGACTGGATTTCGCCTTGCCGACGACCGCTTCCGTGAAGTAGTCGAACGTGCCCGAATCAGCACCGGGCCCGAACAGCATCAGGGGCGTATCGGGCCACTCGGGACGCACCTGCCGCCAGCTCGTGATCACGCCCTGCGCGGCCGGCTCCCAGATCTTTTTCAGATCCGCGATCGTGACCGCCTTCACCCAGTCGTTCCCGGGATTGACGACGACGGTGATCGCATCAAAAGCGACCGGCAGTTCCATGAACTGAATTCCTGCGGCGCGGCACGCTTCCATTTCCCCGGTGAGGATGGGACGCGATGCATTGGCAATGTCGGTATCGCCGCGACACAGTTTTTTGAAGCCGCCGCCGGTGCCGGACAGACCCACCGTTACTCGAACCGCGCCGCGCTCCTCGAGCTGGAATTCTTCCGCGACCGCCTCGGCAATCGGAAACACCGTGCTCGAGCCGTCGATCCGGATGATCGCCGCCTCGGCTGGATCCCGCCGGTCCGCTGAGCCCGATGCATCGTCGCGGCCGCAGCCGCCGAGCGTCACGCCGCAGCCGAGCAATATCGAAAGACCGATCGCACCAGCCCGCTGTTTCACGATGTCCTCGCTGAAGGTGAATGTCATCGAAGCTGCAAGTGTGCGACACATCGCGGTGAATGTCGTCCGTGAAAATCATTCCGGGCGACCGCTGCGGCGGAGCAATCAGTAGAATCACGCGCATGCTCCGCGATCCCCCGACACTGCGATCCGTCGCCGTCACGCGCTACGTCACACCGCTGCGCGAAGGCGGGTCCGTGCCGGCGATCGTCGAAGCGGATGACGAGGGTATGTATGTCCTCAAGTTCCGCGGGGCCGGGCAGGGGCCAAAAGCACTCATAGCGGAGCTGGTCGCGGGAGAAATCGCGCGCGCCGCCGATCTGCCGATTCCAGAGATCGTCGCGATCGAGCTTGATCCGGATCTCGCGCGCACCGAGCCCGATCCCGAACTCCAGGATCTGATCCGCAAGAGCGGCGGACTGAACATCGCGCTCGACTATCTCCCTGGCGCCGTCATGTTCGATCCGATCGCCCACACGCCGGCTGCGGACCTCGCTTCGGCCGTCGTCTGGTTCGACGCATTCGTGACGAACGTCGATCGGACCGCGCGCAACACGAATATGCTGATGTGGCATCGCAGGCTGCATCTGATCGATCACGGCGCGGCGTTGTACTTTCATCATTCGTGGGAGAACTATGTGGAGCGCAGTCGGGATGCATTTGCGATGATCAAGGATCACGTCCTGCTGCCGTATGCACGTGCATTGCCCCGGGCCCACGAACTCATGATTGCGCGCATCACGCCCGACGTCGTCCACGCTGTCGTTGCGCTGATTCCGGATGTGCTGCTTGCGGACGACTCGACTTTTGCGAGCCCCGCGCAGTATCGCGAGGCGTATACCGAGTACCTGCTGCGCCGGCTGCAACCGCCGCATCTCTTTGCAGAGGAGGCTATCCGTGCGCACGCTGCACTCGTATGACTACGCGATCGTGCGCGTGGCGCCGCGTGTGGAGCGCGAGGAGTTCATCAACGCAGGCGTGGTGCTGTCCTGTCCATCGCTGGATTTTCTCGACGCACGCATCGAGCTCGATAAACGTCGATTGCAGGCGCTCGATGGTTCGATCGATCTTGCCTCCCTGCAAGCGAATCTGGCGAGCATTCCACTGATCTGCGCAGGCGGCCCAGCCGCTGGACCGATCGGCAAGCTTTCGCCGCGCGAGCGTTTCCACTGGCTGGTCGCCCCGCGCAGCACGATGATTCAAACCTCGGCAGTGCACACCGGCCGCTGCGAGAACCCGGCCGCGGCGCTGGAGCATTTGCTGAAGACGATGGTGCTGGTTAGAAGGGACTAGTGACTGGTGACTAGTGACTGGGCAGAACGCTTTGGGTCGCCTCCGGCGCAAGTCCGGCCCCGAAGAAGCGCGTCAGCGCCTCTGACCATTCACTAGTCACCAGTCACGAGTCACTTCCTCTTACTCAGGATCCAGCGGTCCGTCCGTATGCGGCGCGTGGCGCTTCAGGTAGCCCCCGCGTCCGCGTTTGTCGTTCAGGCTGTCCCGGTCATGCGGGCCGCCGAACGCGTTCCATGGGTAGTAGCCGCTATCGCTGCGCGTTCGTCCGTAGGCGCGTTCATCCTCCGGACCGCCGACAGCGCTGTAGTCGGGGGGGTTCTGGAGCAGGGCGTCATCGTCGCGGCTGCGCTTCTCGCCGGCATGACGAAGGGTCTGGTTGCGCGCGGACCATTGTTCGAGGCGCCCGGGGCGCAGGTCTCGTTGGGGCATGGCGGCCTCCTTGTCGGAAAGTGTGGTCAATGGCTGTAGTCCGCAGCCAGAAGCGGGAAAGAGCTCTGATCGACAGCGAACCGCGAGCCGCTTCAGAGCATTAACGGTCTGAGGTGATCGAGGTTCCTATAGAATCCGCGCCCCCCGCTCCCTTTCCCGTCCGCACCCGAGGTTCCCTTGCGCAAAGATTCCGATGCTTCGCCCGACTCACCACCGGCTTTTCGCGAGCTGAATCTGAGCGAGGCGGTGCTGAAGGCGATCGAGGCAGTGGGTTATGAATCGCCCTCGCCAATTCAGGCGGCGACGATTCCTCACTTACTGGCTGGCAAAGACGTCGTGGGGCAGGCGCAAACCGGCACCGGCAAGACGGCCGCCTTCGCGTTGCCGATCCTGTCGCGGATCGACGTGCGGGAGCCCTCGCCGCAGGCGTTGGTGCTCGTTCCCACCCGCGAACTCGCGATTCAGGTCGCCGAGGCCTTTCAGCGCTACGCCTCGCACCTGGAAGGCTTCCACGTGCTGCCGATCTACGGCGGGCAGAGTTACACGCCGCAACTTCAGAGTCTGCGTCGCGGCGTGCACGTGGTGGTCGGAACGCCTGGCCGCATCATGGATCACATGAAGCGCGAGACGCTGAAGCTCGGCGCGCTCAAGCATCTCGTGCTCGATGAGGCCGACGAAATGTTGCGCATGGGATTCATCGACGACGTCGAGTGGATTCTTGAAAAGGCGCCGAAGGAGCGCCAGGTCGCGTTGTTTTCGGCGACCATGCCCGCGCAGATTCGACGCATCGCGCAGCATCATCTGCGCAGTCCCGCGGAAGTCACGATTAAAAGCAAGACCACCACCGCGAGCAAGATCCGCCAGCGGTACTGGATCGTGAGCGGCATGCACAAGCTCGATGCACTGACGCGCATTCTCGAAGCCGAAGCCTTCGACGGCATGCTGGTCTTCACGCGTACGAAGATCGCGACGGAAGAACTGGCGGAGCGCCTCGGCGCACGTGGGTTCGCGGTGGAAGCGCTGAACGGCGACATCGTCCAGGCGCAACGCGAACGCACTGTGGCGCGGCTCAAGGCGGGGCAGATCGACATCGTAGTCGCAACGGACGTCGCCGCGCGCGGGCTCGATGTCGAGCGAGTCAGTCACGTCGTCAACTTCGATGTCCCCTACGATCCTGAGTCGTACGTGCATCGCATCGGCCGCACGGGGCGGGCGGGTCGCAGCGGCGAAGCGATCCTGTTCATCGCACCGCGCGAACGCAACATGCTGCGTGTGATCGAGCGCGCCACGCGCCAGCCGATCGAACCCATGCAACTGCCCACCATCGAGGACGTGAACGAACAGCGCGTATCGCGCTTCAATCAGCGCATCACCGAAGCACTCGCCGCGGGTGAAGCGGACACATTCCGTTCGCTGATCGAGCGCTACGAGAGCGAATACAACGTCGCGGCGGTGGATATCGCCGCTGCGCTCGCGAGCATTGCACAGGGAAAAAAGCCGCTACTGATGGATGTCGGCGGAGAGTTCCGGCGCGAATCGCGCAGTCCCCGGCCGGAAGCTGACGCCAACGTCGGTAATGCTCGACCGCCGCGCAGATCCGCAGAACGGCCGGCGCCAACTTCCGCCGGAGAAAGGCAAAGAGCGAAGCTCGCTCGTCCGGAGCGAGCCGCAGCGCCCGCTACGCGCGGCGATCGGGCGCCCGCGTTTCCGGGTCGCAAGGCGGAGCCGGACCTGGCTGCTCGCGATGAGCCCGTCAGGGAGCGGCCTGCCGGAAAGCATCGCAAACCGGCAGAGGAGCGGGCGACCCGCGGCGAGCGCAGCGATCGACCCGCGGCGGAACGACGCACCCAGAGCGATGCGGACATGGAAACCTATCGTGTCGAGGTCGGCCTGGTGCATGGCGTGAAGCCCGGCAACATCGTCGGTGCGATCGCCAATGAGGCTGGACTCGACGGCAAGCACATTGGCCGGGTCGTGATTCGTGACGACCATAGCTTTGTGGATCTCCCCGGAGACATGCCCAAGGAGATCTTCCGGCAACTGCAGAAAGTCAGAGTGGCCGGCCAGAAGCTCGAGATCAGCCGTGCTCTGAAGACACAGACGGAAAAACTTCACCGGGAGCGTGCACCTTCCGGCCGGAAGGATGCTCGCGCACGACGTTGAGGCGTCCGCACCGCGATGCCGCGATTGTGGCGCGCAATGCATCACCGTGAGCTGACAACGACGCCGCCATGCACATCTGGGTGGATGCGGACGCCTGTCCCGGCGTCATCAAGGACATCCTGTTCCGCGCTGCTGAGCGGGCGCGAGTGCAGATGACGCTCGTCGCCAACCAGGCGATGCGTATTCCTGCCTCGCCGTACATCCGCTTCTTGCAGGTCCCTTCCGGATTCGACGTCGCGGACCAGCGCATCGTCGAACTGCTGAGCGCGCAGGATCTGGTCATCACGGCGGACATCCCGCTTGCGGCAGCGGCGATCGAGAAGGGCGCGTTCGCGCTCAACCCGCGCGGCGAGCTCTACACCGTCGAAAACATCCGCGAACGCTTGTCGATGCGTAACTTCATGGATGAACTTCGCGGCAGCGGCGTCGCCACCGGCGGCCCAGCCGCGCTGAATGCGCGCGACAAGCAGATGTTCGCGAACAGCCTGGACGCATTCCTGGTCAGGCGCGCGAAGTCGAAATGAAGCGGTGCGATGGGCGGTGCAGCGGCCCCGGTCGCTGTTCTGGCCGTTCAGCGCGCCTCGCAGCAGCGCTCGGCAGTGGTGAGGCGCACATCGCCAGCGGAAACCGCGTAGCGCGATCTTGAACTCCTGAATCTAGGATAAGCCTCGCGAGTCCCTGGGGTGCTGCTGCTGCGGAGGGCGTTTGCCGTGAACAACCCGAAAGCGCGAGAGGGTCAGTGGTATTCGGATCATGCGACGCACGATACTTTCTGCGTCATTGGCGTGGACGAGGAAGATGGTTTGATCGGGGTCCGGGACGACCATGGGGACGTTGATGAGTTCGATTTCGACGAGTGGGAGCTGATGGATCTACACGTGTGTGCGGCGCCGAACGACTGGACGCTCGCGTCCGACGGCGCCGATGGTGAAGAGTTTCCGGAGCCGCGCGATGATGTAAGCCATTCGATTATCGAAAGTAGCGGCGACGATTCTCCCGCCGGCGCGAGCCAGGCAGACGCTGATTCAACGCGATCGTCTATCGCCGCTGTCGATCCGTCAGAAGGCGCGCACGAGCGCCACGATGATCAGTACGGGAATCGCGATCATCGCGAGCACCAGCAGCGCAAGCAGCAGTGAGAAGCCGAACACGAAAAGTCTGCTGCTGCGCCGGCTTCCGATGGGATCGAGCTGATACTTCGCGAGCAGCGCCAGATTGCGCATGTTCGCCTTGAACGCTGCGTCGAAGAGATCGCCCGCGAACGGGATTGCGCCGATGACAGCTTCGATCAGCACATTACCACTCATTCGCATCAGGATGCTGCGCGGCGCGCCCAGGCTGCGCGCCTCGTTGATGATGTAGGCGGAAATCACCGCGCCGATCGCATCTCCCAATCCCGGCACAAGGCCGAGGATGGGATCCAATCCAATGCGGTAACCGCCCGGCAGGGGAATCGAGTTGTCCAGCAGCCAGCCGAGCGAACGCAATCGACGCAGGCGTTCGGTTGTGTCTGCCGAGTTGGCGGCTGAAATGAGCGTGGCTGTCTTCATGGCGTTTCTCTTGGTAAGGAACGCCGCTTCGTCGGGCAAGTTCCTGCAGCGCCCGGAGCCAGGGCTGCCTGCGTGCGCGATTCCAGACTGATGCGCTGCTGTGCGCGCATTGTGCTCCAGTTCGGGTCGGCGGATCCGGATCGCGTTGAGCGCCATGCTCTTGCATCCAGTGATGGCATTGATGATGCTGCGATCCATTACGCCTGTTCGGGTGGTCCATTCGTTCAATGCAGGACCTCGATGACAAGTCGCTGATGCTGCAGTTCCAGGCTGACGGAGACCCGCAAGCCTTCGAGGAAGTATTTCGCCGCAACAAGGACAGCCTGTTCCGGTTCCTGTTGCGGCTGTCGGGCAATGTCGCCGTCGCGGAAGACATCTCACAACATGCATGGCTCAGGGTTATTGAACTCGCGGAAGCCGGCCGCTACGCAGCGGACGAGTCTGCGAGCTTCAGGACATTTCTCTTCACCCTGGCCCGCAATCGCTATATCGACAAGGAGCAGCGCAGCCACGAATCCACCCACACCCAATCCTTCGAGCAGACCAGCGAGTCGCTCAATGATCGAAGCGACGATGAGATTCTCGCCCCCGAACTGCTGGCGGCTGCATCGCAAGTCAGTGCGCTGCTCGATGAGGCGCTGTGCTCTTTGCCGCCTGAGCAGCGCGAAATCATGGCCTGGTGGATTCAGGGCGTCGACCTGGTGGAGGTTGCGCGCATCACCGGCGTCTCATGGGCCACGCTCGTGAGCCGCAAGAAGTACGCGCTGAAGAAGATCCGGACATTTCTGGAGCAGGCCGGCGTTCGGCAGGTGAACGATGTCATCGCGTGATCAAAGCCTGCAGCGCGAGGAGCCGAGCGTCATTCGCGACACGCTTGCCGCACCCGATCGCAACGTGACCAGCTCTGCCTCTCACGATGCGGCCGTACTCGCACGAATGCGCACGGCGTCGCAGCACATTCGCTCACGGCGAGCGGATCTTCTTCATGTCCGCGGCCGCGGTTTGTGGATGATCTCGCTCGCCGCCAGTTTCGCACTCGGCGTCGGCCTGACGTTCGGGCTGCAGCGCACGCTCATCACCGGAACGAGCAGCGAAGCGCTGTGGATTCCGGCGCAGGAAGTCGTTCGCGGCGACGCACGCGTCGGCCGCATACCTGTAGAGCAAGCGGACCCGGCTGCGTGGTATCGCTACATTCAGGAGCTGATTTACGCAGGGGAGCACGAAGAAGCCCTGGCGCACCTTCGCCGGTTCAATGATCTGCATCCCGACTACATACTCGATCCGTAGCTGAAGTCGCGTGCGGACTCTGGCATGAACAGATTTCGCTCAAACCGCGCTCTGCTCGCAGCCATCGGCGTTCTCGGGTCCGCGCCCGTCGTGAACGTAGCCGCGCAATGCACCGTCGAAACGCCGCCCGCTGACGCAGCGGTGCAAGCGGAAAGGTTGCGGGTGGCCGGCGATCGCCAAGCGGCGGTGCTCTGCTACGAGATCGCCTCTCGAACCGGTCTCAGCGAGGCGGCTTTGCGTTCGACGCGAGACGGCCTCGCGCGGCTTTACGAGGAATTGGGCGAATACGACAAGGCGCATCAGCAATTGAGCGCCCTGCTCGATCAGCGCAACAGCGATCCCGCGGCCACGGCGGATCTCTTGCGCCGGATCGGCTGGATCGAGTATCGCCGCGGCGCCTATCCTCGGGCCGAACAACACCTGCGCGAGGCGGCGCTGCTTGCCCGCGAGGCGCACGGTGCAGCGAGCGTCGAGCTCGCGCGGATTCTGAATAGCCTGGGTGCGGTGCTGCGCGACGTCGCAGACTACGAGGACGCTCAACAGACGCTTGAATCCGCGCTGCACATGGCCGGCGAGAATACCGACCTGAGCGCGGTCATCAACAATAATCTCGGCGGCCTGTGGTACTACCGCGGCGACTATCGCAAGGCGGTGGAGCACTATCGTTCAGCGCTTGTGGCGTTCGAGCGTCTTCAGGGCGCCTCGGGCGCCGACGTCGCCAGCGCTCTGAGCAATCTCGGACTCATGTATCAGGAGCTGGGCGCCCTGCGCGAAGCTCTGCCCTTCATGCAGCGTGCGCTCCTCATCAAGGAGAAGCTGTACGGACCGGTGCACGCGAGCGTCGGCAGCACCGTCAACAATCTTGCGCGGCTGCATGCGCAGCTCGGCAATGACGCCATGGCCGAAGTGGGCTTTCAGCGCGCCCTGACGATCTACGAACGCACGCTCGGGCCCGATCATCCCAACGTTGCTCATGTGCTGCATCTGTTCGGCATGTTTCGCGAATCACGCGGAGATGCGGCGGCGGCGCGTGTGTACTTCGAGCGGTCGCTCGCGATACGCGAGCAGACGTACGGCGCCGACAGCAACTGGACGGCCGAGACGCTCGTCAGTCTGGGTCCGGCGCTGGCGTCAGGGTCAGAACAGATCCGGGCTGAAGAGGTGATGATCCGTGCGCTCGCATTGGCCGTGATGAGCGCTGAGGACGAACTTCTCTGGACGGCGTTCGCTTCGTATGCACGCGTGCTCGCGCGCGATCAGGCGTTGGCGGCGGCCGTCTTCTACGGCAAGCACGCCGTGAACATCGTTCAGCGCATGCGCAGCGACATCGCAGCGTTAGGTCAGCCCCTGCAGCACTCGTTTCTGCTGGATCGCTCCGCGATCTACCGCGATCTCGTCGACTGGCTGATTACGCTCGGGCGGCTCGCGGACGCCGAACAGGTCATGGCCATGCTCAAGGACGAAGAGTATTTCGATTACGTGCGCGACACGCTGCGAGGTGATGATTCCGGCGTGACCCGGGCAGGGTTCCCGGCGGCGGAGCAGGTCGATGT
>JBOHZJ010000157.1:0-6062 GCA_050738395.1 Steroidobacter sp.
ATCCAGAACGGACCGTCGCTACGGATCGCTGCGATCGGCAAAGCGACTGCCGCTGCGCTCATCGCGGCCGGCTTGCCTGCCGACATCGTTCCGGATGCGGGCTTCGATAGCGAGTCGCTGCTGGCGCATCCTGCTCTGGCGGGCGCAAGCGTATCGCGAGTAGTGATCGTGCGCGGCGAGGGCGGCCGGGAACTGATGCGCGAATCCTTTGCAGCACACGGCGCCGTGGTCGAAACGCGCGAGGTCTATCGACGCGTGCGCCCGGTCGTGGATCCGACGCGGCTGGCGCAGATCGAAGCCGCGTGGGCGGACGAAGGAGTCGACGTCGTCACCGTGACCAGCGTGCAGACCTTGCATAATCTCATTGATATGCTGAGCGAGCGCGGACGCCGCCTGTTGCGCTCGACGCTGCTTCTCGCGGCAAGTCGTCGCATCGCAGACGCCGCGCAGGCAGCGGGCTTGCACGTCATCGTCGCGCCCGGCGCCGATGAAGCATCGATGATCGGTGCGCTCGCGCAGTGGCGGACCCGCGCACGCGCAGATTGAACCCGCGCGCGTCGGGCAGGCGCGCATCGCGTGCTACGATAGCGCCTGCGATTTGAGCTCATCTCCCGCCCCACATCATGGCCGACAACGGTTCGGATATCCCCCGGCAACCGGGAATTCCCGTCGAACGAGCAGCGCCTCGACGCGCACATACCTACGGTCGGCTGACGACGGCGATCGCAGTGCTGGTGCTGGCGACGGCGGGTTACGCGCTATGGCGCCTCGATGCAACACGCGAACGACTCGATGCCGTAAACGACGCGGCGCGCACGCTCGAGGCCGATCGCGCCGTGCTGCGCGCCGAAGTCAAGACGCTGGCCAGTCGGGAGCGACAGGCGCGACGCGATCTCGATCGGCGTCTCGATTTGCTGACCGATGCGCCGAAACAACTGCAGGAGCTGGCCTCCTCGGTCGAAGAGCTGCGCGGCCGGGCTGAAGGACCGGAACGCGCGTGGTCGCGCGCCGAAGCGCTGTTTCTGCTCGAACTGGCGCAACGCCGCCTGACGCTTGAGCGAGATGTGGAGACTGCGATCGTGGCGCTCGAATCCGCGGACACACGGCTCGCTGCGCTCCGCGACGCTTCCTTTGCACCGGTGCGGCAGCAGATCGCGCGTGAACTGCAGGCGCTGCGCGCAGTGCGCCAACCGGACACGGCCGGCATCCTTGCAAGAATCGCGACCGCGGAGGACCAGGCCCCGCACGTCGCGGTAAAAGGCATCGTCGCGACCGAGCGCTCGGCGTTCGAGGGCAGCGCATTGCCGGAGGGCGCCTTCGCGCGGGCCTGGGCGATCGCCCGTCGATCGCTCGCAAATCTCATCGTCATCCGCCGTGTAGACGATCGCGAAGGCGGTGTAGTCACTGCGGCGGAAGCGCTGCTACGCCGTCAGCATCTGCAACTTCTGCTGTTCTCGGCGCGCACCGCACTTGCGCGACACGACCAGTCCGGGTATCGCAGTGCGCTAGCGGGCGCGCGCCAGTGGCTGGGCGAGTTCTTCGACTTGTCCGATCCCGCGGCACAGACGCTGCTCAAGGAAGTGCAGGCGCTCGAGCCGATCAATATCGATCCACCGCTGCCGCAAATCTCGGGCTCGACGCGTGCGCTGCAACGCCTGATGCCGATGCGGCGAGGCCCGGAATGACGTCCGCATCATGAAAGGCGGTCTGTATTTCGCAGCCGCGCTGCTGGCTGGCGCGCTGATCGCCAATCTGCTGCTCGCCGATCCGGGTTACGTTGCGCTGCGCTTCGCCGGGCGTCTCATCGAGATGTCCGCCGTAACCTTCGCACTGACGCTGCTGGCGGCGTATTTCCTCGTTCGTTTGCTCCTGCGCACTGTCAATGCACGCAAGCTGTGGAAAGCATCGCAGCGCGAACGGCGCGAGGAACGTGCACGGCGCAGCCTCGCACGCGGACTGCTGGAACTGTCGCAAGGCGACTGGGAAATTGCGGAGACGACGCTGACGCGGCACGTGCGCGATGCCGAAGCGCCTGCAGCGCATTATCTCGTCGCGGCGCGCGCAGCCGACCTGCAAGGCGCAACGCAACGGCGGGAAGAGTGGCTGGCAAAGGCGCTCGACGCCTCTGCCGCCGAGCGCGCGCCCGTGCTCATCATGCAGGCCGAGTTGCATCTCAAGCATAAGGAGGTGCAGGCGGCGATCACGACGCTCGAGCAACTGGAAGCCAGCGACTCGCAGAACGCGCGCGGCCTTCTGCTGCTGGCTCGCGCTTATCGGCAGCAAGGCGAGTGGCGCCGGTTGCAGGAACTGGAGCCCCGGCTGCGCAGTACGCGCGGCATTCCGGCGGCGCTCGCCGACGAAACGACGGCGCAGATTTATCTGGATCGGTTGAAGGCCGCCGGTGAGCCGGCGAATGTCGCCGAACTGCAGACAGTCTGGAAGGACATTCCGAAGTCGCTGGCCCAGCGTCCGGATGTTGTCGTGACCTATGCGCGCGCGGCAATGGCGTGCGATGAGCATGACGGCGCCGAAACTGAACTGCGCAACAACCTCGAGCGGCGCTGGGATGAAGCCGCGGTGCTCACCTTCGGCGAGCTCGAGACCGATGAGCCATTTCGCACGCTCGAACGCGCGGAAAGCTGGCTTCCCGATCATGCCGAGGATGCATCGCTGCTGCTGACATGCGCGCAGCTCGCCGCACGCGCGGAACTGTACGGCAAGGCGCGCAGCTATCTCGAAACGAGCATCGCCATTCGGCCAAGGCCGGAGGCCTATCAACTGCTCGCGAGCCTCATGGAACAGCTCGGCGAGCGCGACCGCGCGATGCAGGCGCTCAACGATGGTCTGGTTCTTGCGCTGGGCCGCAAGGCGAAGCTCAGAGTGCGCGCGCGGCGCTGGCTGGATCGACGCCACAACGAGCGCCGGAGAAACTGATGCTGGTGAAGGGCGGACGGCGGACGGCGGACGGCGGATGGTGCGACAAACGAATATGGTCGCACGACACACGCTGTAGTTGTGCAAACCGCCTCTGGTCGGTTTTCCCGGATCGGACTCTTGTCACCGTCCGCCGTCCGCCGTCCGCCGCTCACCAAAAACCATGTCCTACGCCCGCGTAACCCTGCTGCCCTCCGGCCAGGAGCTCAGCGTCGAAGACGGCGAGACGATTCTCGACGCCGCGCTGCGTGCTGGTTTGAATCTTCCGCACAGTTGTAAAGGCGGCCATTGCTCCTCGTGTCGCGCGCGCATACGCGATGGGCGCGTGCGCTATCCACTCGGCCGTCCGCTGGGATTGATGGAGGATGAAGAACTCGATGGTTATGTGCTCCTGTGTCAGGCGCACGCGGCCAGCGAGGAGCTCGCCATCGAAGTACGCGAGATCCGGCCGCCAGCCGCAGAGGTTCAATTGAAGAGCCTGCCGTGCCGCGTCGAGCACATGGAGTTGCTCGCGCCGGATGTCATGGCCGTGTTTCTGCGGCTGCCGGCGAGCGAGCAGTTTCATTTCGAGGCGGGACAGTACGTCGACATCATGCTGCCGCAGAACCGCCGGCGCAGTTTTTCGATCGCCAATCCGCCCCACGACGCCGAGTTGATCGAATTGCATGTCCGCCGCGTCGCAAGCGGCGAATTTACGCAGCAGCTGTTTTCCGGCATGAAGGAGAAAACGCTGCTGCGGATCGAAGGGCCGCTGGGACAGTTCTGGTTTCGCGAACACTCGCCGCGGCCTGCCCTGCTGATCGGCGGCGGCACCGGCTATGCACCGCTGCGCGCCATATTGCGACATCTGTTGGAACGCGGCGAACGTCGATCGCTGCATCTGTACTGGGGCGCACAGCGGCAACCCGATCTGTACGAGGATGCTCACGTGCGGCGCTGGTGCGCGCAATACCCGAATCTTCAATACACGCCGGTGTTGTCCGATGCACCCGCCGATTGGTCCGGCCGACGCGGCTGGGTCCATGCCGCTGCCCTCGAGGATCATCCTGATCCGCGCGGCTTCGATGTCTACGCAAGCGGCCCGCCAGCGATGGTCGAGGCGGTGCGGCACGAATTCATCGAGCGCGGTCTACCGCCAACGCAGTTGTTCTTCGACTCTTTCGATTACGCACCTGACGTACTTGCCAAAGTCCAGTCTGCACAGGCAGGACGGCCGTGACCGTACAGCGCCCACACCTGCTGATCGTTGGCTGCGGCTATGTCGGTCGACGGCTGGCCCTGCGCTTGCGCGAGCAGTTCGATGTGAGCGGGCTGGTGCGTTCATCCGCAAGCGCGGCGGCGCTCGCGAAAGATGGAGTCCGCGCGACGGCAATCGATCTGGATCGGGTGCGCGCCGGCGTGAATATCCCGGAACGGCTCGACCACGCGGCGATCGTGTACCTGGCGCCGCCGCCGTCGAGCGGCGAAAGCGACCTGCGTCTCGATCGCTTTCTGCAACTCGCGACGGTGCCGCCGCGAGCCTTCGTATATATGAGTACGACAGGCGTTTACGGCGACGCCGGCGGTGCGCTCGTCGACGAAAGCAGCCCCGTACAGCCGCGCACCGATCGCGCCCGCCGGCGGGTAAGCGCAGAAGAAATGACGCGCGTGTGGTGCAACGAACGGCGCGTGCGGCGCGTCGTGTTGCGCGTCCCCGGCATTTACGGTCCCGGGCGATTGCCCCTTGACCGTCTGCGCCGATCCGAACCCGTGGTGCGCCGCGCAGATGCGGGCGTCAGCAATCGCATTCACGTGGACGATCTGGTTCAGGCTTGCATCGCCGCGGTCGTCAATCCGGAAGCTCGCGGCGTGTACACCATCAGTGACGGCGCCTCGATCAGCTCAACCGAGTTCATGGAGACTGTCGCCCGGATCGCCGGCCTGCCGCCCCCGCCGCAGGTGTCGATGGTGGAAGCGCAACTTACCTTCAGCGATGAGCGTCTGTCGTTCATCAATGAATCGCGCCGAGTCAGCAACGAGCGGATGACGAAGCATCTCGGGGTGACGCTCAAATACGCGAACGTTGAAGAGGGAATCCGGCAAAGCCTGTCTGAGGAGGAGGAAGGCCGCAGACGCGGCAAGTAGGCGTTCGCAGGAAGGCCTCCGGCTGGAGGAAGGCCTGCGGCAGGCCAGAACCGGAGTCTTCTCTGGCTTGCCGAAGGCCTACTTGCTGCGTCCGCAGCCTGCTTGCCGAAAGCCGGCAGTCAAAGGAGTCAGCTCGGCTGACTTTTCTTGCTCCCCAGCCACTTCGTCACCGGCTCCCACTGTTTCCAATCGGGCCAGGCAAGGTATTCGGGCAGTTCGAAGACGCCCATACCGCGCTGGAAGGCGCGTAGATAGTTGGTCGACTGGCGCAGCGACGTGAGGTACGGGACCTTGAGCTTGCCGAGGTATTTGTCGAGCTCGTCGAACAACAACGTGTTCTCGCGCACCCGGTTGGCGACGACCGCGAGTCTGGCCTGCTCGCGCTGCACCTTGCCGAGCTCCAGCAGATCCTTCATGAAGTGCTCGCAAGCCTTCATATCGATGGGCGACGGCAGCACCGGCACCAACACCGTCTCCGCGCGGCGCACCAGTTCATTCATTTCCGACCCATGCGTGCGCGCCGGCGCGTCGATGACGAGTACTTCTGTGTCTCGCGGGACTCCGCGGAGACCTTCGTCGTACGCAGGTACGCCGGTGATGCGCGGCAGATCCTCTGGCCGCATCGCGAGCCAATCGAGACTGCTGCGCTGAGGATCGTAATCGGCGAGCGCCGTCCGGTAGCCCTCCGTCGCGAACCAGGTCGCGACGTTCGTCGCGATCGTGCTCTTGCCGCAGCCGCCTTTTGAATTCATTACCATCACATGGCGCATGAAATCCTCGCTTCGCGATTGGAACGAAACCGTAAGCTGCACCCGCAGGAAACTCTGACCGACCTTCGCGCCTTGCTATTCAAGGACGCAACTGTCTCCCGCCGAACGCCGCAGCGCAGGTCCCTGGACGATTTGTTATGGGACTCATCGTGTATAGCGGCGCTAAGTTAAGGGGACGCCGGAAAAATGTCACGCAAAACACCTGTTATGCCATTCACCAATCCATCGAGCGAC
>JBOHZJ010000158.1:0-1934 GCA_050738395.1 Steroidobacter sp.
ACGTCCTATCACATCCGACTGACGCAGCTCCGCATGGATCGGATCGATAATCGCCCTGAGGCAGGCGTCTCCGGCGGCGTGACCGTACGTATCGTTGATCTCCTTGAAGTGATCGAGATCGATGAACAGGAGTGCGATTGGTAAACCCCGCGCCTGCGCACGCAGACACCCCGCATCGAGCCGCTCGAGCAGCGAACGACGATTCAGTACGCCGGTGAGCGAATCGGTTTGAGCGCGACGTTCCGCATCCGTCAGCGCGATGCGCTGATCGCGCAATCGATCCGCCACGCCCAATGCGATCAACACGGCGGCGGCGACCATCGACAGCGGCAGGCCGTAGTACAGCAAACCTGCCGCATCATCGGCGTTGGTCAGGAGTAAGCGAACGGCGGTTGCGATCGTGAAGGTCTCGAGCAGACCCCACGCGATCAGGAACCAGCCGGCGGCCCGGTTCTGTCGTCGCCAGGCGAGGAACGCGGCGACGAGCGTGAATACGGCGGCGCCGACGAATACGATGTTGCCGATCATCGCAACGACGCCGCCAAGACCGATGTGCTGCGCCAGGTTCGCAAACGCGAGCACGACAAAGACACCCGCGAGCCAGCCGAAAATCCGGTACACGCGCGGCGAGAAATGGCGCAGTTCGGCGATCTCGCGCACGAAGAAGCAGGCGATGGCGCCGGTCAGGGCGGCCGGCACATTCCAGGCGTACGACATCAGCGGCAGAGCGGCCGAAAGCACCGGCCATTCGAAGCCCTGACCCGACAGATAGGCCATGTACAACGCTTGTAGTGCAAACAGCGAGGCATACAGCAACAGCAGCTTGTCGGCCAGCACGAACCAGATGAGTAGTGCGGTCAACGCCATCGCCAGCAGAGCGCCGAAGGTCAGGGCAATCATTCGTGCGCGCTCGGCGCCTTGCGCGAGAGTCGAATCAAGCGTCGAACTGGAGAACTCCAATTCCTCGGAGCCGCTTCCCAGGGATTCCACATACGCGTAGACAGATTGTCCGGGTTTCAATGCGTCGGGAAGGATGAAGACGGCCTCATGCGCGCCGCGAAATCCAGGCAACTCGGTCGCGAGTCGTAGTGCGGCGCTCTCACCGCTGCGATTCGCGAAAAGCTGGATTTGCAAATGCCGGCCTTTGCGAACGTTCAGCGTGGGCACTTCCCCCGTCAAATCCTCGGGAGAGCTCAACGCGTGCAGTCTCAGCCAGAACGAACCGCCCCGACGACGCACGTCGCGGTAGTTGAACGGCTCAAATCGCGAGTCCAGCGAACCGCTGACCACTGCCTCGGAGCTGGGCGGTGCAACATCGCGAACAAGCACCTGTACCTCGAAGGCGGGTTCGGCCGCCGTCCCAACGCCCGGATACAGGAGAAGCGGTGCACACAGTAGCCAGAGCGGACTGAGGTTTGACTTGCGCACCATCCGGCAAGTCTCCGCGAATTCACCGGATGGGCACAAGCACGTATTCGGTCTTCAGGCGCCTCCTGCCCGAGCCGACAAGTCCTGTTAGGGTGCTGGACATCATCAAGCGCTCGCTCGATGATGGCGCTCGCATGAGAGCCCGACGCACGCGCTGACGGAATGTTCGAGAACCCGTTTCGTGGTCGCTGCTTCGATCGCTGATGTTGCTCGTCGATGTCATCGCGCGCCATGCGATCCTGGTCCTGCTGGGCGCTGTCTTCGTGATGCTCGCTCTGGCGGCGATGTTCTGGCGCCTGCTGCGCCAGTACGCCCCGACCTGGCGGGCCATAGCAGCGCATGCGTGGAGCGCGTTCCGCGACACCGCGCTCGCGAAACCAATCGGCCGCCTACCGCTGATCGGCCCCCTTTTGACGGGATCGTTGAGCGTCGCTCGCTTTCTCGGCGTCTATGCGCTCGCAGCCTTTCTTCTCGCCGCGGGAGCAACCGCATTGTTCTTCGAGCTC
>JBOHZJ010000159.1:0-4704 GCA_050738395.1 Steroidobacter sp.
CGTCCGATCGCCCAGAGTGCGCAACTGTCGTCCCACGATTTCAGCGACGCCGCCGCCCACCCCCGCATCGACCTCATCGAATACTAGACACGACGCGGCATCCTGCTGCACCGCTGCGACCTGAACGGCGAGACTGATGCGCGACAGTTCACCGCCCGAGGCGACCTTGGACAGGGGCCTCGGCGGCTGACCCGGATTGGCGCTGACCAGAAACTCGACCTCATCAGCGCCGTGTGCGCTGGCTGCTTCGGGCTCGAGTGCTCGCAAGGTTATCTGGAACACCCCACCCGGCATGCCGAGCGTCTGCATCAGCGTGGTGATTCGCTGCGATAGTTCCTTCGCCGCGCTTCTTCTCGCCGCCGTGAGCTTTGCGGAACAATCACGAAATTGGGACTGGGCCTGCGCAAGCCTTCGCTCGATCTGTTCAAGAGATTCTTCCAGCGTCTCCAGTCGCTGGAACTGCGTCGTCAGCTCGATCCGCAGCGCGGCCAGCGCGGCAGGCTCGACGCGGTGTTTGCGTGCGATCGATTCCATTGCGGCAAGTCGCTGCTCGACCCATTCCTGGCGTTGCGGATCGGCTTCGAGATCCGATTCATAGCGCTCAACCGCAGCCACTCCTTCTCGCAACGCGATCAGACTTTCCTCGATCAGATTTTTGATGGGTTCTGATCGAGCGTCGAGATCCGCCAGAATGCGCGCAATGCTCAACGCTCTGGACACCGCCTGTTCCGCGCCGACGTCCTCGGCGTCGCGGAGCAATTGCACGATCTCGCGCGCACCCGAGGAGAGCCGGCCCCGCTGCGACAGGCGCTGCCGTTCCGCAGTCAATTCCTCAGGCTCGCCCGCTTTCAGATCGAGCGCTTTCAGTTCGCCCAGGTGATAGCGCAGCAGTTCGAGCCGTGCTTCGCGGTCCTGGGCGGAGGACGCCGCCTGATCGCGCTCATTTCGCAGCGACGACCACGCCCGCCAGTGGTCCGCGACTGCATCGATGAGTTGCTGATAGTCGCCGCTGTTATCGAGCAACTCGCGCTGGGCGGTGCGTTTCACGAGCGACTGGTATTCCATCTGACCGTGGATATCGACCAGCGTTTCGCCCAATTGTCGCAGCGACTGGACCGGCATCGCCTGACCATTCACGTAGGCGCGGGACCGGCCATCCACGCCGATGACCCGGCGAAGGATGCATTCGCCTTCATGCTCGAAGGACTGCTCGGCGAGCCAGGCAAGTGCGGCGGCATGGTTCTCGATGGCGAATGTTGCCGAGACCTCGGCGCGCTCTGCGCCGTGTCGTACGACTTCAGCGCCGGCACGTCCACCCGCCGCCAGCATCAGTGCATCGACGAGGATGGATTTGCCGGCGCCGGTTTCTCCAGTCAGCACAGTCAGACCCGCGCCCAGTTCGAGTTCGACAGCGTCGATGATCGCGAAGTCGCGAATCTGAATATGAGTGAGCACGCGAGATCAGTCCGTTTGACTGGGAATCATGCGGTCGCCGCGACCCCAGCGCAGTTTCGAGCGCAAAATGCGGTAGTAGTCGTGATCGGCCGGATGCAGCAAGGTGACGTTCGTAGCGGCAGGCGCAATCACCAGCACCTGGCCTGGCGTGATCTCGCCCAGGGACACGCCGTCGCAGGTGATCTGAGCCTGCGTGTCCGGCCTTTCGACTAACCGCACTTCGATGGTCGAAGAACCGCGCACGACGATCGGACGATCGGACAACGTGTGCGGACAGATCGGCGCGAGGACCAGCGCGTCGAGCTCGGGATATAGGATGGGGCCGCCGCAGGACAGGGCGTACGCGGTCGAGCCGGTCGCCGTCGCGACGACCAGTCCATCCCCGCCGTGCGTATTGACGTAACGCCCGTCGATCCAGGTTTCGAAGTCGACCATGCGCCCGGTTTGCCACTTCTGCAGCACCACATCGTTCAAAGCGTGGCAGCTGCGCGCGGGTGCGCCCGGCGAGCTCAAGGTCGCCTGCAGCATGGCGCGGCGATCCTGGACGAACTGCCCCGCAAGGATCTGGTCGAGACGATCGCGGACTTCCGCGGGGCCGATGTCCGCAAGGAATCCAAGTCGTCCGCGATTGACGCCGAGCACGGGGATGGCCTGCGGGGAGGCCAGTCGTGCGGCATGGAGCATCGTGCCGTCGCCGCCGACCGCGACGACCAGATCGACGTTCGACGCCAGATCGCTTTCCGCCCGGCGCTCGACCCGAACCGCGCCGAAATCGATACTGCTCGCAGCGTCGGCCAGCACGCGCCGGCCGCGGATCTCCAGGTGTGCAGCGATCATCTGCAGCGACTCGAGGACGCGAGCGTCACGGTGGTTGCCGATCAGGGCAATGCGTCTGAATTGTTCGACCGCCATGGCGCATTTTTTAGCACGACGGCGCGGTCAACGTGCAATGAAACGTGCGCCGCGGTCGCTTGACAGCAGATCACCCCGTGCTTAGCTTGATCCCGAATCGTTCAAATCCGTCGAAATATCTGTTTGGCATGCGGGTTTGAGCCGCCGTGACCGACCTTTGATTTGCTATCTTCCGCTGCGATGTCCCAGGCTATCGATGATCCGTTGACTGAACGCGCCCAGCAGTTGCTCAAGCTGCTGGTCGAACATTACATCCGCGATGGACAACCGGTCGGTTCGCGGACCCTTTCCCGCGACCTGGGACTGAACCTGAGCGCGGCGACCATCCGCAACGTGATGGCCGACCTTGAAGAGCTCGGATTCATTACCTCGCCGCACACCTCCGCCGGTCGCGTGCCCACCGACAAGGGCTATCGATTCTTCGTCGACACCCTGCTCAAGTTCCAGCCTCTGGAAGAAGACAAGATCGCGGCGATCCAGTCACGGCTGGTCGAGCATTTCGACAGTCCGAAGGCGCTGGTTGCGGCGGCCTCGCAGATGCTGTCCAGCATCACTCGCCTGGCCGGCGTCGTGACGCTGCCTCGCCAGAGTCATGCCGCGCTCACGCAGATCGAGTTCGTGCCGCTCTCGGACAACCGTGTGCTGGCGATCCTGATCGTCAATGGCCGCGAAGTTCAGAACCGCATCCTGCAGCTCGAGCGCCACTACACCGCCGAGGAGTTGCGGCGCGCGTCGAACTATCTGAACCAGGAGTTCGGCGGCAAGGAGCTGAATGCGGTGCGCGAGCATCTGGTCAATCAGCTCAAGGAAACACGCGAACATCTGAATCAGGTGATGCTGGACGCGATCCGCCTGGCGCAGCAGGTCGTCAGTCCGCAAGCCGGCCGCATGGAATATGTGATGGCGGGCGAGACGAACCTTATGGGGTTCGCGGAACTCTCCAATGTGGAAAAATTACGCCGCCTGTTCGACGCATTTACACAGCAGCAGGACATCCTGCATCTACTCGATCAGAGTCTGAGGGCGGAAGGTGTGCAGATTTTCATCGGTCAGGAATCGGGCTACACGATTCTGGATGACTGCAGTATCGTCACGGCCCCGTACACGCTGGATCACGAAGTCGTGGGAGTCCTTGGTGTGATCGGCCCGACCCGCATGGCTTATGAGCGGATCATTCCGATCGTCGATATCACCGCCAAGCTGCTGGGCTCCGCCTTGAATTCGCGGACCTGAGCCGCAACTCCCCCGAAAACCTGCGACAGCCCGCCGAGTCGGCCCATGCGAGACATGCGCGCCGCTCCAGGGCCGCGCTTTGCATTTGCCTCACGGAGACCGCAACAGATGACCCTTCCCAACGAGCAGGACCGGCCTTCCGATCGCACACAGCCCGACTCGAGCCGTGCAGAGGATGGGGCGGGGGAGACGGCGGAGCTGCAGGCGGCTCTGGCTGCAGCGGAGGCTCAGGCGTTGGAAAGCAAGGACCTGTACATGCGCGCCCTCGCCGAGCTGGACAATGTCCGCAAACGCGCCGCGCGAGACATCGAGCACGCGCATAAATACGCCCTTGAGCGCTTCGCCAACGACCTGATCGGCGTCAAGGACAGCCTGGAGCTGGGATTGGCGACAGACGGCGCGGCGGATGCGTTGCGAGCCGGGACGGAAGCGACCTTGAAACTCATGGGGAAAGCCTTCGAGAAGGCCAACGTGACCGAAGTTTCGCCATTAGGCGAGGTATTCAACCCCGAATTTCACGAAGCGATCGTTACGCAACCGTCGAACGAACACGTCCCCAACACCGTCCTGCAGGTGATCCAGAAGGGCTACCTCCTCAATGGGCGATTGCTGCGGCCGGCGCGAGTCATCGTGGCGCGCGAATCCTGAGCCGGCCGCTTGAAAGCGCCGCGCAGGTCCGCATTTAGCCCAGCAGTCATTCAGTTTTCGTCGAACCCTCTTTTCCAATCTATCGGTTTTCAGGAGTTTCAGGCCATGAGCAAAGTGATCGGCATCGACCTCGGCACGACCAACTCGTGCGTGGCGATCATGGAAGGCGGCAAGTCGCGCGTCATCGAGAACAGTGAAGGCGATCGCACCACCCCCTCTATCGTCGCGTTCACCAAGGACGATGAGGTCCTCGTCGGCCAGTCCGCCAAGCGTCAGGCGGTGACCAATCCGCACAACACGCTGTTCGCCATCAAACGCCTGATCGGCCGCCGGTTTCAGGACGACGTCGTGCAGAAGGACATCAGCATGGTGCCGTACAAGATCGTCAAGGCCGACAACGGCGACGCCTGGGTCGAAGTCAACGGCAAGAAAATGGCGCCCCCGGAAATCTCGGCG
>JBOHZJ010000160.1:0-4178 GCA_050738395.1 Steroidobacter sp.
TCGCCCCTATGATGGATTACACCGATCGGCACTGCCGCTACTTCCTGCGGCTGCTGACGCCGGGCGCGTTGCTCTACACGGAGATGATTACGGCGGCGGCGATCGTTCGAGGCGCTGCGAGCAGATTGCTCGCGTTCGATGCGGCGGAACATCCGGTGGCCCTGCAACTCGGCGGCAGCAATCCGCTTGAGCTGGCCGCCGCGGCGCGCGCCGGCGAAGTCGCCGGATACGATGAGATCAATCTCAACTGCGGCTGTCCCAGCGACCGCGTCAAGAGCGGACGCTTCGGCGCATGCCTGATGGGCGAGCCGACGCTCGTTGCGGACGCAGTGGGAGCCATGCGCGAGGCCGTCTCGATTCCAGTGACAGTCAAGTGCCGCATCGGCATCGATCCGATGCCCGAGCCCGCGATTGATGAATACGATTTTCTGCAGGGGTTTGTATCCACTGTTGCGCAGGCAGGCTGCGATGTGTTCGTCGTGCATGCCCGGCGCGCAATGTTGAACGGCTTGAGTCCGAAAGAGAATCGCGAAATCCCACCGCTGCGGTACGACATCGCTCAGCGACTTCGTGCGGATTTCCCCGCACTGACGTTCATCGTGAACGGCGGTGTGCGCACCGTTGATGACGTTCAGGATCATCTCAGGGTGTTCGATGGAGTGATGATCGGGCGCGAGGCGTATCAGAACCCCTATCTGCTGGCGCAATTGCACCAGACTATCTGCGATCCGCAGTGGTCGCCGCCCTCGCGCGATCAGGTGATTGAGCGCTATACCGCTTACGCACACGCACGCGTCGCCGAAGGCCATCGGCTGCGCACGATGGTTCGGCATGTGCAGGGTTTGTACGCGGGCCTGCCGCGCGTACGTTCGTGGCGCAGGTTCCTGTCAGAGCAGTCCGCGCAACCGGCGGCCAATGCGGATCTATTGCTGGACGCACTGCGGATTCTGCGGGCTGCGGCATAAGAGGGGAGCCGCAGAGGGGAGCCGCAAAAGACCGCATAAAAGAATAAAGGTCCACCAGAGGAGGTTCTGGCGACGCATCCCTCACCTGGGCATTCAAGGCGCAGATCCTTTCGACTTTTTATTTCTTTTGTGCGGTCTTTTGCGGCTCTCCATTCTTCTCCTGCCCCGTCTGCTCAACCGCGATCCGCCCGAAATCGCCTTCCTTCGTCGCTGCGAGGTACGCCGCGACCGCATAAGCGGCGACCGTCTGGTCCAGTACTTTTGCATCCACCTTCGCCAGTGTGTCGTTCACCGTGTGGTGGACATCGAAGTACTTCGTTGCGTCTTGCGACAGCTCGAGGATTGGCACACCGAGCGCTCGCAACGGTCCGAGATCCGCACCGCCCTGGGAGGTGTTGCCGCCCAGCTCGATTGCGAGCGGCTGCAGCGCATCGCGAATCGCACTGATTGAACCTACGTGCTCCGGCGCGACCTGCGACTGAATGCGCCACACCGGGCCCTCGCCCAGATCGGATTCCATCGCAATCACATGATGCGCTGCTTCATCGCCCGCCAGACGCGCGTATTCACGCGCGCCAGACAAGCCGAACTCTTCGTTTGCAAACAGGACCACGCGAATCGTGCGCGCCGGCGGGCGCTCGAGCTTTCGGATCAGTCGCGCCGCTTCCATCACGATCGCCACCCCGGCGGCGTCATCGAGCGCACCCTGACCCAGGTCCCAGGAATCGAGATGCGCGCCAAGCAGGACGACTTCATTGGGGCGGGTGCGGCCCGGTATTTCGCCGATGACGTTCGCTGACCACGAGGGCGGCAACTCTCTTGCGGTCGATTTCAACCGGAGTCGCACCGGCTTGCCCAGTTTGATCTGCCGTGCGAGCAGATCCGCATCGGGATTGGAAATCGCGAACGCGGGTATGCGCGGCGCATCGACTCGATAACTCAGGGCCCCGGTGTGCGCGACGCGTTCATCGGACGTGCCCACTGAACGGATCACGAGCGCGGCGGCTCCCAGATTCCCCGCGACGCTCGGACCCTGTGAGCGATTCCGGACTGCATTCGCGTAACCCGTTGTGTCTCGCGTGCGATCCATTCGCTGATTTATGAAGACGACCTTTCCGTTCACGGCGGCTGGTTTCAGTGCGCTCAGCGCCTCGAGAGATGCGACCTCGATAGCAGGGGCCTCGATACCTTCCTCGGTCGTTCCAATGCTGCCGCCGAGCGCAACACCCACCAGAGGTTGAGCGTTCGCGCCGACAATCGCGACCTCTGCAGTTCCTCGAACCCAGCGCGGAGTGAGGACATCCTGAGTGCGCACGCGCGAGAAGCCGAGGCTCCCGAGTCTGTTGAGCGCCCAGCGGACGGCTGCGCCGTCTGCGCTCGAGCCTGCGAACCTGGGGCCGACCTCGGTGGTCAGCGAACTCGCGTGCTCAAACGCGCTTGTTCCCGATGTGGCCCGGTCTCTCAGAGCCGCAGCTGCGGCCAGATCCTGTTGCGTCCACTCAGCGGCGTCTGCTGCGCGAGGACTGACGAGCGCCACGGCCGCAAACTGGATCAACAGCGCCGTGCGCAGGAAATTCAGCATAGGAAACTCCTTCATCGTCGTCCGCGTTGGAGCCGAACGAGGTTATGTTGCGTTGTGTATATAATGCCAACGCGCCCGGCCACTTGGGCGCACTAGCTGCGTCTCGAGGACATGGGAAAAGACATAGAACTCGCCATCCTGTTTGCCGACGTCGTTGGCAGCACGCGGATCTACGAAATCATGGGCGACCTGCGCGCGCGCGATATGGTCCTGACCTGTGTCGAGATCATGCGTTCCGCGACCGAGCAGAACCATGGCACGGTCATCAAGACGATCGGCGATGAGATTATGGCGACCTTCCCAACCGCGAATGACGCCCTCAATGCGGCCAGCCGGATGCAGCACGACATCCGAATTCATGCCGAGCTCAAGGTTGAAGGGCAGCCCGTCGCAATTCGCATCGGCGGACATTTTGGCCCCGTCGTGCTCGAGAATCGCGACATTTTTGGCGCAGCGGTGCACACAGCCAATCGGATGACGAGCCAGGCGAAGGCCGGCCAGATCATGGTCACGAGCGCAGTGGTCGAGCGCCTTGCACCAGAGTGGAAATCGGCAGTGCGCCAGATCGACGTTGCGACCCTCAAGGGTAAGAGCAGCGAAGACGACCTTTACGAAGTGCTCTGGCAGAAGGAGGACGCCACCAGCATGTTGCCGGCGATCGCCCTGGGCGCCGCGGTGTCGCGTGAAAAGCAGCGCGCGCGCCGTCTGCGGCTGCGATTTCAAGGTGGAGAAATCGTCCTGGACGACAGTCGCGCGAACATCACCATTGGCCGCGCAGAGGAGAATGACATCGTTGTAAAGGGCAACCTCATTTCCCGCACGCATGCCCGGCTGGAACTCAATCGCAACAAATTTCTGCTGATCGATCAGAGCACCAACGGCACGTTTGTCACGACGCGAGAAGGCGAAGAAGCATTCGTCCGGCGCGACAGCATGCAGCTGAAAAGCGAGGGCCTCATCGGCTTCGGCCGGGTGCCGGAGTCAGGTTCGTCGCTGACTATCCGGTATGTGCTTGAGGAATGAAGCGAAAGGTGAATAGTGACTGGTGATTGGAACGAGGCCGGAGTCCCTGTCCGCTATTCACCAGTCACTAGTCACTAATCCCTTCTCAGCCGGCGAGCCGCTTCGCCGCTTCCTGTTGTTCCTGCCGCAGCCTGGCCG
Organism: Steroidobacter sp.; assembly: GCA_050738395.1. Classification (GTDB taxonomy): domain Bacteria; phylum Pseudomonadota; class Gammaproteobacteria; order Steroidobacterales; family Steroidobacteraceae; genus Steroidobacter. Next base: position 3,709 of record JBOHZJ010000160.1, read on the forward strand.
GCACGCGATCGCCGAATTCATCGAGGTACTTGCCGATGGCCTCGATTTCCTGGCGCCAGGCGGCTGCATCGATCGAGAGCAGCGTCTCGAGTGTTTCTGCGCCGATGTCGAGTCCCTGCGTGTTGAGATCTTCCTTGCGCGGAACGAAGCCGATCGGCGTTTCGGCGGCGCCCGCCTGGCCCTCGCATCGATCCGCAACCCAGCGCAGTACTCGCAGGTTTTCGCCGAAACCTGGCCACATGAAGCGGCCGTTCTTGTCCTGGCGGAACCAGTTGACATGGAAGACCTTCGGCAGCTTGTCCGACTCGCCCCCGAATGACAGCCAGTGCGCCCAATAGTCGCCAAAGTTGTAGCCGCAGAACGGCTTCATCGCCATCGAGTCGCGACGGACGACGCCCATCTTTCCGACCGCGGCTGCGGTGGTCTCCGACGCCATCCCTGCGCCGACGAGCACGCCATGCGCCCAATCG
>JBOHZJ010000161.1:0-23003 GCA_050738395.1 Steroidobacter sp.
CAGCGCACCAACCAGAATCACCGCCATGCGGCCGTGCGAGGTGTCGAAATCGCAGATCAGCCGCTCGTTGCGCGCGAATACCCTCGGCACGGCGCGCGCTGTCGAGGCGTTGACGCTGAACAGTTCACCGGGCACGTAAAGATTGCTGCGCACCGTCCCCGCGTATGGCGTGTGAATTCGGTGATAGTTGAACGGCGCCAGATAGATGCAGGCGTAACTGCCGCCACGATACGCCTGGACGGCCTCGCGATCACCACCGAGCAATTCTTCGAGTGAATAGCGATGACCCTTGGCCTGCAGCAGCAGGTTGTCTTCGAGGTCGCCGCACTGACTCAGCGTCCCGTCGACCGGACTGACGATCACGGATGAATCGGCATCCGTGGGCCGCGCGTCGGGTTTGAGTGCGCGCGTAAAGAAATCGTTGAAGCTGCGATAGGCGAAAGGATCCGATTGCATCGCCTCGGTCATGTCGACCTTGTAGCCGCTGAGGAAAGCGCGCAGCAGACTGCGTTTGACGAGCGGAGACTCGCTACGCGCCAGCGCGTAGACAACGCGTGTGAGCAGATGCTTCGGCAGAATATACTGCAGAACTGTGAAGAGCCGATCGCCCGTGCTGACGGTGGGTACGCGTTGATCAGTCATTGTTCTGCGTTCGGGTCAAGCGGCGAAAATCCGCCGCGAGGACATCCGGTGAATGCGGCGGAGAGAACAGCGCTCGCAGGGCGCCGTCGGGGCCGACGACGAATATCGATGCGGAATGATCGACGGTGTAACCGCCCTCCGCGAGCGGCGTGATCGCGACCGGCACGTACATCTGGCGTGCAAACTCATCGACCGTTTCCTGCGCGCCGGTCACACCCACAAACTTCGGGCTGAAAAACCCCAGGTACTTCGACAGCTGTTCAGGTGTGTCGCGCTTCGGATCGACGGAGATCAGTACGATTTGAGGGTGCTGCTGCGCCGGCAGATCGATCAGTTGCTTCTCGACTTGCGCCAGAATGCCGAGAGTCATGGGGCAGACGTCCGGGCAACTCGTGAATCCGAAGAACAGGAGGCTCCAGCGCCCGCGCAGGCGGTCCCCGCCAAACGGCTGGCCTTCATGATCAGTAAACCCGACGCGCGGCAGCGGGCGGGGCGGTGCGATCAGCGTGCCGCTCGCAAGCACAGGTTCACGCGAGTGCGCAGAGTCTGAGAACAGCATGCGTGACAGCAGCATGCCGGCGCCGATGGCTACAATGGCGAGAACGGCTGCGAGTGCGATTGATCGAGTGCGTGACATCGCGCCGAATTATTGCACGTCGCTCCCATCTATAGAGCCGGAAGATTAGCCGCAGAAGGGCGCAAAAAGCACGAAATGGAATGGAAGCATCCGCATTTTTATCTGATCACTGAATTCCCTTTCGCGCCTTTTGTGCTTTTTTGCGGCCAATGATTTTTTCCTGAGATCCATCATGAAAGCAGTGCCTGATCCTGCAACGGTCGAGCAAGTCATCCACCACGGCGCCGCGCGATTCGAGCAGGCAGGGCTGTGGTTTGGTCACGGAACCGACAATGCATTGGACGAGGCGGCCGAACTGGTTTTTTTCGCGGCGGGATTGCGGCACGAGGATGCGGCGGAGGTTTACGGACGGCTCTTGACGACGTCGCAACGCGATGCGACGCTCGAATTCATCGAGAAACGCATTCGCGACCGCATCCCTGCAGCGTATCTGACGCGACGTATGTGGTTCGCCGGCTATGAGTTCTACGTCGATGAACGCGTACTGGTGCCGCGATCGCCGCTCGCCGAGCTGATCGAAGCCCGCTTCGAACCATGGATCGATTCAGCCTGTGTTCGGCGCGTGCTTGATATCGGAACGGGTTCGGGCTGCATAGCAGTTGCGGCTGCGCTCGCGTTGCCCGATGCGACCGTGGACGCAGCCGACGTCTCGGAGGATGCGCTTGCGGTGACTTCCATCAACGTCGAACGACACGATCTCCGACAGCGCGTTCGTCTCGTGCGGTCCGACGTCTTCGATGGCCTCGGTCAGGAGCGCTACGACGTCATCGTTTCGAATCCGCCGTATGTGGGCGATGCTGAGATGGCCGAACTACCGGCCGAGTATCACCGAGAGCCGCGCATGGGATTGCACGGCGGCCAGGATGGGCTCGAGATCGTGCGCCGGATTCTTGCGCAAGCCGGTCGACATCTGCACCCGCGCGGAATTCTGGTTGTCGAAGTCGGCAATTCGGATGAGGCGCTGATCGAGGCCTATCCGCGTGCGCCGTTCACCTGGCTGCAGTTCGAGCGCGGCGGCGGAGGTGTGTTCATGCTGACCGCAGAACAGCTCGCCGAGCATCAGTCCGATTTCGCATAGTCGCCGAGCGTAGAATGCAACGACCGTTTCGCTGCATCTTTCCTACCTTAATCAGTCTCAGTCGCCGATCACTCTTCCGACCATGTCCGGCAACACATTAGGCAAGCTTTTCACCGTCACAACTTTCGGCGAGAGCCATGGGCCGGCGCTGGGCTGCATTGTCGATGGTTGTCCGCCAGGGATGGAGTTATCGGAACAGGACATCCAGCCTGACATTGAGCGACGCCGGACCGGGACCTCTCGACATACGAGTCAGCGTAAAGAACCGGATCAGGTCCGGATTCTCTCGGGTGTATTCGAAGGGCGAACGACGGGAACGCCGATCGGCCTCCTGATCGAGAACGAAGATCAGCGTTCGCGCGACTACGACAAGATCAAGGATCGCTTCCGACCCGGACACGCCGACTACACGTACCAGCAAAAATTTGGTTTCCGCGACTATCGCGGCGGCGGACGATCATCCGCGCGGGAAACCGTCATGCGGGTCGCGGCGGGCGCGATCGCACGCAAGTATCTGCGAGAGCGACTCGGCGTGACGATTGCGGGATATCTCGCGCAACTGGGACCGCTGCGCCTCGAACCGAAAGCGCTCGGCTCCGTGTACGACAATCCGTTTTTTTGCCCGGACCCTTCCCGGCTCGATGAGCTCGACCAATACATGATCAACCTGCGCCGCGAAGGGGACTCCGTCGGCGCGCGCGTGAATGTCGTGGCGAGAGGCGTTCCTCCCGGCCTGGGCGAGCCGGTGTTCGACCGCCTCGACGCGGACATCGCCTTCGCGATGATGAGCATCAATGCGGTGAAGGGCGTGGAAATCGGCGCCGGGTTTGCTTCGGTCGAGCAGAAAGGCAGCCAGCATCGGGATGAACTCACGCCGCGTGGATTTCTCTCCAACAACGCCGGCGGTGTACTCGGTGGGATTTCCTCGGGCCAGGACATCGTGGTCAGCATCGCATTGAAGCCGACGTCGAGCATCACGCTTCCGGGCCGGACGATCGATGTCAATGGCGCCAGCGTCGAGGTTGTCACGACGGGCCGACACGATCCGTGCGTCGGGTTGCGAGCGACGCCAATTGCCGAGGCCATGCTGGCGCTGGTCCTGATGGATCACTACCTGCGGCAACGCGCGCAAAACGCCGACGTGACAGTAACGACCCCCGTGATCCCGGGCGGCGTGGAGTGAAGGGCTACACCCGATCACACCTGTGATCTGACGCTGATTTCCGCGACGCACACCTTATCCGCATCCGGCGTTTCAGGTAGTGTTCCGTCAAATCGGGCTTGCCATTTGAGCGGATCGCTGGCAGCCGCATCATTCTGATTTGGATAACCGCCCCTGAAGGCAAACACACGACGATGAGCGGACGTTGGAACGTAGCAGTGGTCGGCGCGACCGGCCTGGTCGGCGGTACGATACTGTCGATACTCGAGCAGCGTGATTTCCCGGTAGGTGAACTGTTTCCGCTCGCGAGCGCACGCTCAGTCGGGCGCTCGGTGACATTCAGGGGCAAGGAGATTCCGGTGCAGGATCTCGAGGCGTTCGATTTCTCACGAGCGCAGATCGGTTTGTTCTCCGCGGGCGCCAGCGTGTCCAGAGTTCACGCGGTGCGCGCTGGCAAGGCAGGCTGCGTCGTGGTCGACAACACGTCGGAGTTTCGCTATCACGAAGACATTCCCCTGGTCATTACTGAGGTGAACCCTCACGCGATTAAGGGTTACCGCAAGCACAACATCATCGCGAACCCCAACTGTTCGACGATGCAGATGCTGGTAGCGCTCAAGCCCCTGCACGACGCGGCGCAGATCGAGCGCATCAACGTCGCGACCTATCAATCGGTGTCCGGCGGCGGTCAAAAGGCGATGGACGAGCTCTCGCAGCAGACGGCGGCGCTCGCATCAGGCGAGAAGCCGGCGGCCAAAGTCATCGCGAAGCAGATCGCATTCAACTGCGTGCCGCAGATCGACGTCTTCCTGGACAATGGTTACACCAAGGAAGAGATGAAGATGTTCTGGGAGACCCAGAAAATCATGGAGGACGATTCCATTCGCGTGAACGCGACCGCAGTTCGGGTCGGGGTGTACGTGGGACACTCAGAAGCGGTGCACATCGAAACGAAGCGGAAGCTCTCAGCCGCGCAAGCGCGTGAGCTGCTGGCGAAGGCGCCGGGAGTCGTCGTACTCGATGAGCTGGAGCCGGGCGGCTATCCAACGGCCGTCACGGAAGGCGCCGGGACAGATCCTGTGTACGTGGGTCGCATTCGCGAGGACATCAGTCACGAGCGCGGTCTGAATCTGTGGATTGTGTCCGATAACGTTCGCAAGGGAGCTGCTTTAAATAGCGTACAAATCGCCGAAATATTGGTGAAACACTACCTGTAAGTTATAGTTGCGCGCCTAAAGTCAACAATCACATGAGCATTGACGGCAGCTCGCGCCTACCCAAAAGCACTATTTAAAGAGCTTGGGATGCGGAAGGTTACGTACCGGGAGAGGTGATGAGACGACACTTGCCGCGCCTGCTGTTGACGGGCGCACTGCTGTCCCCTGTGACGCTGTTTGCGTTGGGGCTGGGGGAGATTCGCCTGAACTCCGCCCTGAATCAGCCATTCGATGCAGAAATCGAACTGATCTCTCCGACCGCCGACGAACTTCAGAGCCTGAAGGTCGGTCTCGCCAGCAACGATCTGTTCTCCCGGTACGGCCTTGATCGACCGTCGTATCTGTCCGGCTTTGATTTCTCCGTGAGTCGCACGCGCGATGGACGCGCCAGCATCAAGGTCAGGTCGAACCGTTCAGTCACCGAACCCTTCGTGACGCTGCTCGTGGAAGCGAGCTGGGCGCGTGGCCGCCTGCTGCGCGAATACACCGTATTGCTCGATCCTCCGGTGTTCATGCCTTCACAGTCCGAAACGCCTGCGCCGGTCACGACGCCTCAATCTGGCGCGCGCACTGAAGGTCGAATCGAGCGGCAACCGACGCCGCAACCGGAACCTGAACCGTCGGCGGAACCGGCTCGTCCTGCACCGACGCCCGAACAGCCGGCAGCGCCGGTCGCGGCTGCGCCTGCCACGCTCGACGGTGAGTACACCGTCGAGCGCAACGACACGTTGTGGAGAATCGCGAACCGGGTGAATCCTGGTTCGCCGTCGGTCGTGAATCAGACGATGATCGCGCTGTTTCGCGCCAATCCGGCGGCCTTCGGCGGCAACATCAATCGCCTCCGCGCGGGCAGCGTGCTGCGCATTCCTGAAATATCGGAGATCGAAGCAGTTTCCGGCGGCGAAGCTTCGATGGAAGTCGCGCGACAGACTGCGGAATGGAGCGGTGCGGAGCCGGCTCAGGTTGCCGACGACGCCAGCCGACTGCGGCTGGTCACACCTGAAGAGACGCCTGCCGCGCCGACGGCCGCTGCGCCGACGCCGGAGCAGACTGCGCCGGAACGCCCGGGCGCCGCACCAGGCGAGCCGAGTGCGGAGGACAAGCGACTCGAGATCACCAGCCCCGAGCTCGCAGCCGCGCAAGAGAACGTTGACGAGACACCGGCCGAACCTGCGCCAGGAAGCGAACCGGGCGCGGAAGATCCAAACGCTGCAGTGGCCCCGCCGGCCGCGGAAGCGCCTCAAGCTCAACGTCCCGCCCAAACGCCGGTGCAATCCGCTCCGGAACCCGCGGGTCCGACGCTGGCTGAGCGCATCAGCCAGTTCTGGTGGGCGCCTGTCGTTCTCGGTTTGCTGGTCGTCATTGGACTCATCGTCGCCTTCGTTCGCCGACGGCGCGATGCGGAAGATTCCAGCTCGCTCGATTCCATTGCGCCAATGCATTTTGAACCGGCATACGAGCGCGCGCCGGCCGCATCGACGCGGAGCCGCGACCGCTCTGATTCGTTCCTGGTGGAGGGGGAGCCTGCGGCGGAGGAAACGTTCGATGAACCGGCGCCCGTCACCGCACGCCGGACTGAACAGCCGAAGACGCGTCCCGTCGAGCCAGCCGCGCCAGTCGCTGCGTCAAGAACTGCCGATGACACGCTCAGCAGCGAAACCGCCGTCCGCTTCGATCAGCAGGATGCCCTCGCAGAAGCGGATTTCCACATGGCGTATGGCCTGTACGATCAGGCCGCCGATCTCGTCAAGATCGCCATAGACCGCGAACCTGGCCGACGCGATCTCAAGCTGAAGCTTCTCGAGATCTACTTCGTCTGGGGCAACAAGGATCTGTTCCTCGACACTGCTCGCGACCTGCACGGCACACGTGGCGAAGCCGCCGCCGGCGAGTGGGACAAGGTCCTCATCATGGGCAAGCAGATCGCGCCCGAGGATCCGATGTTCAAGGGCGAGGCGAGCGCCGGGCTCGATCTCGTCGATGTCAATCTCGAAGGCGGCGAAAATCGCGTCGACGTCGATCTGTTCGCGGAACCGGAGAACGACAAACCGGTCGGCCTCGATCTCGAGTTCGCCAGCGGCGAGCGTAAGGCGCCTGCGGATGGGGATGAGTCGGACCTGGATTTTCTACTGGACGAACCTCGATCCGGCGCGGATGAAGAGCCCACGCGTGAACTCGATCCGCTGGCGCGCACGCAGGAAACGCCGACCATCGAATCACCGCAGCTCCATCGCTCGTCGGACACGATCCGCGAGAGAGCCGACAAGACTCTCGGCAGGGCTAACGCTGAACAGACCGCTGAGCTGTCGCTCGATGATCTGGGTCTGGACGTAAACGCACTCGACAACTCCGGGTCGCTCGAGGATACGACGTCGCTTGAGAAGGACACGGGGGAACACGAAATCGCGCCGCACCTGAACGACGACGAGATGACTCAGCTTGCACCCTCGCTGAGCAGCTTCGATCGCACGATCGAAGCGCCCCGTCCAGATAAAGGCGAAACCGGGAAGTTCGACATAGAGAGCACCGGTACGATCTACATCGACCAGGTGGATTTGTCCGGCGGCGACACGGTCGAGCAACCGCGGCCTGACGTCGACGCGACGGCGTCGATGAAGCGATCAGGTCCGCTGGACGTCGATCTCGACATGTTGTCCGATGCTCCTGAAAGCCACGACACGATTCGTCACCCGCGCGCCGGCGAGACGGAGCAGTTCTCGAGCGACGTATTCGCGGACCGCACCGCGGAGTCGCCGAGGATCGATCTGGACGTCGGCGATCCGTTGTCGGCTGAGGATCACGAGCCCACGAACAAACAGGTTACGACCGAGATGGAGCTCTCCGAACTGGAGCCGGTCACGATGAGCGAAGTCGGCACGAAGCTCGATCTCGCGCGCGCCTACATGGATATGGGCGATCCGGACGGCGCTCGCAGCATTCTCGAAGAGGTGCAGGCTGAGGGCAATCCGAATCAGAAGCAGGAAGCGCAGCGGCTGCTCGACTCGATTCGCTGATGCGAAGTGAGCGATGAGCGACTAGCGATTAGCGATGAGCCGGAAACGGCTCTGCGCTGGCGCAAGCTGTATCGCCAATCGCTCATCACTGTTCGCTAGCCGCCCCGCTCATGCCTCGTATCGCACTCGGATTGGAGTACGACGGCAGCGCATTCTCCGGCTGGCAGTCGCAGGCTCACGCCAGAGGCGTCCAGTCTGTCGTCGAGGCTGCGCTGTCCAGCGTCGCCGATCACGATGTCGCGGTAACGGCTGCTGGACGCACGGACGCAGGCGTCCACGCGGCCATGCAAGTCGTTCATTTCGACACACATGCATCGCGTACCGAGCGCGCCTGGATGCTCGGAGCCAATGCGAATCTGCCGGTGCAAGTCAGCGCGTTATGGGCCCGGGAAATGCCTGAAGCGTTCCACGCGCGCTACAGCGCGATCGCGCGGCGCTATCGCTACATCATTCTGAATCGCGGGCCGCGTCCGGCGCTCGCGGCGCGGCGCGTCTGCTGGATTCGCGATCCTCTCGATGCATCGCTCATGCATAGCGCGGCGCAGCTCTTCGTCGGCGAGCACGATTTCAGCTCGTTTCGAGCGGCCGAATGTCAGGCGCGAACACCGTTGCGAAACCTTCACGAGATCGACGTTGTCCGACGCGACGAACTCGTCGTCTTGTCCGTGACAGCGAATGCGTTTCTGCATCATATGGTTCGCAATATCGCCGGCGTGCTGATTGCGATCGGGACCGGCGAGCGTCCGGTCGAGTGGGCGGCGGAAGTGCTCGCCGCGCGTGATCGCAGCAAGGCGGGCGTCACTGCACAGCCCGGCGGGCTATATCTACAGGGAATTCGCTATGCGGAGGCGCTGGATTTGCCGAGCGAACCCGAGGCCCTGTACGCGTCTTGCCCGGTGCATCCGGACCAAGTATAGATGCCGTCCCTTTCTTTGCTCCGGTCTCCGACGGAATCAACTGCATGACGTGGTTCGAAAAGATCATGCCCTCGCGGATCAAGACCGAGCGCCGCACGCGTTCGGTTCCCGAAGGGCTGTGGATGAAGTGCGCCGCATGCGACGCCGTGCTGTACCGCGCGGAACTCGAGCGCAATATCCACGTGTGTCCGAAGTGCGGGCACCACATGCGCATCGGGGCGCGCGAACGGCTCGAATACTTTCTCGATCCGGACAGCACGACTGAACTTGCCGACAACATCGAGCCGGAGGATCCGCTCAAGTTTCGCGACACCAAGAAGTACCGCGACCGATTGCAGCAGGCGCAGAAGACCACGCGGGAGAAAGACGCACTGATCGTCATGGCCGGGGCGCTGCATGGGTTGCCAATCGTCGCGTGCGCCTTTGAGTTCAGCTTCCTCGGCGGCTCGATGGGGTCAGCTGTCGGCGAGCGCTTCGTGCGCGCGGTGGAGCATTGTCTCGAGCATCGCAAGCCGCTCGTGTGCTTTTCGGCGAGCGGCGGCGCACGCATGCAGGAAGCGTTGCTGTCGTTATTGCAGATGGCGAAAACGAGCGCAGCACTCGCCCGCATGGCGCAGGCGCGACTCCCCTATGTTTCCGTGCTGACGGACCCGACGACCGGCGGCGTATCGGCGAGTCTTGCGATGCTCGGGGATGTAAATATCGGGGAGCCGAAGGCGCTGATCGGCTTTGCGGGTGCGCGCGTCATTCAACAGACCGTGCGCGAGACGCTGCCGGAAGGATTTCAGCGCAGTGAATTTCTGCTGGAGCACGGCGCACTGGACATGATCGTGGATCGTCGCGATCTGCGAGATCGTATCGCCGGCCTACTGACCGCATTCATGCATCGTCCCGCGCCGCAGGCCTGAGCCGGTGATGGCGGGCGCGGACAGTGAAAAGCGCTGAAGTCCGTTCCGGTCATCGTCTTCCGAACACCGTCCGCTGTCCGCTTTCACTTCCATGTCCACCGTCCGCCGTTCACTCTCCGAGTGGCTCTCGTGGCAGGAGACGCTGCACCCCAGCGCGATCGATCTCGGGCTTGATCGCCTGCGCCGCACATTACAGCGGCTTGACTGGCGCTCGCCCACATGTCCGGTGATCACGATCGGCGGCACGAACGGCAAGGGTTCCAGCACTGCCTTGATTTCGGCCATTCTCACCGCGGCGGGCTATCGCGTCGGGGCGTTCACCTCTCCGCACCTGATTCGCTACCAGGAGCGGATCACGATTGCAGGCCGCGAAGTTTCCGATGCTTCGCTGATCGCGGCGTTCGAGCGCATTGACGCCGCGCGCCGCGCGGACACCCTCACGTTCTTCGAATTCAACACGCTCGCTGCGCTGCTGGTGTTCGACACGGCCGGACTCGATGTCATCGTGCTCGAGGTGGGATTGGGCGGCAGGCTTGACGCCGTAAACGTCGTCGACGCGGACATCGCACTCGTCACCTCGATCGCGCTTGATCATTGCGATTGGCTGGGTGGCGATGTGGAAACCATTGGACGCGAGAAGGCCGGCATTTTTCGCGCCGGTCGACCTGCAGTGTTCGGCTCGCGTGTAATGCCCGCGTCCATCGAAGCCGCCGCGGCGGAAATTGGCGCCGATCTCATGCGCCTCGGACGTGAGTTCGACTGGACGCTCCGCGGAGCGCGCTGGAACTGGCGCGGTCGAGCGTGTGCGTTCCAGGATCTGCCGCCGCCCGCTCTTATCGGCGAGATTCAATACGACAACGCCGCCTCAGTGTTGTGTGTGCTCGAAAGCATTGGACATCAGCTTCCGATCGATCGTGCGGCGATCGAGCGTGGGCTCGCAGGGGTGCGAGTACAGGGGCGATTTCAGGTGATCGGCGGCGCCAACGAATGGATTCTCGACGTCGCTCACAATCCCGCCGCCGCGGCGACATTGGCGGCGCAACTCGCCGCCCGTCCGACTTCGGGACGCACCATCGCGGTCTGCGGCATCCTGGCCGACAAGGATATTGAAGGCGTCGGCGTAGCAGTGCTCGATGAAATCGATCTGTGGGTGGTAGCAGGACTGTCGGGTGGGCGGGCATTGACCGCGATGCAGCTCACCGAGCGTCTGCGGCGTATCGGGGCGAACGTCGCAGCGCTGGCTGATGGCGTGGCTGCCGCGTGTTCGACAGCACAAGCGCTCGCCAGGCCCGGAGATCGAATCGTGGTCTTTGGCTCCTTTCTGACAGTTGGGCCGGCGCTCGAGATGCTGCATTCACGAAGTGACGTATTCGCGTGATTCACAATCGCCCGCGCTCTTATACTTTCCAACTGTGGAACGCCATGTAAAAGAACGCCTGGTTGGAGCCGCCGTGCTGATGGCTGCGGCGGTCATTCTCATCCCGGAGATGCTCTCAGGTCCCGATCGCGAGCCGCACGAGGCGGCGCGACCGGTCACAGACGAAGCGCCGCTCAAGACCTACACGATTGATCTGAACCAGCCGGTGGGCGGCCATCCGGCGGGCGAAGGCGGAGAGACTCGCGCGCCGCCGCCTGAGGCCAGTGGTGCGGTCGCTGCGGCTCCTGAGGGAAAACCTGAGGACCCGGCGGCTGCGCAAAGGGCGTCGATCACGCCGGACGCGCCGGCCCGGCAAACTGAGGCTGGCGACGCCGTGGTGGAACCCCCGACGCAAACTGCGCAGCCCGGTCCGACGCCTGAACAATCGCAGCGGCCGGTGCTCGCATCGCCACGGCTGACTCCGACATCAGGCGCCTGGGCAGTGCAGCTCGGCAGTTTTTCGAGACAGGCCAGCGCTGAACGGCTGACAAATGAACTGCGGGCCGAGGGCCATGAGGCGTTCGTCATGCCTGTGCGTTCCGGCGCTGCGACCTTGTATCGGGTCCGCGTCGGCCCGATAAAGGATCGCTCGGCCGCCGAGACGGCGCTGCGCACGCTGAAGGCGAAAGTCTCCAGTGCTGCAGTGGTGGCGCACCCGTAGCGCGTCGCGGCTCATTTTGCGAGCGCGTTCGAAGGTTGAGACGCCGGTTGGTAAGTAGCGAAGGGCCGCTGATAGAATCCGCGCGCATCGAGCTCCGCGACCCGAACCTTTCTCTCCTGCAGCGTTTCGCCGCGACTATGAATGGTGTTGACTACCTGATTCTGGCCGTGCTCGTACTGTCGATGCTGCTGGGACTGTTTCGCGGGTTCGTACGTGAAGCGATCGGCGTCCTCGCCTGGCTCGGCGGCGTCTGGCTCGCGTGGCGCTATGCGCCCTGGCTCGAGCCCTATCTCGGCGGAATGATCGGCGAGCCGCCAGTCAGCACCTGGGCTGCGCGCACATTGATCGTGATTGGCGTGTTGATCGTCGGCTGGCTTGTCGCGGCGGCCTTGAGCTATTTCCTTCAGCATTCCGGCCTGAGCATCCTGGTGGATCGCCTGCTTGGATTGTTCTTCGGAATCGTGCGTGGCGCAGTGGTTGTCGCAGTATTCGTGTTGCTCGGTCAGTTCGTCGAACTGGATCGCGTAGAGTGGTGGAAGCAGTCTCGACTCCTGCCTTACGCCAGTGAACTGGCCGGCTGGATCCAGACATTTGCAGAAACCGGCATGGATGCGCTTGAACAGCAGGCCAATCCGTCTGCGCCGGTGATCGGCCCATCCTCATCCGAGGGAGTTTAGAGACCATGTGCGGCATCGTTGGCATCGTCGGACATACGCCGGTCAATCAGCAGATCTATGACGCGCTGACGGTGCTGCAGCATCGCGGGCAGGACGCCGCGGGCATCATGACGCATCATGAAGGCGAGCTGTTCATGCGCAAGCAGACGGGCCTGGTTCGCGATGTGTTCCAGCAGCGCCATATGTTGGCGCTCAAGGGCAACATCGGCATTGGCCATGTTCGCTATCCGACGGCCGGATATGACACGTCTTCCGAGGCGCAGCCGTTCTTCGTCAACTCTCCGTACGGAATCTGCCTCGGCCACAACGGCAATCTGACGAACGCAGCGGAACTCGCCGAGGTGCTGATCCGCGAGGATCTGCGGCACCTGAACACCAGTTCCGATTCCGAGGTGTTGCTCAACGTACTTGCAAGCGAACTGTCGCGAGCGGGCACGCCGCGCGCTTCGGCGTCAGACATCTTCGGAGCGGTGAGCGCCGTGTATCGCCGGACGCGCGGCGGGTTCGCGGTCGTCTCACTGATCGTGGGCCACGGATTGCTCGGATTCCGCGATCCGCATGGAATTCGTCCGCTGGTCATCGGCAAACGCGAAACTGCACAAGGCGCCGAGTACATGCTCGCCTCCGAGAGTGTGGCTCTCGACATGCTCGGCTTTACACGTCTGCGCGACGTGGGCCCCGGCGAAGCAGTGTTCATTGACGAGCACGGCCGCTTCTACTCGCAGCAGTGCGCGCCGGCCGCTCGCCACACCCCGTGCATTTTCGAATACGTGTACTTCGCGCGCCCCGATTCGATCATCGACAATATTTCGGTGCACAAGGCGCGACTGCGCATGGGCGATCTGCTTGCCGAAAAAATTCGCCGCATCTGGCCCGACCATGACATCGATGTCGTGATCCCCATTCCGGATACCAGCCGCACGGCGGCGGTGCAGGTCGCGCAGCTGCTCGGCATCAAGTACCGCGAGGGTTTCGTCAAGAATCGCTATATCGGGCGCACGTTCATCATGCCCGGCCAGGAGCAGCGCGCCAAATCGGTTCGCTCCAAGCTCAACGTCATCGATCTGGAATTTCGCGGCAAGAACGTGCTGCTGATCGACGATTCGATCGTTCGCGGCACGACGTCCGCGCAGATCATCGATCTGGCGCGCGAGGCTGGAGCGCGGCGTGTGTACTTCGCATCCGCGGCGCCGCCGGTGCGCTACGCCAACGTCTACGGGATCGATATGCCGACCACCTCCGAACTCGTGGCCAGCGGCCGCACTGAAGACGAGGTCGCTAAACTGATCGGCGCCGATCGGCTCATCTATCAGGATCTCGATGATCTGGTGCGCGCATGTCTGCATCACGATTCGCAGATCCAGGCGTTCGACACGTCGTGCTTCTCAGGCGAGTACGTGACTGGCGATGTCACCCCCGCCTATCTGGCCCGGCTGCAGGAAGAGCGCTCGGATCAGGCCAAAGCCCGGCGGCGGCAGCTGCACAAGAGCTCCTTGAAGGCAATTCGCGCCGTGTGATGCGCGTCGCTGCGCGCGGCGTCTTCTGATCATGCCTTCCGCACCGGGTTCGCCTGCCGCGCGACCGTCGCCGGTCACTCAGTCGCTGATCGCGCCGCGCATGATGATCATCACCGATCATACCGAACTCGGCCGCGCGCTCGAGCAACACATTTCGATCATCTGGCCAGAGGCAGAATGCCGCGTACACGCGCCCTTGCACTCAGGCCGCCTGCACTCAGCCTTTACCGCTGTCGGCTACGACGCCGTTTTGCTCGATGACCGGGCAGAACGCGGGCGTGGAGAAGAGTGGTTCGAAAACCTGATGCATCGCTCCGGCTTTCCACCGGTGCTCTATCTCGCGCGCGGCGATGATCCGGCCCTGGCGGTGCGCGTCATCGAGCGCGGGGCGGTCGACTGTCTGATTCGCGAGAGGATCGATCACCGGCGCCTCGCCAATGCGCTGCGTGATGCGGTGCTGCGCCGTCGCCAGCAACTTGCTCTGCTGCGCACCGGACCGCAGGCGGAACAGTTGTCGCGATTTGGCCGCATTACCATACTGGGTCATCGCTTCGTCCGTGAGCTCGCGATCGGCGGCACGTCGATGGTGTACCTGGCCGAGAGTGAGCGCGCCGGCGAGATGGTCGTGCTGAAGGTTCTGCGAGACGCGCCGGAGGCAGGGGACGTGCATGTCCAGTTCGCACGTTTCCTGCAGGAGTACGAGCTGATCTCCAAGATCCGCCACCCGAACGTGGTGCGCATCTTCGATCTGGGCGTCGCCGACGATCATGCCTACATCGCGATGGAGTACTTCCCGCGCGGCGATCTTCGCCTGCAGATCGCAAAAGGTGCGGCAAGACAGACTGCAGTCAAAAATCTCGCGCAGATGGCCGGCGCGTTGCAGGTGGTGCACGCAGTCGGCGTGCTGCATCGGGATCTGAAGCCGGGCAACATCATGCTGCGCGCCGACGACTCGCTGGCTATCATCGATTTTGGCCTCGCGAAGCAGTCTGGCGTGAAAGTCGACATGACGGGCGCGGGAGAGATCTTCGGTACGCCGTACTACATGAGTCCCGAGCAGGGCCATGGCCAGGAACTCGATGCGCGCAGCGATTTGTACAGTCTCGGGGTGATTTTCTACGAAATGCTGACACGCAAGAAGCCGTTCATGGCCGCGACGCCCATGGGCGTCCTCTATCTGCATGCGAACGCGCCAGTTCCTGCGTTGGAAGCAGAGTTGGCGGTCTATCAGCCGCTGTTGAATCGTCTGCTGGCGAAAAACCCGGACGATCGCTTCACATCCGCAGCCGACACCGTCGCCGCTGTGACGCCGTATCTGACTGCATGATCGCAATGCCTGCATCGCCGGTGCGTCAAGGCGCTTTGCTGGCGCTGACGCCTGACAGCTGGTTCGACCTCGCCTGTGAGCGTTGGCGCGAATTGCTGGTCGATCACGCCAATTGCGAGAAGAAGGCGGCCTCGACCGCGCTTAGTCTCATCTTCGCGTATGCGGTCGATATGCCTCTCGCCGATCGTTTGTCCCGGCTTGCACGCGAGGAGCTGCGCCACTTCGAGCAAGTGCAGAAGTTGATGCAGCAGTTGAACGTGCCATTCATGCGGCTCGCGCCGTCGCGATATGCCGAAGGTCTGCGTCGCGCGGTCCGTCGCGACGAGCCGAGGCGTCTCATCGATCTCTTGTTATGCGGCGCGCTGATCGAGGCGCGCTCGTGTGAGCGATTCGAAGGGCTCGCGCCTCGGCTGCCGGCCCCGTTAAGCGGGTTCTATGCCGCGCTCGCGTTGGCGGAGTGTCGTCATCAGTCGCTCTATCTGCGGCTGACGGAGCAACGCGCGCAGGGTGATGGCTGGCGCGATCGATTGCGGGAGCTCGCATTGATCGAGGCGGAGCTCGCGACCTCGCCGGATCCGCAATTCCGGTTTCACTCGGGAGCGCCGTCAATCGCGCTGTAAACCCGCAAGCTCATAACCCCGCTCGTTCCAGCGCAGCACGCTGCCCTGCTCATACCAGTCTCCGAGCACAATGCGCGTCGCAGCGACGCCGTTCAGACTGATCTCGTGAATGGCGGGTCGATGCGTGTGGCCGTGAACGACGCAGTCGACGTTATGCTTCTGCAGTGTACGACGTACTTCGTCCTCATTGACGTCCATGATGGCCGGCGCCGACTTGTCCATCGATGAAATATGCGCCTTGCTGCCGGCTCGCATGCGCGCGGCGAGTCTCTGTCGCTGCGCCAGGCTCAGCCGTCGCAGGACGAACTGCACGATCGGATTGCGCACGATACGACGCAAGCGCTGGTAGGCCGGATCATCGATGCAGAGCGTATCGCCATGCATGAGCAACACGCGACGGCCGTACACGGTGATGATCGAACCGTCGCGGAGCAGCCGTACGCCTGTTTCGCGGCAGAACTGCGATCCGATCAGAAAATCACGGTTGCCGTGCAACAGGTAGCAAGGGACGCCAGCGCTCGTGAGTGAGCGCAATGCGAGCAGGACGCGGCGCTTGTCAGGATCAGGATCGTCATCGCCGATCCAGGCTTCGAAGAGATCGCCGAGGATGTAGAGCACTTCCGAGCTGCGTGCTTCGCCGTCCAGAAAGTGCAGGAATTGAGCGGTGATGTCAGGTCGCTCCCCGTCGAGATGCAGATCCGAGATGAACAGCATTGTCACGAGAAAGGCCGTCTCATCGCAGTTCTTCCATCTTCTCGATCACGATGGGCTTCACGGGCGCATCGCTTTTGAATGGGCCGGCTTCGCCCGTCGCCACGGCGCCGATCTCATCAGCGACGTTCATGCCTTCTACGACTTGCCCAAAGACCGTGTAGCCCCAGCGGCTTGGTTGCGGATCAAGCGGCGCGTTGTCGGCGAGGTTGAGATAGAACTGTGCGTTGCCGCTGTGAGGTTCACCCGTCCGGGCCAGTCCGACCGTTCCACGCCGGTTAGACAGGCCATTGCCTGATTCGTTGGGGATGCCGGCGCGCGTCGGCTTCTCCGAGTATTGCTGATCGTAGCCGCCGCCCTGCGCAACGAAATTACCGATGACGCGATGAAAGATCGTGCCGTTGTAGTGACCAGAGCGGACGTATTCGAGAAAGTTCGCGACTGTAAGCGGCGCTCTCTCGGCGTCCAGCGCAATGACAAAGTCGCCGGCGTTCGTATGTACGCGCACGCGTGGGCTGTCCTGCGCCTGCACGGTGCATGTCAGCAAACTCAGAACCGCGGTCGAGATCAGTAAGGCAATTCGCATGGGTCTTCGCCGTCGCCAGAAATTGAGCGTGGCGAATGTTAGCAAAGCCCCTCCCGGAGGGGACGCTGGCGATGCGGGTGTATAGAATGCGGTCACTTTATGGAATTCACGGTCGATGACTGCAGCGACGCTCGTCACACGCTTTGCTCCGAGCCCTACAGGGCTCCTTCATCTTGGCAACGCCCGCACAGCGCTCCTCAATTTCCTTGCGGCGCGAAAGGTCGGCGGGCGCTTCATTCTGCGCGTGGAAGACACCGACGAGGCGCGCTCGAACGAAGGCTTCATGCAGGAGCTATTCGACGATCTCCGCTGGCTCGGCATCGACTGGGATGAAGGTCCTGACGTCGGCGGCCCTCACAAGATCTATCGCCAGCAGCAACGTCGCGCCATTTACGAAGTGTGGCTTGCGAAACTCGACGCCGCTGGTCGGACTTATCCATGCTTCTGTACGCCGGGCGAACTCAATATCGCTCGCAAGAGCCAGCTCGCCGCAGGCAGGCCGCCGCGCTACCCGGGTACATGCCGTGAGCTGAACGAAGCCCAGCGGGCTGAGCGGCTTGTGAGAGGGCAGCCCGCCGCCCTGCGCTTCCGCGTACCGGCTGGCGAGACCGTCAGCTTCAACGATCTCGTCCATGGAGAACAGAGCTTCAATACGGACGATATCGGCGACTTCATCATTCGCCGCACCGACGGCGGCACCGCCTTTTTCTTCTCGAACGCGGTGGACGACGCACTGATGGGCGTCACGCTGGTATTGCGTGGCGATGATCACATGACCAATACGCCGCGGCAGTTGCTTATCCTGCAGGCGTTGCAATTGGCGATTCCGCAGTATGCGCACGTCGCGCTGCTGATGGGCATGGACGGCGTGCCGTTGTCGAAGCGTCACGGCGCGCTGAGCCTGCAGGACTTACGCAAGCGCGGCTTTTTACCCGGCGCGATTCGGAATCATCTGGTGCGCCTCGGTCATTCGTGCGTGACCGATGGATGGCTGGATGACGCAGCAATGCTCGCGGACTTTGATCTCGGACGGCTGGGTCGGGCTGCGGCGAAATTCGATGACGCGCAACTTCATCACTGGCAGAAGGAAGCAGTCGCGCACCTGTCTACCGAGGCGTTTCAGTCATGGATCGCGGATCAGTTGCCGTCCGAGCTTGAACACTCGCGCCGCGCGTCCTTCGCGGCTGTAGTAAGGCCGAACGTGGAATTTCCAGCCGACGCGCGGTTCTGGGCTGAAATTGTCACGGGTCGACTGCCGGAGCTGTCGAGTGAGGCGATCGCAACTATTCGCGACGCCGGTGAAACGTTCTTCGCAACCGCGGAAACAGTGCTGATGCGCCCCGATCTCGAATTCAAGCAGGCGGTGCGGGAGCTGGGTCAGCAGAGTGGGCGCAAAGGTCCGTCGCTGTTCATGCCGCTTCGTGCTGCACTGACGACTGTCACGCATGGACCAGAGCTGGCGCAGCTGCTCGCGTTGATTCCGGCGGATGAAACGCGCGGTCGCCTCGAGCGTGCGCGACGCCTGGCGACCTGAGATTGAGATCAATGCAGATTTTCAATTCATACACCGGCTGCAAGGAAAAGCTTCGACCGATCGAAGCCGGCGTCGTACGCATGTACGTGTGCGGCGACACCGTCTACGACTTCTGCCACGTCGGGCATGCGCGCTCGAAGGTCTCTTTCGATATCGTGCGCCGCTATCTGCGCTATCGCGGCTTCAGAGTCGTCTTCGTCCGCAACATCACAGACATCGACGACAACATCATTCAGCGAGCGGCGCTGAACGGTGAAAGCGTGCAGGCGTTGACCGAGCGTTTCACCAGGGCGATGCACGAGGACTACGATCGGCTCGGCATCCTGCGCCCGGATTACGAACCCAAAGCGACGGAGCACGTGCCCGGCATCATTGCGATGACGCAGCAGCTCATCGACAAGGGCTATGCGTATGTCGCTACTACTGGCGATGTCATGTATTCCGTCTCGGCTTTCGAAGCGTACGGCCGGTTGTCCGGCCGGCAACTCAGCGATCTGCGCGCGGGAGCTCGTGTCGCGGTGGATGAAGCAAAACGTGATCCGCTCGATTTCGTGCTCTGGAAACGAGCCAAGCCTGGCGAGCCGTTCTGGTCGTCGCCGTGGGGAGAAGGACGGCCTGGATGGCACATTGAATGTTCGGCGATGGCGCACGACATTCTCGGTCCGCGGTTCGATATTCATGGCGGCGGAATGGATTTGAAGTTCCCGCATCACGAAAACGAAATCGCGCAATCGTGCGCCGCCACCGGCGATACGTTTGCAAACCTCTGGATGCACAACGGCTTCGTGAACGTCGACAACGAGAAGATGTCGAAGTCGCTCGGTAATTTCTTCCGCATTCGCGACGTACTCGATTCGGGCTATGTGCGCGACCCCGAAGTGCTGCGTTTTTTCCTTGCTTCGAGCCACTATCGCGGCCCGATCAACTATTCGCTCGTGCAGATCGAGCAAGCCGATGCGGCGCTCACGCGGCTGTACACGGCGCTGCGAGATGTGCAGCCCGGAGCCAATTTCAAGCCGGGGGACGCTACGCGGCTGTTTGAGACGGCCATGGACGAGGACTTCAATACGCCCGATGCGCTGGCGGCGCTGCAGTCGCTCGCGACGCAGATCAATCGCGCCAAGAGCGCACGTGATAACAGCGCCGCGGCCGCCTTGGCGGCGGAGCTGAAGTCGCTGGCGCAGGTATTCGGCGTATTGCAATTGCCGGCCGAGGAGTTTCTGCGCAAGCGCAAATCCAATGCGGACGCGGCAGAAGGAGAAGCGAGCGGAGCGCTCAGCGACGAGGCGATCGAGGAGCTGGTTGCACAGCGGCAAAGCGCCCGTGCGGCCCGGAATTTCAAGGAGTCAGATCGGATACGCGACGAGCTGGCCGGCGCTGGCGTCATTCTCGAGGATAAGCCGGACCGCACGACGGCCTGGCGCCGCGCCTGACGGCGTCCGCGGGTTTTGCTTCTGACGTCACCAGGTCACTAGTCACTAGTCACTAGTCACTAGTTTCCGTATGATTCGCGCCCCGTGCGGGCTGGGGGCCTTGCGTTCGGCCAGCGGCGGACGAAACTGGCGGGGCATAGCGCAGTCTGGTAGCGCATCTGCTTTGGGAGCAGAGGGTCGGGGGTTCGAATCCCTCTGCCCCGACCACCTCGGAGAGTAGCTCGCCGAAATTGCCTGGAGCTTGCGCCCGTAGCTCAGCTGGATAGAGCATCGGCCTTCTAAGCCGAGGGTCGCAGGTTCGAGTCCTGCCGGGCGCGCCACTCGCGCGCGGGGCAGGACGAGAACTTACGAATACCAACGAAGTTGGTATCGCAGGTTCGACTAAAGTTGCCGGGAGCAACTTTGAACAGCCGCAGGCTGGCCGAGGGGCGCCGGTCATGGACGGCAAAGGCGTATTTCCTGCCCGGCGCGCCACTTGCGCGCAGGGCAGGCGGATGTCTGGACGATGGTGGACGTAGCTCAGTTGGTAGAGCCCCGGATTGTGATTCCGGCCGTCGTGGGTTCGAGTCCCATCGTCCACCCCAGTTTTCAAGTGGGCCGTTAGCTCAGCTGGTAGAGCAGTTGACTCTTAATCAATTGGTCGTAGGTTCGATCCCTACACGGCCCACCACTTCCTGAAATCATACTGACCAGGCGAGGCGCTCTGAACGGCGCCCGTTGCGACCTTCGGACGACAACGATTCGTCAGCCTCAACTCGTTGTTCTCTCGGGTATACTCCGCCGCCCCGCGCGGACCGGCCAGCCCGATGGGTTTTTTGGGCCGCGAAAGTGGCGGAACTGGTAGACGCGCTGGATTTAGGTTCCAGTGGGTAACCCCGTGAGGGTTCGAGTCCCTCCTTTCGCACCATTTGCTGGCGACGGTCATTACAGAGGTCTTTGAGCCAATGCAGGTTTCGGTAGAGTCGACGGGCGCACTCGAGCGCCGGATGGAAATTCAGGTTCCCGCCGAACGCATCGAGAAAGCGGTCGACGAACGGCTCCAGAAAATGAGCCGCACCGTGCGCCTGAAGGGTTTTCGTCCAGGCAAGGCGCCTGTGAAGGTCGTGCGGCAGCAGTTCGGCCAGCAGGTGCGTCAGGAGGTGCTTGGCGACATCGTGCAGTCGACCTTCGCCGAAGCCGTCATGCAGGAAAAGCTGACGCCTGCCGGTGGACCGCGCATCGAACCGATCAGCCTTGATAAGGGCGGCGATCTCAAATATCGCGCAGTGTTCGAAATCCTGCCGCAGATTCAACTTGCGGGCGTTGAGGAGCTCGAAATCAGTCGGCCAACAGCCGAGGTTACCCCGGCCGATGTCGATGCAATGATTCAGAATCTGCGCGAGCAGCGGCCGACCTATACCAGCGTCGATCGCGAAGCGCGTGATACTGATCGTGTGACGGTCGATTTCGCGGGAACCGTCGATGGCCAGTCGTTTGAAGGCGGCCAGGGCGAGGACATCCAGATCGTGCTCGGCGCCGGGCGGATGCTGGCCGATTTCGAGGCCGGGCTCAAGGGCGTTCGGCCTGGTGAACAGAAGAGCATCAATCTGGCGTTCCCTCAGACTTACCCCGTCGCAACGCTGGCCGGCAGGAACGCGCAGTTCGCGGTGTCCGTGAAGACTGTCGACGAACGACAGTTGCCGGAACTGGACGAAGAATTCTGCAAGTCGTATGGAGTCGAGGAAGGCGGCATCGATCGACTGCGCCAGGAAGTTGAAGAGAATATGAAACGGGAGCTTGCAGATGCGGTTCGCGCCCGCATCAAGAAGCAAGTTATGGATGGCATCCTCGCGGCGAACCCGCTTGAGTTGCCGAAGACCATGGTGGATGCGCAAATGCGAGAGCTTCAGATGGACGCAGCGCGCCGCGCGGGCGCGCGAGACGCATCGCAGATCCCGCCGCCGGATGTATTCAAGGACGCCGCACGTCGTCGTGTGGGTCTGACGCTGCTGATCGGCGAGTTGGTGAGGAACGCGAATCTACAGGTGAATCAATCTCAGGTCCGGTCTCGTTTCGAGGATCTGGCGCAGCAATATCCCGACGCCACCCAGGTGCTGCAAACCTACGGCAGCAACCCGCAGATGCAGCGTCAGATGGAGGCCGCCGTGCTGGAAGATCAGGTCGTCGACTGGGTGCTCGATCACGCCCGAGTCACCGACCAGTCGTCGACCTTCAAAGAACTGATGAACTTCGGCGCTTAAACCGGTTTCTAACACCTTCGCATTATGAGTCGTGGAACTATGAACCTCGTCCCCATGGTCGTAGAGCAGACCGCTCGCGGCGAACGTGCTTATGACATCTATTCGCGGCTCCTGAAGGAGCGCGTCATTTTCATCGTTGGCGCCATCGAGGACCACATGGCGAACCTCGTGGTCGCTCAGCTGTTGTTTCTGGAGTCGGAAAATCCGGACAAGGACATCGCGCTCTATATCAATTCCCCGGGGGGCTCAGTCAGCGCCGGGTTGTCTATTTATGACACGATGCAGTTCATCAAGCCGGACGTCAGCACCATGTGCGTCGGTCAGGCCGCGAGCATGGGCGCGGTATTGCTGGCGGGCGGCACAAAGGGGAAGCGCTACTGTCTGCCGCATTCGCGCATGATGATCCACCAGCCGCTCGCCGGCTTTCAGGGTCAGGCGTCCGATATCGACATTCATGCCCGCGAAGTGCTGGAAACACGCGATCGCCTGAACAGGATTCTGTCGAAACACACCGGCCAGACGATCGACAAGATCCGCCAGGACACCGATCGCGACAATTTCATGGGCGGCGAAGCTGCGTCGACCTACGGCCTGATCGATCGTGTCATGGAGCGCCGCGGCGAGGCGCTTGCTCTGCCGTCCAAGTGATTCAATCAAATCAGGTTTTGTCGTAGCTGCAGAACATTATTCTGAGCGGAGCAGGGC
>JBOHZJ010000162.1:0-9270 GCA_050738395.1 Steroidobacter sp.
GCGTGGCACAGTCCGTTCATGCCGGAGTTCGCGGCATCGCTGCCGCTGTCTGCAACCGACGGAACATTGCGCAATCGCTTTGACTCGCCGGGGATGCAGGGACGCATTCGCCTCAAGACGGGGCGCATCGATGATGTGAGCGCGCTCGCGGGATATGTGAACGCGGCCTCCGGTAAAACCTATGTCGTCGTCATCATCGTCAATCATCCCGGCGCGCATACCGGCAGCGGCGAAGCAGTTCAGGCGGAGCTGATTCGCTGGGTGTTTGGGCAGTGAGGACGTGAGTGGTGAGTAGGTGAGTCGTGACTCGTGAATGGAAAGACGTTAGTGCGATTCGGGATTCTTGCTATTCACGACTCACGACTCACGAACGGAACGGAATCCTCTGACAGCAAAACTTACGCGCTCTGTGTCGCACGTAAACCGGAACCGCCCATTCTGCGATGCGTTTGATGGTCACGAGTTTTGAGTCGGCCACGCAACATCGGCGTAGCTGGAATTCGAAAGGCTCGCTTTTAGGCCATTCAGGAGATTTTTTATGAATCGAGCAATTGTTGCGGCAACGCTGATCGCGCTCGGCTCCGGCAGTGCTCTCGCGCAGTCGCCCGAGAACGATGAAGGATTGTATCTGGGCCTTGGCTACGGCCAGTTCAATGTGCAAATCGATGACATTGATCAGACGGACGAGGCTATCGAACGAATCGACGATGACGACAATGCCTGGAAGGTATTCGCCGGCTGGCGGCTCAATCCTTACTTCGCATTCGAGCTCAACTACGTCGACTTCGGCGACCCGAGCGATCAACTCGAGAGTTCCGGCACTAGTGGAGACTACCAGCTGGAATTGAGCGGCTTTCAGCCGGCGATCTACGGGACGTTTCCGTTAGGTCCCGTGGAGTTGTTCGGTAAGCTCGGCTACTACTTCTACGACGTCGAGCTGAACGTGGATCTCGACGATCTGGGCGACGACGTCTTCCAGTCGGACACCAGCGAAGAAGCCATGTCGTACGGATTCGGCGTGGGTGCGACGTTGTTCGAGCGACTCCATGCCAAGCTCGAATACGAAAAGATCGACACCGATATCATCGACGATCTCGACGCCATCTGGCTTTCGGGCGCCTGGCGATTCTGATCCGTGAACATCGATCCACCAGAAGGGTCCGTCACGACTGACGGACCCTTCGCTCATTGCTGGGAGCCCAATAGCTGCTCGCGCTCTCTTTGTAGTATCCGCCGCAGATACTCATCGCGGGTCAGTCCATCCGGAATCACCTCCATCGCCTGCACCTGCGCAACGATTTCACGCTCGCGGGACCTGTAGAGCTCGAGCATCGGATCGACCTTTGCGGCTTGCGCAGCAACTCGCTTTTCGCTTTCGATGCGATAGCGCTCCTGCATTGCGTCCATCCGCTGTTGCTGTTCGAGGCCGGTGCTCGTCTCCCGGATCAATCCGAGCCGCAGCATCAATGCTTCGCTGGCGCTGATTTCTCCTGCGCGCTCGTACTTCGTCAACTCAGCGCCTAGCCGTTGCGCCGTGGCTTCCTTTTCGGCTGAGGGCAGTGCAGCCGCTTGTGCGAAGAACGTCCGCACGCGATTGTGGAAGTCGGTGCGCTCTTTGTAACTGTGAATCCGCGGGTCGCTGGTGGGTGCAGGCGCTTTCAACGACGTTGCCGGTTCGACTTTCCGGGATTCGCGCCTCGATGCCGGGCGCCGCGAATCCTGAGCGACCAGCGTTGAATCGAGCGCGGCGCGCCGGCTTTCAGTCGGCGCGCCGCGCGCCAGCCAGATCGCGGCGGCGATCGCGAGAAGCGCAGCGATGAAGACGAGCATCTTCATTCAAGGTCTGCCAAGTCGCCAGCAACCGGTAACAACTGATCGTGTACTGAACACAATACGCCCTCCCCAACCCCTCCGCCGCGATTGCAGGGAGGGGAGTGAAAACGCAGTCTCGTCTACCTGTTACAGGCCGCTAGTTTCCAAGCAACTGATCGACCAGGAAGTAGAGGGGGTTGAACGGCTTCGCACGATCCGCGGCGTCGCTCGCCTCGGAGGCGTCGAGCACCGGACCCTGACCATCCAGCACGCTGTCGATAAAGTGCCGCAACTCCAGACCGCGCTCCTGCACGTCGCCATGGTCGAAGTCGACGACGGTCGTGCAATGGCTTTCGTTCAGCGCACGATATTGTGGAAAGTAGCCGCCGAAATTTGCGATGCCGTTGAGCGTGTCGCGCAGGCGCGCCGTATCGACGCCCCACTTGCCGTGTATCAACGCCTCTTTCGCCGCCTGACTCGGCGCGTTCTCGATTTCCGGAAAGAAACGCTCGTACGAATATGAGGAGTAATTCAGGTCCTGCCAGAAATGCGTGTGGCCGAGACGATCGCCCGGATAGCGCGAGGACAGTGCGGGAAAAATCGTGCCGAGATTCTGATTGTTGAACGCAGGCAGGCTGGCTTTCAGATACGCAAGCGGGCCCTGATCGAGGCCCCAGCGCTCACGAATCGTCGCGTGCAAATGCACCGATGGATACTGCTGCGGATTCGCCCCGACGGGCGCCGAGTACGCGGGACCTGAGTCGTTGATCAGAAAACCGCGCGTCGGCGCAAGGTCGCGCCGTAGATGCGCATAATTATTGAGGCTGCCGATGCCGCCGGCACTGCATCCGGTGGAGAGCATCTGAGTGGGCCGCGGCAGATTATCCCTGAGCCAGGCGACTACCGCACGTGCGTTTCGCAGACCGTTGTGATGCCACACGAGCTGTGCGTTCTGTCCACTGGGGTCGCTATACATCGCCACCTTGTCGCCGCTGTACACGTCTCCGGTGCAGTACGGCACGTACACCATGTTCCAGTTCTGCGTCTTTACGAAAGTCGTCGGATGCAATCGGACGACGAATGGGCTCACCAGACCCGCGCCCGGATTGACGACGATATTCATGTAGTCGTCTGGCACACCGTTCGGGTTGCGGGCGCCGCGAATGCCGCTCTGGCCGGTGCAACTTGCGTAATCCCAGCAGGCGCCCCCGCCTTCCATGTACACGATCGTGTTGCGTGTGTTGGGAACGCGATTGACGAAGAACTTGTACTGCGAACCATTGCCGCAGACCGCGCCCGTCGACGCGGCCAGCTTCACCGTCTGCCACTCGTAGTACCCGCCCGGTTCGAATCCGTCAGTGAAGGTCGAAGGATTCTGTTTCAGCCCGTACTGCCCCAGAGTTTCCGAAGAACGGACCGGATTGTCCGCTCCGGGTGGGAATGCGAGATTCCAGAGCGTCTGGAAGGCGCTGTAGTCGCCCTGTTCACTATGCGCTGGCGCGCTGAAAACGAAGGCGGTGAGCAGCACGCACGCCGCACTGATTCGTCCCGACATGGCAGACCCCCCTGAGTTGTTGTTTCCTCAAGCACCGATTGAGCTCATCCGCATCGGAATCAATGCGAACTGCGCACCGCCGGATCGTGGCCGCCTGTTGAGAATGCTGTCAATACGTTGTTTGTGTCATTCCCAGTGACTGGTGACTAGTGACTGATGAATCGCAAGGATGCGCCGCGACGTTCCTCCTCTGACCAGTCACCAGTCACCACTCACTAGGCAGACAACCGCACCGGCAAGCGCGTTCTGCCCCATTGACCGGGGGCGCCGTTGAACACACCGGCAATTTTCGATTGACAGTTCATGCATGCGCCATGGGCGTCGACGCGCCATTCGCCAAGGTTGTACCAGTCACGCTCGATTACACGCGCTGCACAATGTGGGCAGTAGGTGCTGGAGCCCTCCGGGTCGTGCACGTTGCCGGTGTAAACGTAGCGCAGGCCGTTCTTCATCGCGATCGAGCGCGCGCGGGTCAGCGTGGCAGGCGGCGTTGCAGGTTTGTCCCGCATCTTCCAGTCCGGATGAAATGCGGTGAAATGCAACGGTACATCGGGGCCGAGTTTGTTTGCGATCCACTGCGTCATCTGATCGATCTCGATATCGGAGTCGTTCTCGTCGGGGATCAGGAGCGTTGTGATCTCGAACCAGACGTTCGTTTCGTGCTGCAGGTATTCGAGCGTCTCGAGCACTGCGCCCAACTCGGCCCCGCAAATCTTGCGATAGAACGATTCTGTAAACGCCTTCAGGTCGACGTTCGCCGCATCCATGTGCGCGTAGAATTCCGCGCGCGGCTCCGCGCACATGTATCCGGCCGTGACCGCGACGCTCTTCACGCCCTGCTCGCGGCATGCGTCGGCGACGTCCATCGCGTATTCCATGAAGATGACCGGATCGTTGTACGTGTACGCGACGCTGGAACACCCAAGCCGCTTCGCGGCATTGGCCAGCATTTCGGGCGTGGCGCGGTCGGCGAGCGTGTCCATCTCGCGCGACTTGCTCATATCCCAGTTCTGACAGAATTTGCACGCCAGATTGCACCCCGCCGTACCGAACGACAGGACAGAGGAACCCGGCAGGAAATGATTCAGCGGCTTTTTCTCGATCGGGTCGACGCAGAAGCCGCTCGAGCGACCGTACGTGTAGAGCTTGACCTCGCCGCTCTCGACGCCGCGCACAAAGCACAAACCGCGCTGACCCTCGTGCATTTTGCAGGCGCGCGGACAGGCGTCGCACTGGATGCGGCCGTCATCGAGTTTGTGAAAGTATCGGGTCGGGTGAACTTCGCTCATGAGCTATCGCCGGTTGACGGTTGACGGTTGACGGTTGACGGTTGACGGTTGACGGTTGACGGTAAGAGGATGTCGCTTCTCTCCGGCTGTCAACGGTCAACTCTCAACTCGCCTTCGAATCATGCGCCCGACTCCCGTCAACACAAGCGTACGGCGCCCCGCGGTCGCCGGGCTCTTTTACCCGCAGGACGCCGGCGAACTCCGCGCGATCGTGTCGGCCTATCTGCGACAGACGCCTGCCGCTAGCCTTCCTACCCCGCCCAAGGCTTTGATCGTGCCGCATGCCGGCTATGTGTATTCGGGGGTTGCCGCTGCGGCCGCGTATGCACTTGTCGCTGAGCAGCGCCGGCGCGTGCGCCGCGTCGTACTCATCGGACCCAGTCACCGCGTCTACCTGCAAGGCGCCGCTGTGCCGCAATCCGAATCCTTCGAAACTCCGCTGGGCGCGATTGCGATCGATGCTGAATTGCGAAGCGCGCTCCTGCAGCGCGGCGATGTGCTGCAGTCGGACGAGCCGCACGCACTGGAGCATAGCCTCGAGGTGCAGTTGCCGTTCCTGCAGACGCTCTTCGAAAATTTCACCCTGCTGCCGATCGTTCTCGGCGTCGCATCGCCGGACTACGTTGCGTCGGTGCTGGCGGACGTGTGGGGCGAGGAAGATACGTTGGTGCTCGCAAGCTCCGATCTCAGTCACTATCACAGCTATGAGGCCGCACAGCGAATCGATGCTGCGACGAGCGCTGCGATACTCCGGTATGACGCGACGCTCTCCGGCGATCAGGCGTGCGGCGCGGTTGCGATCAATGGGCTCCTGCAGATCGCGCGCATGAAGGCCCTGGAGATCACGCAGATCATGCGCTACAACTCGGGCGACACCGCCGGTGACCGGGCGCGGGTTGTAGGTTATGGCGCTTTCGCCATTCACCGGGCGCTGGCGTAGACGCCCATGCCGCTGAACACGGCGCAACGTCGACAGTTGCTCGCCCTCGCACGCAGTTCGATCGATTCCGCATTGGGGCGGGGCGAGTTCGTGGAGCCGCCGCTGGCCGCCCTACCCGTCGATCTCATGACGCTGCAATCCTCGTTCGTCACGCTGCGCATCGAGCGGGAGCTACGCGGCTGCTGCGGTACGCTCGAGTCAACGCGCTCGCTGGCGGAAGATGTGTGGCGAAATGCCTGGGCGTCCGCATTCCGCGATCCGCGATTTCTTCCGCTCACTCCGGAAGAATGGTCGCAAAGCGACATTCACGTCTCGGTGCTCACGTCGGCGCAACCGATGCGCGTTGCGAATGAGGAGGATCTGCTATCCCAGCTGCGTCCGCGCGTGGATGGACTGATCCTGGAACTCGGGGCTTCGCGCGCGACCTTTTTGCCGGCCGTGTGGGAGCAAATCCGCGATCCGGTGCAGTTCGTCCGCGAACTGAAATTCAAGGCAGGCTGGCCCGCCGACTTCTGGTCACCGCAGATTCGAGTGTCTACCTACCGATCTGAAAGCTTCGGGGAGGAGGAGGCGGAAGGATAAGAATGGAGGAGCCGCAAAAGACCGCACAAAAGAAAATAAAACAATTGGCAAGGAAGGATGTCGCCAGAGCGCTGACGTTCTTTACATCGCGTTTCTTTTCTGCGGTCTTTCGCGGCTCTTCACTCTTCCTCAAATCAGCGACAGCAACGCCGCGATCGGAACGCCCGCCCAGGTCGGTCGTGAGTCGAGTTCGTTGCGCGCTTCGCGCAGCGCGTGAGCGATCTGGAATAACGTGAGTAGCCGCGTCACATCGGCTTCTGAATCGGGCAGACACCGCGATGCGCCGAGCCCGCGTCGATAACCGGACAGGAACGCCGCTTGCGTCGCCTGCAACCACTCGGTGAGCGCGGGCTCGAGGCGTTCGTGCAGATCGGGGCGGCCGGAGATTGCTCTTTCGAGCGCCGCGGCGCGTGCGTAGTCGAACGAACGCAGCACGGTCGCGACATCGTAAAGCGGCGAATCCTTGCGGCGGCGCTCGGCAATCGGCAGCGACACATCGCCTTCAAATCCGGTGATCAGCAGATCGTTGGCGACCAGCAGCACCTTGCCCAGATGCAGATTGCCGTGATATCGCGTCTTGAGCCCGGTGAGCGGCTCGCTGCACAACTCACGAATACGAGCGAGCAGGCGTGCGCGACGCGACAGGAGTCGCTCGGCCGACGCGCGCGTCGAGGGCGGCAGCGACATGAATTTGTCCTGCAGCGTTTGCAGGATCTGCTCGGCCTGGAAGTGGATGGTGCTGTACCAGCGCGACAAATCCGCGCTATTCACCGGCTCGGGCGCGAACATGGGCTCCTCGCTCTGAGCGGACAGCACGGCGTGCAACTCACCGACGCGACGCCCCAGCGTATGCATCTGCGTCGTGAACAGTTCATGCGGCGCCTGTTCTGCGCCGTCCTGCGAGTACAACCCGGCGGCGAAACGTTCGAGGTGATTGAGCGCGTAGTTCCATACATCGCCCTGGTGACCGACGCGCGCAAACAAGGCGAGAAGGACAACCGCATGGTCGCTCACGTGCGTCAACGTTCCCGCCAGGGCGGCGATCGACTTGTAGTTCGCGCGCGTCAGGTAACTCGTCATCTCCACGTCCGGGCTCGGACCCGGCTCGGCGCGTCGATACGCTTTCAGGAATAACGCGTCTCCGATGATCACACTCGTATTCGTCGGCTCCGGGCCCAGATACTCCAGCGCATGCGCATCGACCGTCGGCAGCGACGGCGGAAACGCCTCCGTGCGCTCGAAACGCAGCTCGCCGCCGGCAAACGGGCAGACCGTGTTCTCTGCGATGCAATGCAGGACGCCGATGCAGAACGCCGGATCTGCAAAGGCGTCGATGAGCACTCCGACGCGCGCATGCTCTCGCACTTTGGCGAGAGTCCACTCAGCGGTGCGCAGCGCACCGTCCGCGGCGTCCTCCCAGGCGAGCGCAAGCGGCAGGAAGTAACTCAGGTCAGCGCCGGAGTCCGAGCGCGCCTCGATGTAGCAGAGCAGGAACGATCGCTGGTCATTGCGCCACACGCTGCGCACGCCCAGGCGAGCGGAAGCAAGCGCGCCCATGTAGCGCGTAAACCAGCTGCGCGGTCGCAGAAATTCAGGCAGCACTTCCTGCTCCAGTTGCTGAATCGTACGACGCACGACCGAGCCTGCCCCGCTGCGTGCGCCTTCGGGCAGTAATGTCGCGAGCCCTTCGGTCAGCACGAGCACTGGCAGCTCTGTCGCGGGCATGCGCTCCACATGCCATGCAGGCGGGACAGCGGAATCGCTCAGCAACAGCCAGAAAAATCCATGCGCGGGCAGCGTGAGGAAGTAAGGCAGATCCCCGATCGGAGGAAACGCATTGCGCCCCATCAACTCGACCGGCACCCGGCCCTTGTATTTCGACAGATCCAGTTCGACTGCTTGTGCGGTCTGCGACAGATTCGCGACGCACAGCACGATCTCATTGTCATGGCTGCGCACGTATGCGATGACCTTGCGATTCTGCGGCCGCACGAAATCGAGCACGCCGCGGCCAAAGCAATGATGCTGCTTGCGCACCGCGAGAATGCGGCGCGTCCAGTTCAGCAGCGACGACGGATCACGACTCTGCGCTTCGACATTGACCGCCTGATATCCATAGATCGGATCCATGATGAGCGGTAGATATAACCGCTGCGGATCGGCGCGGGAGAAACCGGCGTTGCGGTCGATGCTCCACTGCATCGGTGTGCGCACGCCGTTGCGATCGCCGATGTAGATGTTGTCGCCCATGCCAATCTCATCACCGTAGTAAATGATCGGCGATCCCGGCATCGACAGCAGAATGCTGTTCATCAGTTTTATGCGATCGACATCATTGCTCAGGAGCGGAGCCAGGCGGCGGCGAATACCGACGTTCACGCGCATGCGCGGCTCCTGCGCGTACATGCGGTACATGTAATCGCGCTCGCGATCCGTGACCATCTCGAGCGTCAGTTCGTCGTGATTGCGCAGGAAGATCGCCCACTGACAGTTCTCGGGAATGTCGGGCGTCTGCCGCATGATCTCCGCGATCGGATAGCGATCCTCCAGCGCGACCGCCATGAAGATGCGCGGCATCAATGGGAAGTGATACGCCATATGGCATTCATCGCCATCGCCGAAATACTCGCGCACGTCTTCCGGCCATTGATTTGCTTCGGCCAGAAACATGCGATCGGTATAGTTCGCATCCATCGCCGCGCGCATGCGCTTCAGCACGTCGTGCGTCTCGGGGAGATTTTCGTTGTTCGTACCTTCACGAACGCACAGATAGGGGATGGCGTCGAGCCGCATGCCATCGACGCCCAGATCCATCCAGAAGCGCATCACCTGAATGACGGCTTCCACCACGCGCGGATTGTTGTGATTGAGATCGGGCTGGTGCGAAAAGAAGCGGTGCCAGTAGTACTGACCCGCGACAGGGTCCCACGCCCAGTTCGAACTCTCGGTGTCGGTGAAGATGATGCGCGTGCCCGCGAACTTCTTGTCGTCGTCGCTCCACACGTAGAACTCGCGGTCCGGCGAGCCGGGCGGCGCGCGGCGCGCGCGTTGAAACCAGGGATGCTGATCGGACGTGTGGTTGATGACCAGCT
>JBOHZJ010000163.1:0-2835 GCA_050738395.1 Steroidobacter sp.
TGCCT
This sequence comes from Steroidobacter sp., assembly GCA_050738395.1. Taxonomy (GTDB): domain Bacteria; phylum Pseudomonadota; class Gammaproteobacteria; order Steroidobacterales; family Steroidobacteraceae; genus Steroidobacter. Next base: position 6 of record JBOHZJ010000163.1, read on the forward strand.
GTTGTCGAACGCCGCTCACGCAGACGATCTTGACGCTGCAGAACAGCACGAGCCGAATCGGCGCTACGCAGTGACCGTGCTGAACTCGCTCGGCGGTGCGTCCAGTCTCGGCGCCAGCATCAACAATCGCGGCTGGGTAGCCGGCCGCTCGAACTTAGCTGGCGACCAGAGCCGGCACGCAACGCTGTGGCGTGGCGGCGTACTCACAGATCTCAACACGCTTGGGGGTCCCAACAGCGCAGTGCTCTGGCCGGTGAAGAATCAGCGCGGCGTCATTACCGGCATCAGCCAAACGGCGGAACCGGACTTGCTACGCGAAACCTGGAGCTGTGGTTTCTTCTTTCCCGCAGCGACGCGCGTTGGTTATCGTTGTGTGGGATTCAGATGGCAGAACGGCGAGATGACGGCGCTGCCGACGCTCGGCGGTACGCATGGCTTCGCGACCGGGACGAACAACGCGCTTCGCACAGTGGGTTGGGCGGAGAACACCACTGCGGACCCAACTTGCAAAGCGCCTCAGGTTCTACAGTTCCGTGCGGTGATCTGGGGTCCCGACGGTCAGATCGAGCGTGAGCTGCCGCCCGTTGAAAGCGACAGCACTACGGCCGCGACCGCCATCAACGACCGAGGACAGGTCGTCGGAATCTCCGGCATCTGCGACCAGGCAGTCGGTCGTCTCAGCGCGATTCGCATGGTGCTGTGGGAGCGCGGCGTTCCCACTGTGATTCCAGCCTTCGGCGGCGTCGCGTGGAACACACCGATGGCGATCAATCAGCGCGGCGATGTGGTGGGCTTCGCTAACGCTTCGGCGGCGGACGCCGAGGACTTCAACCCGCGCGCGTTCCTCTGGCGGAAGGGGAAGGGGATCCAACCGCTCGCAGCATTGCCCAATCACGTAACCACCCAGGCAATCGGCATCAACGAGCGCAGGCAAATCGTCGGTCAGTCATGCGATGCGAACGGCGACTGCCGAGCCGTGCTGTGGCATCGATGTCAGGTCACAGACCTGAACGCCGTGATCGATGCTGATACCAGTCTGGTCCTGACGACCGCTAACGATATCGACGACCATGGACGTATCACCGGCCAGGCCCGCGATGCAGCCACGGGCGAGTTGGTAGCTTTTGTCGCGACGCCATCGCATCGATGGGAGTGACCACTCGGTGCTGCGGGGACTCCGGCGCCGCGCGGGGAGCTCGGCGCCGGGCCACACATTCGTACGCTTGAGCGTCACGTGATAGAACGCGACAGGAACGTGAAGACGCGGACTCCGCGGCGCGTTCGACTCCGATGTGATCCGCCGGCGGCAAGGGCATAGCGTCGCGCATCGCAAGCGTTCCCGTCATATCGATATTTGTGAATTCGTCCAGTAACGTACGAATGTACGGCCTGGCGCGCGGGCTTTAATTTGCTCGAACCTGTCGGTTTCATCCGAACCCGATCGTCCTTGGTTCACAGCGTCATTCTTGACTGGAGAAAATCACCATGCCCACAAACACTGTCCGGTTTCATCGTGTGCTTCGCGCCCCTGCCGCGCGAGTCTATCGTGCGTTCCTTGACGGCGATGCGATGGCCAAATGGCTTCCGCCGAACGGATTCACCGGCAAGGTTCATCACATCGATGCGAAGGTTGGCGGCGCGTACAGGATGTCCTTCACCAACTTCACAACGGGAAATAGCCATGCATTTGGAGGAAAGTATCTGGAATTGCGGGACGCGGAATTGATTCGCTACACGGACCGCTTCGAAGACCCGAATTTGCCGGGCGAAATGCAGACCACCATTTCTCTGGCGAGTGTGTCCTGCGGCACTGAGTTGACAATCACCCAGGAAGGAATTCCAGAAATCATTCCTGCCGATGCCTGCACTCTCGGTTGGCAGGAATCGCTCACGCTGCTCGCCAAACTCGTCGAGGCTGAGATTCCCGATTAGACAGTCTCGACCCAGCGCGGCTGACAGCCCACAGCACCCCCACGGATCTCTGGGTGACCTGACCAGATAACCGCTGCCGGTAAATGTATGTCAGGAATCGCGAGTCCGCCGCCCCGCAGTGTCACGGAGCCCGCGCCGGGAGCTGATAGCGCACGATGTAGAGATCCATGTCGCGCGCGGTTGAGCGCCGCGCGGAGAACGTCAGCCGATCCGGGCTCGACCAGTCGAGCATCGGTCCGTACGTGTCGCCCGCGGCGTCGTTGATGCTCATTGGCAGGGCTGCGTCGTAACGTCCCTCTCGAATCGCACCGGCGAACAGGTCGACGCGAGCGGCGCCAAAGTCCTCCGCGCGGGCGAAGACCAGCGTAGCGCTATCGGCCAGAAAGACGGCGTCGAACTCGTGAGCCGCAGTATTGATATCGCCCCGCAAGCGTTGCGCCGTTTCAAATCGTTCTGACCGATGCTGCGCGGTGTAGAGATCGTGACCGCCGGCGCCGCCTGGACGATCGCTGGAGAACAGTAACTGTTTCCGATCTGGCGAGAGCATCGGTGCGAACTCGTCGCTGGCGCTGTTTACGGCCGGCCCCAGGTGCTCGACCACGCCGAATCCTGCGGCAATAACGGCAACTCGATAAAGGTCGTCCCCTCCGAGGTCGCCGGATCGATCCGAGGAGAAATACACGAAGGCGCCGTCGGGTGAGTAAGCGGGATCGAAATCCCGGCCCGAAGAATTGAAAGCGACCTGCGCCGCTGGCGCCCATCCGTGTTCAGTCCGCCGCGACATCCAGATGTCATAGTCGCCGGGGCCGCCCGGCCGATTGCGGCTGAACCACAGGGCGGTGCGTCCGTCGGGGCTGATCGTGAGCCTCACTTCCGCGAATGGCGTGGAGGCGATGTC
>JBOHZJ010000164.1:0-17983 GCA_050738395.1 Steroidobacter sp.
GGTCTCGAGGCTGTCGGGCGGCAAATGATCCGGGACTGAAAACGACGAGGTTTAACAACGATCTTCATTCACTCAACCAGTCTGCGCTCGTGCTTGCAACGGCAGCGCGAGCGAACGGAACCGGTTCAACGCAGTGCAACGATAGGGAGCAACAACAATGGCGATTGATACATTTCTCAAACTGGGCGCGCTCAAGGGCGAATCTCAGGTCAAGGGTTTTGAAGATCAGATTCAGGTTCTGGCCTGGAGCTGGGGCATGTCCCAGCCTGGCACCACGCATCATGGTACGGGCGGCGGCGCCGGCAAGGTGAACGTTCAGGATCTGAGCTTCACACACTATGTTGATGCGGCCTCGCCTTCGCTGATGCTGGCCTGCTGCAAGGGTTCGCACTATGACGAAGCGACCCTGACGATGCGCAAGGCGGGCGGCGATCCGTTGCCATACCTCACGATCAAGCTCAAGGACATCATCGTGACCTCCGTTTCCGACGGCGGCAGCTCTGGCGAGGAACTGCTCACGGAAAACATCACGCTCAACTTCGCAGGATTCGAAGTCGCCTATCAGCCGCAGGACAACAAGGGCGCGAAGAAGGGCGGCGCGATCGAGATCAAGTACGACATCGCGAAGAACGTCTGATCACGGCGTTCGACGCCCCGCAATCAGCACCGCTCTTCAGTGCGTCTGCGCGCTGAGGGGCGGTGTACTACATGGCTTTCTATATGTCGCCTGAAGAAAGCGTCCGCGCCGGCAACCTTTCACAGGCCCTGCAGGATCTGCAACAACGCGTCCGCGCCAATCCTGGCGACGCGAAGAGCCGCATTTTTCTGTTTCAGCTGCTTGCGGTTCTTGGCCAATGGGAGCGCGCCGCCACGCAGTTGAAGGTTGCTGCGGATCTGGACGCGAGCGCACTCATTCTCGCGCAGGTTGGCCGACAGGCAATTCAGGCCGAGCAGCTGCGCGCCCGAGTCTTCGATGGAAGCATCACGCCGATGCTGATGGGCGAGCCCGCTGCGTGGGTAGCGCTCATTCTCGAGGCGCTGCGTCTTGCAGCACAGGGGCATTACGAGAAAGCAGCAGAACTGCGCGAGCAGGCATTACAGGATGCACCGGCTGTTTCCGGCGCGATCAATGGACAAAAATTCGAATGGCTCGCCGATGCCGATTCGCGCCTCGGTCCGTGCCTCGAACTCATCCTGGACGGCAAGTATCTGTGGGCGCCGTTCGACAGGATCAGATCCCTGCGGATCGAGCCTCCGGCTGATCTCCAGGACGTCGTCTGGACGCAGGCGATCGCAACCTGGACCAACGATGGGCGGGCGCCTGTGCTGATCCCGGCGCGCTATGCCGGAACGGAAGCATGTGAGGACGATGCTCTGAAGTTGTCGCGTCGCACTGATTGGCTCGAGCGACCGGCAGATACATATCTCGGACTCGGCCAGCGCATGTTCGCGACTGACGCCGGCGAGCACTCGTTGCTGGAGGTCAGAGAGATCGTATTCGATGCTGCTGGGTCCGGTTGAGTCCTATTCCGGTCGCGCCCCCTTCGGTTGAGCTTTGGTGAAATGGCTGAACTACTGCCTCAGGAAAGACTCCAGCCGTCGCTTCTCGACCGGCTGACCGATGATGCTCCCGACGCACGCGAAGAAGGGCGCGACAAACGCGTTCTCAGTCTCTCCCAACTGCGTTCGAGCGTCCTGCGAGACATTGGCTGGCTGCTCAACACCATTCACCTGCAGGCGAGTCAGGATTTGAGCGCATGGCCGGCGGTCGCGAGCTCCACCGTCAACTATGGAATTCCGGATCTGGCCGGTACATCGATCGCCGGCAGGAACACCGGCGCGCTGGAACGCGCCGTGCGCCAGGCAGTGCTGAATTTCGAGCCGCGCATTCTGAGCGATACGCTCAGAGTCACCGTGCGAATCGAGCCGGAACAGATGACGCGCCACGCCATGCTCTTCATCATCGAAGGCCAGCTGTGGGCGCAGCCAGTGCCGCTGAGTCTCTACCTGAAGACCGAACTTGATCTCGAGACCGGCGCCGTCACCGTCGCAGAATCGTCACGCTGACGCTCATGGATCCAAGAATCCTCAGGTACTACAACCGCGAATTGCAGCATGTGCGCGAGATGGGCGCCGAGTTCGCTCGCGAGTATCCGAAGATCGCAGGTCGGCTGGGGCTCGAAGGCTTCGAGTGCGCCGATCCATACGTCGAACGCCTGCTGGAAGGATTTGCGTATCTTGCAGCGCGCGTGCAGCTCAAGGTCGACGCGGAGTTTCCCAATTTCACTCAGCACCTGCTGCAGATCGTCTATCCGCATTATCTGGCGCCGACGCCGTCGATGGCGATCGTGCAGTTTCAGCCCGATCTGAACGAAGCCGGCCTCGCTCAGGGATACACCATCCCGCGCGGCACGCCGATGCGTTCGATCATCGGTAAGGACGATCGCACGCCCTGCGACTACCGCACCGCGCACGCTGCACACCTGTGGCCGCTTCAGATCAAGGAAGCGAAGTACTACGGGTCCACTGCGGGGTTGGCTGCGATTGGCGCGACGCCGACTGAGGGTGTGCGCGCGGGCTTGCGCATTACACTGCGTGCAACCGGCGGTGCGCCGCTGTCGGCGCTCGCTCTGGATGATCTGACGCTGCACTTGAGCGGCGCAGATGAGCTTCCCGGTACGCTCTACGAAACGATATTCGCGAACAACGCCGGGTTCATTGTGCGCGCCGCCGGTGCGCGCGGCGCCGTTCACGCACGCGACCGCGGCAAGGTGGAGCGGTGCGGATTCGACGACTCTGAAGCGCTGATTCCATATCAACGCCGTTCCTTTCAGGGCTATCGATTGTTACAGGAGTATTTCGCCTTTCCGGAGCGCTTCCTGTTCTTCACCCTGCGTGATTTGCGTTCGGCGCTGCGGGTTCTGCCAGGGAACGAATTCGAAATCATAGTTCTGCTCAATCGCACCGTGCCGTGGCTCGAGGGCGCTGTTTCCGGAGACAACTTCCGGTTGTTCTGCACGCCGGTGATCAATCTGGTCGAGAAGCGCGCCGATCGCGTTCATCTCGACGGCGTGCAGCACGAATACCAGATCATCGCTGATCGCACGCGGCCGATGGACTTCGAGATCTACGATGTGTCCCACGCAGAGGGGTTTGGCTCCGGCTCCGAACCCGAAGTGACTTTCGAGCCGTTCTACGCCAGCACCGAGGCGACATGGCACGGCCGGCAGAAGGCTTTCTTTACGTTGCGCCGCGAGCCGCGGATGTTGTCAACGAAGCAGCGCTCGCAGGGTCCGCGATCGAGCTATATCGGCAGCGAGGTGTTCGTCTCGCTGGTCGACGCGGATCAGGCGCCTTATTCGAGCAATCTGCGCCAGCTCGGATTGCAGGTCGTCTGCACGAATCGCGATCTGCCGTTGCACATGCCGATCGGCAAGGGTTCGACAGACTTCACTGTCGATATCGGAGCGCCCATCACGGCGATCCGCTGCCTGGCGGGACCGACGAAACCACGCGAGTCGAACGTGCAGGGCGAATATGCGTGGCGACTGTTGAGCCATCTGTCGCTCAACTATCTTTCGCTGCTCGAGTCATCGGCGAAGGAAGGCGCCTCGGCGTTACGTGAATTGTTGCTGCTGTACAGCGACAGCAATGACGTCGCGAGTCAGCGGCAGATTGACGGCGTGCGTGAAATTGTCGCGCGACCGACCACCGGCCGGCTGCCTACGGCCGATCACGTTTCCTATGTAAGAGGGCTCGAGATTCAGCTGACCTGCGAGGACGCCGCATTCCAGGGGCAGGGCCCCTTCGTACTGGGCGCCGTGCTGGAAGAGTTCTTCCGGCGGCACGTGGCGCTCAACAGCTTCACGCGCCTGACGCTGAAGACACTCAATCGTGGCGAGGTGATGCGATGGCCATCGAGACTGGGCCAACGCCAGATTCTCTGACGATCACTCCTGCGACGTCGCTCGCGTCGTTGCAGGAGCATCCGTACGCCTACGATTTCTTCGAGGCGATGCGCCGCGTTGAATGCGCATGGCCCGCTTTGCCGAGGCTCGGCACAGCGACACGTCCGGCGGATGAACCGGTGCGGCTCGGCCAGAAGCCTTCGCTCGAGTTCCCGGCGTCGATGCTGGCAAGCGCCGAATCGATTGCCGGCGGGCGGCTGAAGATTCTGGGCTACTTTCTCGGCTTGTACGGCCCGCACGGCCCACTGCCGCTGCATCTGACCGAGTATGTGCATGACCGCATCACGAATGGGCGCGACGACACTCTGGCGGCGTTCGCGGACATCTTCCATCACCGCATGCTGGAGTTGTTCTATCGCGCCTGGGCGAACGTCCGGCCGACCGTCCATTTCGACCGACCGGAGCGCGATCAGTTTTCGATGTACGTCGCCGCACTCGCGGGGCTTGCGGGGCCAGCGCTCAGGAATGCTGACGCATGGCCCGATCGCGCCAAGCTCTACTTTGCGGGCACGCTCGCGGCCGGAACCAGGACGCGTGCGGGACTGGAAGCGTTGATCGGCGAGTATCTCGATCTGCCGGTGCGCGTGGACGAGTGTATCGGCGAGTGGCTCACCATTGTGGAAACGGAACGCATGAGCCTCGGCAATCCCGAGACGGGAACACTGGGACGAAGCGTACTCGGCGGATCCGTCTGGAGTGCTCAGCACAAGTTGCGGCTCGTGATCGGGCCGGTGGATATCGGTGATCTGCTGCAGTATCTGCCGGGCAGCCCGAGTCTCAGCCGATTGCGCGCCGCAGTGATGAATTATCTGGGCTTTGAATATGCGTGGGATCTGCAGTTTGTCTTACGGCGCGCTCGCGCGCCGGGAGCGAAGCTCGGGCAGTTCGGCCATCTCGGCTGGAGCACCTGGACGGCGCCGAAACGCGAAGGTCAGGACATCGACGACGTGATCATCGATGTTTCCGATCAACCGATAGCAGCATAGAAATTTTCAGGAGTTCAGCGTGGCGGAAATCAGTCGTGCGGCCTTGTTCGGTAAATTGAACAAGCTCGCGTATCGAGCTATCGACAGTGCAACCGTATTCTGCAAGTTGCGCGGCAATCCCAGCGTCGAGTTGACGCACTGGATCCATCAGGTGCTGCAGCTGCAGGATTCGGATCTGCATCGCATCCTCAAGCAGTTTGCCTGTAATCCCGCCCGCATCGCCGAAGGCCTCACTGACGCGCTGGAGCGGCTGCCGCGCGGCGCAGCGTCCGTCGATCTGTCGTCGAACGTGGAGGAAGCGGTCGAACGCGGCTGGGTCTACGCAACGCTGATGTTTGGCGAAGCGCAGGTGCGCACTGGGTATCTGATCGTCGGCCTGCTCAACACGCGTGCTCTCAAACACGCCCTGCTGCAGATCTCGCCGGAGTTCGACAAGATCAAACTGGAACATCTGAGCGACAATTTCACGCAGATCGTCGGCGGTTCGCCCGAGGACGCGCTTTCGGCCAGCGATGGCTTTACCACGGGCGGCGGCGTAGCTCCGGGCGAGACCAGTGGCGCGATCCCGTCTGCACAGCTTGGCAAACAGGAAGCGCTGAAGCAGTTCACCCTCGATCTCACCGAACAGGCGCGCAATGGCAAGCTCGATCCGATCGTGGGCCGCGACAACGAGATTCGTCAGGTGGTCGACATTCTGATGCGCCGCCGTCAGAACAATCCGATGCTTACCGGCGAAGCAGGCGTGGGCAAAACCGCGGTCGTCGAAGGTTTCGCGCTTCGAATCGCCCAGGGCGACGTCCCGCCGCCGTTGAAGGATGTGACTCTGAGAACACTCGACGTCGGCCTGCTACAGGCCGGCGCGAGCATGAAAGGTGAATTCGAAAACCGGCTGCGTCAGGTGATCGAGGAAGTCCAGGCCTCCCCGAAGCCGATCATCCTGTTCATCGACGAGGCGCATACCCTGGTCGGCGCGGGCGGCGCGGCCGGCACGGGAGATGCTGCGAACCTGCTCAAACCGGCGCTCGCGCGCGGCAATCTTCGCACCATCGGCGCCACCACGTGGGCCGAGTACAAGAAGCACATCGAGAAGGATCCCGCGCTGACCCGGCGTTTCCAGGTCGTGCAGGTCGATGAGCCGAGTGAGGAAAAAGCCATACTGATGATGCGCGGCGTCGCGTCCACGATGGAGAAGCATCATCGCGTGCAGGTCCTCGACGAAGCACTCGAAGCCGCCGTCAAACTTTCTCATCGCTATATTCCGGCGCGCCAGCTTCCCGACAAGTCCGTCAGCCTGCTCGACACTGCGTGTGCTCGCGTCGCGATCAGCCAGCACGCCGTGCCGGCCGAGGTCGACGACAGCCGCAAGCGCATCGTCGCGCTCGAGACGGAACTCGCCATCATCGGCCGCGAGAAAACCGTTGGCCTCGACGTTGCGGCGCGTGAAGAAGAGGCCAGCACGAAACGCGAGGCTGAGAAAGACAATCTGGCCAGACTCGATGCGTCCTGGCAGAAGGAAAAAGACCTGGTGGACCGCATCCTGGACATTCGCGGCAAGCTGCGCGGGGACAGTGCGAAAGTCGAAGGCACGGGCAGCAAGCTGGAGGCGCGCGCCGAACCCGAGGCGCCGGCGGCGCTCGCTCTGACGGACTCGCAACGTTCAAAGCTGTTGAGCGAATTGAGCTCGTTGCAGTCGCAACTGGCGGATATCCAGGGAGAACGGCCGTTGATCCTGCCAAGCGTCGACTATCAGGCCGTGGCGTCAGTCGTCGCGGACTGGACAGGCATTCCCGTCGGACGCATGGCTCGCAATGAAATCGATACAGTGATGCGGCTCGCCGACATTCTGAGTCAGCGCGTGATCGGACAGAAGCATGCGCACGAGATGATCGCAAAACGCGTGCAGACCTCGCGTGCTGCACTCGACAATCCAGGCAAACCGATCGGGGTATTCATGCTGGCGGGCCCCTCGGGCGTCGGCAAGACTGAAACTGCGCTGGCGCTGGCCGAAGCCCTGTATGGCGGCGAGCAGAACGTCGTGACGATCAACATGAGCGAGTTCCAGGAAGCTCACACCGTATCCACATTGAAAGGCGCGCCGCCGGGCTACGTCGGCTATGGCGAAGGCGGTGTGCTGACCGAAGCCGTGCGCCGCAAGCCGTACAGCGTCGTGTTGCTGGATGAGGTCGAGAAGGCGCACCCCGACGTCCACGAGATCTTCTTCCAGGTCTTCGACAAGGGGGTCATGGAGGACGGAGAAGGGCGCGTCATCGATTTCAAGAACACGTTGATCCTTCTGACGACGAACGTCGGCAGCGAACTGATCATCAATATGTGCAAGGACCCGGAGCTGATGCCGGAATCCGACGCGATTGCAAAGGCGCTGCGCCCTGATCTGCTGAAAGTATTTCCAGCGGCGCTGCTGGGCCGTATCGTGACGATTCCGTTTTTTCCGCTGTCCGATCAGATGTTGCACGAAATCATTCGCCTGCAGCTCGGCCGCATCCAGAAGCGCATCGTGCAGAATCACAAGATTCCGTTTTCGTACTCCGATGATGTATTGAAGCTCGTGGCCAGTCGATGCACCGAACTTGAAAGCGGCGGGCGCATGATCGACGCCATTCTTACCAATTCCGTGCTGCCGAAGATCAGCCAGGAGATTCTGGTGAGACTGATGGAAGGCAAATCGCCCGCGAAGGTCGCCATCGACGTAGCCGGCGGCGATTTCACTTACACATTCGATTGAACGAACGCACTCCAGACCAACGCAGGTAACAACAATGGCAATGATCAAACTGAACGTTCCGACGCTCGCGCAGGAGTTGCAGATGTGCTGCTGGCACACCAGCGCAATGATGATCTGGCAGTACTGGCAGCAGCAGTCAGGTCGACAGGGTCCGATGGACACCCTGTCGCCGGTCTACACGGACAACAAAGGCATTACTCCCGCTGCGTTTGTGACCCTGGCGAAGAAAGTTGGCCTGAGCGATCTGCCCGTCAAGACAACTCACGACAATGCGGATCTCTTCAAGTACCTGCGCGACAGGGGCCCCATCTGGTGCGCGGGGTTCTGGTATGGATTCGGACACATCATCGTGTTGACCGGCGTTGACGGCGGTACGGTGTACTTCAATGATCCGGATCAAGGCGTGAAGAAGACCGGCACGATCGCCTGGTTCAACGAGAAGCTCTCGAATTCCCTGGCAGGATGCTTGATGTACAAGGATAAGGCGCGGTACTGATCGCATTCCACCTCGCTGAATTCTTGCTACGTCGCTCTTGTGAAGGGCCGGTCTCTTTCTGATGGCATGAATGCAGTCAGAGCGACAGATCAACTGATGAGTCGGCCTGAGATCGACAGGAGTACGCATGAGTTCCGCGACAGACGTTTCGTATCGTGTGCCGCTGATACCGCAGCCGACTGACGTGTCATGCTGGGCCGCTTGCGCGGCGATGCTTCTTTCATGGAAGCGGCAGGAGCGTGTACATCCACGAGATCTGTTTGAGCGATCACGGCTCAATGCAACATTGAACTGGAACGACGTGGGTACTTACGAGAGGTTGGGCTTTGCAGTTGAACGCGCGCTGACGTGCAGGGAGTCGGGAGCGTTCGTGAAGCTGATGCGCAAGCATGGTCCAGTGATGGTCGACTATGTGAACTCCCGGGACGCTTCGGGAAAGCCAACAGGAAGTCACCTGGTTGTCGTCGACGCTGTCCAGAATGGCGTCGCGCGAATCAAGGACCCGCTGCCCGTGACAAAAGGTCGCGAATACTGGGTTTCCCTGACCAACGTGCTGAGGGCATTGGACCAGAATGCCGACAAGGCAGCCGCGTATTACACCCGGGACATTGTCTACCTCAAATAGCGGTTCGCGATCAAGATGGCCTGCTACCTGCTGCTGCGATGGTGGGTGGGCCTGACTCGCAAGCCATACGTCCCGGTGACCGTCAGGTCGCCGCTCCGGGGTTGCTCAGCGCGATGAGATGAGTCGCTGCCGCCGGCGCTCGTTCTTTTGCGCCGCTGATGAAGAACAGGAATACGTCGCGCGGCTTCGCCTTCGAAGCGGGCTCTCCAACGCGAGGTAAATCTGCAGGTTCGCCGCCTTCAGACCACGCCTTCGCCCGTTCAGCCCACGCACTGAGCGCCTGCTTTGAGTAGCCTGTCTGCTCGGATGAAATCGTGCGCATGAGTCGTCCGTAGACGAAATCGCCAGTGACATCGGCGAAGCTCGGGTACTTGTCCGTATCCGCAAAGACCGTCGTGACGCCGTGCTCGCGCGCGACCGCGAGATATTCAGGCGTCATGAAGCTGTCGTGACGAACCTCAAACGCGTGTCGCAGCGGGCGTCCGTCCAGTTCCTTCGGCAGCAATCGCAAAAAGCCATCCACGTCGTCAGCCTCGAAAGATTTGGTCGGCGCCAACTGCCACAGAATCGGCCCGAGCTTCGCCCCTAGCTCCGACAATCCACTTTCGAGGAAGCGAGGCAGGAAACCCTCGGCCTCGCGCAACACTCTGCGATTCGTGATGTATCGCGGCGCCTTGATCGCGAACACGAAATCATCGGGCGTTTCATCCCGCCACTTTGCAAAGACCGCGGGCGTCTGCAGCCGGTAGAAGGTGCTGTTGATCTCGATCGCCGAGACCTGCCGGCTCGCATACGCGAGCTCGCCTTTCTTCGTGACGTCGCCCGGGTAGAACGTCTCGCGCCAGGGCTCGTAACTCCACCCGCCCATGCCAGCGCGAATGCGATCTGCCTTGACGACCATGCTTTCTCCCGTCGGATCAGGAATTCAGAACCATAGTATCGTCAGCGTATCGACGCTGCACTGCACGTGGAAAAAAGTTCAAAGATCCTGCACGCGCAAATGCTGCGCAAACATGTTCAGAATGCCCTGAGGTCTGCTTGACTGAGGCGCGCCGGGGCGTAGGCTCCGACTTCGGCTCCCCCCTGTCTTCCTCGCCTTGCACCTCCGAAAGAGCGCAGTGATGAGCGCCTTCAGCACGACTCTCTCCGCTTTCTGCGCCGGCAATATTCCTTTGCCGCAACTCCTCGCCGTGCTCCGTGACGATCTTCAGCATGACCGGCGGGCGCTGTTTGACGACACAACGTTGATTGAGTCGGCGTGGCGATCAGGTCGCGTGGATCGAGAGATATACCAGGTGTTGCGCGATACGATCGTCGGCAGCGGCGAGATGACCGCGCCTGAGGCGCAGCCGTACGTCGGCGCGCAATCATGGCCTGAGATTCGCGCCTGTCGCGATGGGCAGAGCGACATGATGGACCCGGTCACGTGCGATGATCCGACGCTGTTCCGCGCGTCGACGAGTCCTGCCGCAATCGCGACGACTGGCGCCAATCACAAGCTGAGCAGTGCACCGCGGTCATTGCCCGGCAATCGCCAGTGGACCACGGATTCGCCGCTTTGGTCGGACGAGCCGAGCAGGGACGTGAGCCCTGGCGATGTTCTCAAGGACCGCTTCGTACTCGAGGAGATCATTGGGCGCGGAGGGATGGGAACGGTCTACAAGGCCAGGGACATCCGCAAGGAAGAAGCCCAGGATCGCTATCCGTTCGTGGCGGTGAAAGTGCTGAATGAGGATTTCCGGCGTCATCCTGAATCCTTCAAGGCGCTGCAGCGCGAGGCAAAGAAATCACAGTCGCTCGCCCACCCCAACGTGGTGAGCGTATTCGACTTCGATCGCGACGGCGCCGTCGTATTCCTCGTCATGGAATTGCTCGAAGGTCAATCGCTGCAGGAACTGATACAGAACAGGGCCGGCCGGGGTCTGCCGCGCACAGAGACGTTGCGCATCGTACGAAGCGTAGGTGCGGCGCTGGCATATGCGCACCACAAGGGTGTAGTTCATTCGGATTTCAAGCCCGCGAATGCGATCCGTACGCAAGACGGCGCAATCAAAGTCCTGGACTTCGGGATCGCCCGGGCAATCGTTCGTCCCTCACACCCCGGCGCCGAAACGACCCAGTTCGATGTGAGTGGGCTCGGCGCGGTGACGCCGGCGTACGCAAGTTACGAGATGCTCATTGGCGAGCAGGCCCACCCAAGTGATGACGTGTTTGCGCTGGCTTGCGTGACTTACGAATTGCTCTCGGGCAGGCACCCCTTCGGCTACATGTCGGCTTTGCTCGCTGAACGACGCGGACTCAAACCCGTTCCCATCGAAGGCCTGAGTCGAGCGAACTGGCGTGCGTTGTCGCGCGGTCTGGCGTTCTCGCGCGATGAACGCACGCCGTCTGTCGAGGCTTTTCTGGATGAGCTGGCTCCGAAAGCCCGCGCTGGGTTGGTGTCGAGCCTGATCGCGGCTGGCATTGCTGCAGCCGGGGTTGGCGCATGGAATTACTTGCCGGCGGTACAAAGCATCGATACGGCCGCGCTCTGGTCGCGACTCACTTCATGGAATGAGGCTGAAGCAACTGCGCAAGCAATCCCGGACGCACCGCGGCCGGCATCGCCAGCGGCACTGCCATCGACAAGCGCGGCCGCAACTGCGCCACAACCAGATCTGACGACTGATGCAGGCGCGACGACGCCGCGCCCGATCACGGATCAGCTGGGCATTGCACCGTCGGACCACGACGTTGCCTCTGTTTCCGCACCAATGACGATCAGTGTTCCATCGGCTGCGGACGAGACGCATTCATCGCAGGCGCAGATCACCGCCGAACAAACGCCCACGCAGGCGACGGCGGCGTCGCTCGAATTCTCGGTTGAACAATTGAAGCAGCGCCTGACAGCGTTCGCCCGAATGGATGAACCGCCCGACGCACTCGCCGTGCTGCGCGAGTTGCAGGCCCGCTTGCCGCCCGACGATGAATTCCTCCTTCACGACGGTCCGCGCGCCATCGGCCAGGCGTATCTCCGACTCGGCGAACGAGCTTTTGTGGACGGCAATTATTCGGCCGCGATCGCGCTGCTCAATCGTGCGCACGAGCAAGGGCCAGACTTCCCGATGTTCGCAACCCGACGCGAACAGATGCAGCAGGTCGCGCAGCTGGAACAGATGCTGGAGGAGGGCCCGAATCTGTCCGCTGAAATCATCCAGAGTCGACTGCGGGAAATTCGAGAAGCTGAGGGAGTTCAGTTCGGCGAGATCCGTGCGCGGTTGGCGGCGACGCTGGCGCGCCGCATCGAAGCATTACAAAAGTCGGCGCCCGCCGAAGCGAATCAGTTGCTTGGCGTTGGTCAACAGAGCTTCGCAGGAGCCTCGGCGATAGAGAGTCTGGCGCCGGTTGACGAAAATGCCGGCCCCGCACCCAACAACGAACACTCCCAGAGCACCCGGGATGTCGCCGCAATCCAGACCACGCAGGCCGCAGATGAGAAGAATTGGCTCCCCGGGACGGATTCGAACCGCCGACCAACGGATTAACAGTCCGTCGCTCTACCACTGAGCTACCGGGGAACGAGATAGCTGGAATTCGAAGGCGGCGGATTCTGCGTAATGACGCGCGGGGCGTCAAGGAACCCGGACGGAGTTGCGGCTACCAGCGGGTTGCGTTCCGTCGGCTGACTCCGACGACAATCCGTTCGACGCGCCATGTGCTGGTTTCGAGGCAGCGCGCGGCGGTGGATGGCGTCATGCCACGGCGTGCGACCAGCGTCCAGACCTGCAAGGCATAGTCGGACGGGCGGCGATGAGCAGATCTGGGACGGAGTCGAGACTCGCGCGTCGCGTGCAATTGCATGGCGCGGACCTTACGCCGAGGCTGGCGGCCTTACCGCCAGCAAGAACCCGGAGCGCCCGGCAGACATTTCCTTAAGCTTGCGTCAGTTCGGCGCCCTGCGTGCACATGTCCTCGGGACAGGAAAGAATCACTTGGCGAGACAAGCTCAAGCGGCCTGCGCCGCGCGGAGGGTCTTTTCCATGCGGCGTAGCGCCTCCTCGAGCGTCTGCATGCTGCTGGCGAAGGACAGACGCATGTGCCCGGGCGCGCCGAATCCGCTGCCCGGAACGACAGCGACGCCGCCGTGTATGAGAAGGTATTCCGCGAACGCGTTGTCGTCCCTCGCCCCGACAATCTTCATCGCGCCTTCCACGTTCGCGAATGCGTAGAACGTGCCCGCACCCTTGAGGCAGGAAACGCCGGGGAGTTTGTTCAGCCCCTCGACGATGAAGTCATGACGCTGTCGGAACTGTTTGTTCATCTCGCGCACGCACGCCTGATCCTCATTGAGCGCCGCGACTGACGCCTTCTGTGCGATCGACGAGGGATTCGAGGTGCTCTGCCCCTGGATGGTCGCCATCGCGGTGACGAGTTCCGTCGGACCGCCGCAGTAGCCAATACGCCATCCGGTCATCGCATACGCCTTGGAGACGCCGTTGGTGGTCACCGTGCGGTCATACAGTTCCGGACACACACACGCGAGACTGACAAAGGGCTCGTCCGCCCAATAGATGTGCTCGTACATGTCGTCCGTGCAGATGACGACGTCCGGATGACGCATCAGCACTTCACCCAACGCGCGTAATTCGGCGCGCGAGTAGGCCGCGCCAGTCGGGTTGCTCGGACTATTGAGGATGAACAGACGCGTTCTTGGCGTGATCGCCGCTTCGAGTTGCGCTGGTGTGATCTTGTATCCCTGTTCCGGACCCGCATACGCAGTGACCGGCACGCCATCGGCGAGCATCACCATGTCAGGGTAGGAAACCCAGTAGGGCGCCGGAATCACTGCTTCATCGCCCGCATCGAGCAGCGCGAGGATGAGATTGAAGATGGTCTGCTTGGCGCCGGTCGATACCAGAATCTGACTACGTTTGTAGTCCAGCGAGTTCTCGCGTTTGAACTTCGCAATGATTGCGTCTTTCAGATCGGCGTTGCCCTCGACCGGCGTGTAACGCGTGAAACCCTTGCGAATAGCGTCGATGCCGGCGTCGGCGATATGCGTTGGAGTGTCGAAATCCGGCTCGCCCGTACCAAGGCCGATGATGTCTTTTCCTTCGGCCTTGAGCTGCGCGACGCGGCCGGTGAGGGCGACCGTCGGGGAGGGCTTGACGCGCTGGACACGTTTTGAAACTGCTAGACTCACGGCGCACCGAAGCGAAGAATTTGACGCCTCATTCTATGGCCATTCGCTTCCCTATCTCCACGCCTTAATGACCCAAATCTGGCCGTCGGCTGGAAGGCCGGCGAAACTTCCGCTCGCTGTTCGCATCTTCTCTGACCCATAGCCCATCGCCCTGCTGCTCCTGTATGAACGACACGACTCGCGTTGACGCCCGTTTCGAACTGAAGGGCGACTACCAACCCGCAGGCGATCAGCCCGAAGCGATTGCGAAACTCATCGATGGGCTGCAGTCCGGACTCGCGCATCAAACGTTGCTCGGCGTCACGGGCTCCGGAAAGACCTTCACGATCGCGAATGTGGTCCAGGCGGTGCAGCGACCGACGCTCGTGCTCGCGCATAACAAGACGCTTGCCGGGCAGCTGTACGGTGAGTTCAAGGAGTTCTTTCCGGACAACGCCGTCGAGTACTTCGTTTCTTACTACGACTACTACCAGCCCGAAGCGTATGTGCCATCGTCCGACACCTATATAGAGAAGGATTCCTCGGTCAACGAGCACATCGAACAGATGCGGCTCTCGGCGACCAAGGCGCTGCTCGAGCGTCCCGACGCGATCATCGTGGCGACCGTGTCTGCGATCTACGGTCTGGGCGACCCGCAGTCGTATCTGTCGATGGTGTTGCATCTGTCGCGCGGCGATCGCATGGATCAACGCAAGATCCTGCGGCGTCTGACAGACATGCAGTACACGCGCAATGAGCTGGACCTGACTCAGGGTACGTATCGCGTGCGCGGCGACGTCATCGACATCTTTCCGGCAGAGTCCGAGCGCGAGGCGCTGCGCGTCGAACTGTTCGATGATGAAATCGAGTCGTTGCTGCTGTTCGATCCACTCACGGGCGAGATCCGCCGCAAGGTCCCGCGCTTCACGGTGTTTCCGTCGACGCACTACGTGACGCCGCGCGAGAAACTGATCAACGCGGTCGATGAGATTCGCGACGAACTGCATCTGCGGCTCACTGATCTCAAGAACGCCGGCAAGCTTCTGGAAGCTCAGCGTCTCGAGCAGCGCACGCGCTTCGACATAGAAATGATTCGCGAGGTCGGTTACTGCAACGGCATCGAGAACTACTCGCGTTTTCTGTCGGGACGCGCGCCGGGCGAACCGCCGCCCTGTCTGTTCGATTATCTGCCGGCGAACGCGATGCTGGTCGTGGATGAAAGCCACCAGACGATCCCGCAGCTCGGCGCGATGTACAAGGGCGATCGCTCGAGAAAGGAGACCCTGGTCGAATATGGTTTTCGTCTGCCGTCGGCGCTCGACAATCGTCCGCTGCGTTTCGATGAATGGGAAGGTCTGGCGCCGCAGATGATCTTTGTGTCCGCGACGCCCGGGAAATATGAGCTGCAGCGCTCCGGCCAGGTTGTGGAGCAATTGGTGAGGCCCACTGGTCTCATCGATCCCAGGGTGGAGATTCGCCCGGTGCGCACCCAGGTCGACGACGTACTCTCTGAAATCAAACACTGTGTCGAGCATGGTGAGCGCGTTCTGATTACAACGCTCACGAAAAGGATGGCGGAGGATCTGACCGAGTATCTCGATGAGCATGGCGTCAAGGTGCGCTATCTGCATTCGGACATCGACACAGTTGAGCGCATGGAGATCATCCGGGATCTGCGCCTGGGCAAGTTCGACGTGCTGGTCGGCATCAATCTGCTGCGAGAAGGATTGGATATGCCCGAGGTGTCGCTCGTGGCGATTCTCGATGCGGATAAGGAGGGTTTTCTGCGCTCGGAGAACTCGCTCATCCAGACCATCGGTCGTGCAGCGCGTCATCTGAACGGTCGTGCGATTCTGTATGCCGATCGGATCACTGGCTCGATCCAGCGGGCGTTGGAGGAAACGGATCGCCGCCGCACGAAGCAGGTCGAATTCAACGAACAGCACGGCATTACGCCCCGCGGCATCCAGAAGGCCGTCGCCGACATCATGGAAGGCGCGTACTCAGACGCCGGCGGGGTGATGCGCAAAGTGGCGGAGGCGGGGACGGACTACTCGAAGCTGACGCCCGAGCAGGCAATCAAACGAATCAAGAAGCTCGAGCAGGAAATGTTCAAGCACGCGCGCAATCTGGAATTCGAGGAGGCGGCCAGAATACGAGACGAGGTTCAGAAGCTGCGGAACGTCGAGCTCGGGTTGCCGATGAGCAGAGCGGGATAGGACAGGCCATAACGCAGTGCGGCTGGGAAGAGCGCGCGTTCGCGCTCTTCCCCTCACCCCGGCCCTCTCCCCAAGGGAGAGGGGGCATGCTTCTGTGCTTCTTCTTGAAAGACATGTCGCGCATAGCGCGGGTGAGGGAACTCTTCGACCTCTCCAGTGGGGAGAGGTCGCGCATAGCGCGGGTGTGGGGAACTCTTCACCTCTCAGTGGGGGAGACTCGTGCGCAGCCCGGGTGAGGTGCGCACGCGCAGCGCTCTGCGACCTTCCTGCATTTGCGGGCCGCTGGCCGCTTCTCCATCCTTGCCACTCCTGCGCCTCGCCGCTATCCTTGCCCGCCTTTTTCGGGCGCGTAGCTCAGCGGTAGAGCACTACCTTGACATGGTAGGGGTCACAGGTTCGATCCCTGTCGCGCCCACCACCTTACGAAGTGAATAATGACTGGTGACTAGCGGATAGTGGCGACGCCAGGCGTCGCTTCTCGCCATAGCCCCAGAGCCCGTAGCCCTTGAGCCCATTTTTTCCATGCCCGTAATCACTCTGCCCGACGGCAGCCAGCGCAACTACTCCGAAGCCGTTACGGTCGAGAAGGTCGCCGCGGATATCGGAGCGGGTCTTGCCAAGGCGGCGTTAGCGGGCAGGATCGACGGGCAGCTGGTCGACACCTCCTATCTGATCGATCGCGACGTGAAGCTTGCGATCGTCACTGACCGCGATCCCGAAGGCCTCGAGGTCATCCGGCATTCGACCGCGCATCTGCTGGCGCAGGCCGTCAAGCAGTTATATCCGGACGCGCAGGTCACGATTGGCCCGGTCATCGAGGACGGGTTCTTCTACGATTTCGCCTACAAGCGTCCGTTCACGCCGGAAGATCTGACGGCGATCGAAGAGCGGATGCGCGAGCTGTCGAAGGCCGACCATAGAGTCTCGCGTCGTGTCTTGAGCCGCGACGAAGCGGTGACGTTCTTTCGCGAGCAGGGCGAGATCTACAAAGCTGAGATCATCGCCAGCATCCCCGCAGACCAGGAGATCAGTCTCTACGGTCAGTCCGACTGGGTCGACCTGTGCCGCGGCCCACATGTGCCGAGCACGGGCAAGCTGCGCGCCTTCAAGCTGATGAAGATCGCCGGCGCCTATTGGCGCGGCGACTCACGCAACGAGATGCTCCAGCGCATCTATGGCACTGCCTGGCCGGATGACAAAGCGCTGAAGGCGTATCTCACACGGCTCGAAGAGGCCGAGAAACGCGATCACCGCAAGATCGGCAGGGAACTGGATCTGTTCCATTTTCAGGAAGAGGCGCCGGGTGCGGTGTTCTGGCATCCGAAAGGCTGGACCGTGTTCCAGACGCTTATCGCGTATATGCGTGAGAAGCAGAACGCCGCCGGCTATCAGGAAGTGAACGCACCCGAAATCATGGACGCCGAACTGTGGCGGCAGTCCGGGCATATGGCGCAGTTCGGCGAGAACATGTTCGTTACGCGCACGCCGGACGAGCGCCTCTACGCGATCAAGCCCATGAACTGCCCCGGCCATATCCAGATATTCAAGCAGGGCATTCACAGTTATCGCGAGCTGCCGCTGCGCTTTGCTGAGTTCGGCAAGGTGCACCGGTACGAGCCGTCCGGCGCGCTGCACGGGCTTCTGCGTGTGCGGGCGTTCACCCAGGATGATGCGCACGTCTTCATTACGGAAGATCAGATCACGGAAGAAACAGTTCGCGGCATCGAGCTGCTCATGGCGATCTACCGCGACTTCGGCTTTGATGACGTCAAGGTGAAGTTCTCC
>JBOHZJ010000165.1:0-8524 GCA_050738395.1 Steroidobacter sp.
CGGCGCCCGGCGCAGTGAGAGGTTCGATCTCGATTGCAGGAAAGGCCAGCGCGACGCCGCCGCGCCGTTCGATCTCTCCACACAGAACCGCGCATTGCGCGGCGGGCCGCGTGACCAGCACGGTCAGGCCAGTGAGCGGCGGTACGATCCTCGGAATCAC
The DNA here is from genome assembly GCA_050738395.1 of Steroidobacter sp. GTDB lineage: Bacteria > Pseudomonadota > Gammaproteobacteria > Steroidobacterales > Steroidobacteraceae > Steroidobacter. Next base: position 161 of record JBOHZJ010000165.1, read on the forward strand.
GGCGCAGCGCGCCCCAAAGAATCGAGCAGTTGCCTGGCGCCCGCATCGAGCAGGCGATCAGCCAGCGCCGCGCCGACAGAGGCAGCGGCGGAAACCGGGCCGGCGTTCGAGCCGCGATACAGATCGCGCCCATCGGGCGATGCGATCACGCCGCGCAGACGCAGTTCTGCCCCTGCGATCTCGGCAAAACCCGCGATCGGCGACTGACAGCCGCCCTGCAAGCGATGAGCGAATGCGCGCTCTGCTTCGCAGCACTGCCATGCGGCGGCGTCATTGAGTGCGCGCACCAGAGCCAGACTGCGCTCGTCATCGTCCCGGCATTCGATGCCGATGACGCCCTGTCCTACGGCAGGCACGGACTGATCGATATCGAAGAAGTGCGTAATGCGCCGTTCGAGGCCCAGGCGAATGAGACCGGCGGCGGCGAGAATAATCGCGTCGTACTGGCCTTCTTCGAGCTTGCGCAACCGCGTGTCGACATTGCCCCGCAACGGGACGATTTCGAGGTCGGGCCGGGCGTACTTGAGCTGACTCTGACGCCGCAGGCTCGAGGTGCCGACGCGCGCACCTTGCGGCAACGCCGCGAAATTTGCATGACGAAGCGACACGAAGGCGTCGCGTGGATCGGCTCGCGGCAGCATCGAGGCGAGCGCCATGCCCGGCGGCAATTCACTCGGCACATCCTTCATTGAATGCACTGCGATGTCGGCGCGGCCTTCGATGATCGCGAGTTCCAGTTCCTTGATGAAGAGACCCTTCCCGCCGATCTCCGCCAGGGTGCGATCGAGAACTCGATCGCCCTGCGTCGTCATCGGGACGAGTGTGACCGCAAGATCGGGATGCGCTTCACGCAGGCGCGCGGCGGCGTGTTCGGCCTGCCACAGGGCGAGACGACTTTGGCGAGTCGCGATACGCAGCGTGTGGGAATCTGTCATGGAGGATTCAGCCCAGCCGCTTCGGCGCGCCGGATTTCGAGCATGAAGCGGATGAGCGCAATGATGAGCGCAAGCACCACGGGACCGAGAAACAGCCCGATGGCGCCGAATGCGGCGATGCCGCCCAGCACACCGATGAACACCGTAAGCGTACCCACGGCTGCGCGTCCCGACACCAGCATTGGCCGCACTACGTTATCGACGAGCGACACGAGCAGGCCGCCCCAGATCAGGAGAAAAATCATGGCGCCCCAGCGACCCTGCGCTCCCAGAACGATGGCGGCCGGAATCCAGACGAGCGCCGTGCCGCCGAAGGGCAACAAGGCGGCGAGCGCTGCGATGACGCCGAACACCAGCGGCGACGCCAGTCCGACGATCAGAAATGCAATACCGACGAGCACGCCCTGAATCAATGCCGTGAGGCCGGTGCCGTACACCATCGCACGTGTGACGCCCGCCAGATGATCGAACAGCTTGGCTTTGTACGCGCTGGACATCGGAATCAATTCGCGTGCGTTCCGCACCATTTCTTCGCCATCGCGGATGAAGAAGAACAGCATGAAGACCATCAGCACGAATCCCACGACAGTGCCCACGGCGCCGAGAAATACCCTCCCCCCGATGGACGCGAGCGACTGCAGCACCGTGCGTGAGCCTTCGCTGATCCAGCCGCGCACCTGAGCCAGATTGATGTCGAACGTACTGTCGAGCCAGCCGAGGGTGTCCCGCACCCAGGGAACATTGGTCAGATTGAACGCGTTCGTCCTCGTCTGGTCGGTGACTGTGGATTGTGCGTACTGCAGCAGATCGCCCACCTGCGCGGCGAATGCGGCGCTCAACGCCGTCAACGGACCGAGCACCACAACCAGCGTCAGGATCGTCAATAACAACGCCGAAATCTGCGGGCGTTGCTTGAGCCGCGCTGTCAGCCGCACATGCAGGGGAAACAGCAGGAACGCGAGAAATAGCGCCCACAGCAGCGGTCCGAGGAACGGCTGCACGATTTTCAGAAGCGCATAGCCAAGCACCAGCGTGGTCACCAGCGCAAAAGAACGTGCGTAAAACCGATCGCGCACCGGTACGGCGCGTGGCGGGGAACTCATGAAACGACTCCGGATCCGCGGACGAGCACAATGCTAGCACCCGCTCGGGCGCGCTGAGCTTCACATCGCATCGAACCCGATGGCCGCGCCGGATGTTTATTGATGGCGATGAGAATGCAGGGCTAACATCCGCAGGAAGCGAGTACGAGGAAGGAAGCGTATGAACACTCAAGTGACGACTGATCAACTGGTCTCCGATCTGAAAACCGTCGTGAATGACGCCGAGGCGCTGCTGAAGGCGACCTCGACGCAGACCGGTGATCGAATTCAGGAGGTACGGGTGCGCGCCGAACAGTCTTTGCGGCAGGCGCAGGCCCGGCTCAGCCAGGTCGAAGATGAGGCGCTTCGCCACGCGCGCGAAATGGCCGAAGCCACGGAGGAGTACGTGCGCGAGAATCCATGGCAGTCAGTAGGCGTCGCGGCCGGCGTCGGGCTCCTGCTCGGCTTGCTGCTCAGCCGCCGCTGAGCCTATGCAGCGCGATCACGATGCAAGCGACCTGAGCGGGCCGGCGGCCGGGCTACTGCAGTCGCTTCACAATTTCGCAGGGACCTTCGTTGCGATCACGCACACGCGGCTGGAGTTGCTGACGACCGAGCTGCAGGAGGAGGTTCGTCAGGTCGGCGCAATCCTGTTGTGGGCGTTCATTGCGGCGTTTGCGGCGATGATCGCGCTGTTCCTTGGCGCGCTGGCGATCATTTTCGTGTTCTGGGACACACACCGCGGCGCGGCTTCGGTCGCGATGATCGCCGTGTTCCTGGCGATCGCGGTCGCCGCAGCGCTGATGTTGCACAAGAAAATGCGCGGCAAGCAGCCGCTGCTGGACGATACCCTCGCGGAGTTGGCGAAAGACCGCGATCAGTTGCGGGCGCGCCTGTGAGCGAACGCTTTGATCAACTCCAGGCGCGGCACAACGAACTGACGCTGCGCGCTGCACTTGAGCGTCGCCAGCTCGCCGGGACCGCGGCTGAGATCAAACAGCGGCTGGGCGCAGTGGATCAGGCCGTCAACATCATGCGCGGACTGGCGCGCAATCCGATCGTGATAGCCGGCGGGGTCGCTGTGCTTGCAATGATTGGCCCGCGTCGGCTGCTGCGCTGGGCGTCGCACAGTGCGTTGTTGGTCACGACCGCACGCAGTGCGATGCGCCTGACACACAATGAAGGGCGCGACCAAAGACCCCGTTCAGAACATCGAGTAACCGCAAAGATCACAAAGAGCACATAGATTCGATGGAATGATCGAAGAGGCGGGCCGGGGAGTACTCAGACTCCGCTCTGGCATCCGAACTGTATTGTCTTGGTGATCTTTGCGTTCTTTGTGGTTACTCCATCCCTCCTAGCGCTCGCCGCGAATTCGACGCAGTAGCTCGCTTGCGTGTCGACGGCTGACTTCGAGCACCGTGCCGCAGTCGCGCACGCGCACGATGTATTGGCCGGCGTCGTTGCGCTCTACCGCGGAAATCTGCTTCTCGGCGACCAGTGCATTGCGATGTATGCGCACGAAATCCGGCGCGAATTCTTCCGTGAGCCCTTTGAGCGATTCGTCGATGAGACTCTCGCCGCCCTTGTGCTTCACCGTCACGTACTTCTGATCGGCAAGGAAGTAGTAGATATCTGCGATCGGAATGAGGCGCAGCTGTTCACCGAGACGCGCGCAGATCTGTTCGCGTCGGTGCTCGATCCGCGCTGATTCGGCGACCTTGACCAGACGACTCGGTGAAATGCGCGCTGCGTGACGCAGTGCGTGCGCGAGCTTTTCCTTGCGGACCGGCTTCAGCAGATAGCCCACCGCTTCGGTCTCGAAGGCTTCCACCGCGTACTGGTCGTAGGCTGTGGTGAAGATCACGGCCGGTGGGTCCTCGAGCGTGTCGATATGCCGTGCGACCTGAATTCCCGTGAGTCCCGGCATCCGCACATCGAGCAGCACCACGTCAGGCTGCAATTCACCGCAATAGGCCAGCGCCTCTTCGCCATTGCCCGCCTCGGCGACGACTTCACAATCATCGAGTTCAGCAAGCAGACGCCGCAGCCGGTCGCGAGCCGGCGGCTCGTCGTCAACGATCAGGAGTTTCATAAGAAAGCGGTTGGCGGTTAGCGGTTGGCGGTTAGTTCAGAAGCAGAACTCGAGGCTCAGCTTGCGGTCGGTCCTGAGTATGCCGGACTGCCATCCTCTCTGACTAACCGCCAGCCGCCAACCGCCAACCGCTTTTTTCCGAGCTAACCGCGAGCCGCTTCTTCCGCTGGGAAGATCAGCCGTGTACAGAATTCCCCGTTCGTCTGCTCCGTTTCGATGCGCGCCCGGCCGGGCCAGGCGAGCTCGAGGCGCTGCCGGATATTCTCGAGCGCCATGCGATTGCCTTCGCGCTCGCTATAGCCGGCCTGCGCGGGAATCGGATTGCGCACTTCGATCTGCAGCGTGTTTCCGGCCCGGCGACCCACGATCGACACGGTCCCGCCTTGCGCCAACATCTCGATGCCGTGATGCACCGCATTTTCCAGCAGCGGCTGCACGATCAGGCTGGGCACTTGCGCGTCCTGCGGCAGCTCATCGATGTCCCACTGAACCTTCAGCCGCTCGCCCAGACGCAGCTGTTCGATGCGCTGGTGCGTGCGCGCGATGTCGAACTCTGCCTCCAGCGAGATGCGAACGTTCGCGTCGTTGAGGCTTGCGCGAAACAGATCAGCCAGATCTTCAACCGCCTGCTCCGCGCGCTCCGGACTCGACCGCGTGAGCGCCGCAATGGTGTTCATGCTGTTGAAGAGGAAATGAGGACGAATGCGCGCCTGCAGCGCGCGAATGCGTGCGAGCGCCTCCATCTCGATGCTGCGCTTCCATTCAGCGCTCACGTAGAAGTAGCGCAGTGCGAGCGCGCTGACGATAAAGCCGACCGCGAGATTGCGCAGCAGAAAGCCCGCATGATCCCGCGGAAAGAGTCCGTCCGGCTCAGTCATGCCGTCGCCCCACAGGCGCCCGACCTGAAAGACCAGTTCAGACACGACGCCAACGGTTGCAACCAACATGGCGATTGCAAGCTGCGCCGCGCGCGCCGCCGGCTGTCGCTGCAGCCACGGACGCGCCCGGCACAGGACCGCGGCGCAGGCGAGGCCCAGCCACAAGAGAAAGAGAGAGCAGGTTGCAAGATCGATCCAGAAGTTGCTGTGCAACGCCTGGCGGGCGATAGCGAAAATAATCGCGACGAGTTCGACGATCAGAACGACCGCAAGCACCGCGCGCGAAGCGCAGAAATCAGGCAGAAAGAACGTGGGCGTTGAACCGTGGGCATCGGAAGCAGACGCGGCCATCGGTGTGCAGCGTCAGTTAAGGCCCGTGTCAGGGCTCACATCCACGGGGCGTTTTGAATCGCGCGCGATGGCGAACAACGCGTCCTTCAGGCGGAACAACGTGGAGATGTCTTCATCGCCGTGACCCTGTTCGATCAGGCGTCGATAGTGCACGAGCGTCATTTCGATCAGTGGCAACTGCACGCCGTGACGCGCCGCCATCTCGCGGCAGATCTTCAGATCCTTCTCGTGCAGCCGAACGCGGAAGCCGGCGGGATAACTGTCGCGCACAATGTTTGGCGCGCGATTGACGAAGTACCAGCTCGAGCCGGCGCCCTTGCCCAGGGTCTCGATCAGACGATCGAGGGGAAGTTCTTCCGACTTTGCAAACGCCATGGCTTCCGCGACCGCCTGGATGACGCCGGCGCACATGATCTGGTTCGTCGCCTTCGCGGCCTGACCGGAGCCGCTCGCCCCAAAATGCGTGATCGTGCGGCCCATGGCCTGCAGGATCGGTTGTGCATCTTCGAAAGCCTGCGCATCGCCGCCGACCATGATCGCAAGCGTGGCGTCGCGGGCGCCTTCGACTCCGCCGCTGACGGGCGCATCGAGAAAGTACGCGCCGCGTTCACGCAGACGGTGCGCGGCGGAGCGCGCGGCATCCGCGCTGATGGTGGAGCAATCGATCACGATGGTGTCGGGCCGGATGGCCGGCAGCAGGCTGTCGACCACCGACAACACGTCTGCATCGGCGGACACGCAGATTACGATGACATCGACGAGCGGGGCGAGATCGACCGGCTGCTCGACGCGGCGACAGCCCGTTTCCTGTGCGATTGCTTCCGCCTTGGCGGACGTGCGATTCCAGACGGCGCTCAGGAGGTCGCGTTTGTGCAGATTGCGCGCCATCCCCAGGCCCATCGCACCCAGGCCGATGAAGCCGACGCGCAGGTTCACTGACACATCACATCCATCGATGCTTTTGCAGAAGCGCGTGCGACGTCCAGCTCTTCGGCGCTGAGATACCGACGCTCGCCGTCGGCTTGCTGCTCATAGAGCTTCTGCGAGTTCATGTAGGTGTCGTACCGCTCGCGCGCCTTTACGCAGCGTTCGGTCTTGTCCTTGGCGGAGAGCTGCGTCGCCTGCTGCTGTTCGCTGCGCTGCGCGGCAGTCTGATCGCGGCTGGTGGCGCCGTCCTGCATGCGCTTCTGCTCCGCTTCCTGACGCGCCTGCATCGCTACCACATCGGTCTTCTGCGATTGCACGTTGAGACGCTCGGCGGGCAGCGTGCTTGGCTTGTCGGTATAGAGCACGTTGCCGTGATCGTCTTTGTACTTGTACACGTCGGCCATTGCGGACGAGGTCAGCACCAGGGCTGTCAGCGGCACGAGAACCAGGGATCGCAGCATGGTCTTCTCCATCTCGCTCGGGCAGGGCGCCTCGCGGTGCGTCACGTTCTGCTCTGAAGCCCCGATGATGAGTTCTTCAGAAGGTCCAGCGACTTGCGTGCATGCGGGCAGTACTTCGCGATATCAACCGGAGTGTATCAGGCACGTCTGCGCCCGTGATTAAGACAGTCCCCGGGAGTGCTGTGGAATGCGCACTGGGTCACGCTTTGCGGACCAAAAAACGGGCGCCGAAGCGCCCGTTGAATTCGTGCGACCGGCGCGCCGGCGCGCGCGGTCAGAGGTTGTAAGCGCGTTCGCCGTGCGCCGTGGTATCCAGACCTTCGCGCTCGTCTTCTTCCGACACGCGCAGGCCGATAACCAGGTCCACGATTTTGTAGGCCGCCGCCGCGACGACGCCGGACCATACGATCGTGAGCAGCACGGCCTTGGTCTGGATCCATAGCTGACCCGCAATCGAGTACGCGTCCGGCGCAACCATGCTGAGCGTCGTCCAGTCCGCCATGGCGCTCGGGCCGCCAAGATTCGGCGAATTGAATACGCCGGTCAGCAACGCACCGACGATGCCGCCGACGCCGTGCACGCCGAACACATCCAGGGAGTCATCGGCGCCGAGCACCTTCTTCAGACCACTGACGCCCCACAGACACGCGATGCCGGCGATCAGGCCGATGATGAGCGCGCCCGCAATGCCGACGTTGCCTGCCGCCGGAGTGATCGCCACCAGACCAGCGACCGCGCCGGAGGCCGCGCCGAGCATTGAAGCCCTGCCGCGGCGGAGCGTCTCACCGAGCGACCACGAGAGCACCGCACCGGCGGTTGCGACGAGCGTGTTGATGAACGCAAGCGCCGCGTAGCCGTTGGCTTCGAGCGCCGAGCCCGCGTTAAACCCGAACCAGCCGACCCACAACAGCGACGCGCCGACCATGGTCTGCGTGAGCGAATGCGGCGTGAATGATTCGCGGCCGAAGCCGATGCGCTTGCCCACCATATATGCGCCGACGAGTCCTGCGACGGCGGCATTGATGTGCACGACCGTGCCGCCCGCGAAATCAAGCGCGCCCCACTGCCAGAGCAACCCGGCCTTCTGCGTCATCGCAGCGCCATCCGCGCCGACGTACGCATCGGGGCCCATCCAGAACCAGACCATATGAGCCATTGGCGCGTAGCTGAACGTGAACCACAGGGTCATGAACAGCAATACAGCCGAGAACTTCATACGCTCGGCGAACGCGCCGACGATGAGGCAGCAGGTGATGCCCGCGAACGTCGCCTGAAAGGCCGCAAACACGATTTCGGGGATGTACACGCCGCGACTGAACGTTGCGGCGTTCGAGAATGTGCCTGCGACGTTGTCCCAGACGCCGTTCAGCAGCACGCGATCGAAGCCGCCAAAAAACGCGTTCCCCTCGGTGAATGCGAGGCTGTATCCATAGACGCACCACAGCACGACGATCAACGAAAACGTCACCAGCACCTGCATCAACACGGAAAGCATGTTCTTGCTGCGCACAAGCCCGCCGTAGAAAAGCGCGAGCCCGGGAATCGTCATCAGGATGACCAGCACCGTGGCGACCATCATCCAGGTGGTGTCGCCCTTGTCGACTTTGGGCTTGGCTTGCTCTTTCTTCACTTCCG
>JBOHZJ010000166.1:0-10799 GCA_050738395.1 Steroidobacter sp.
GTGGTGGATTTCAGCATTTCGATGGCCGACGGCGCGCCCTGTTTTTCAAGCTCTTCGGCGCTGATCACCTCAACTGGCAGCGCTGCGTCCTCAGCCGTACCGCGAATGTACGAACCGGTGACTATGACGATTTCTGCGATTTCGGAGGTGTCTGCACCCTGCGGCGCGGCCATCGCCACGCCCGTCGCGACTGCGGCGCCAAACAACACGGCGTGAACACTGGATTTCAACAATGGACTCATTCTTCAATCCCCCTGAGCCGGCGACACGCCGGGGTATCTTCAAAACGCAATGCAATTCCATAATTCAGAATATCGTTGCAGGCGTCACGTGCTATGTGGCCGTGCGAACGAGTGCTCAGCTGAACCGCCGATGGCGGGATCACCCAGCGGTGTAACAGTCGGCGCCGAGGTTAGGCGATTAGATTTATCGCGACAATGACTTCAACCCGCGCTTTCGGATGTTCGAGCGGGAAATTGCGTCAAAGATTGACAAGATCCGTGGAGCCGTCGACGCAACAGTTCTACCTTCATCTTTTGCCTTACTAGAACGAAGGCGCACATCAGACAGAGAAAATCTGCAGCAGAAAAAAGGGGCGGCTTGCGCCGCCCCTGAAGGTCAACATCCCCCTGACGTTGTTATTGCGTCTCGATCAATCTGCGCCGCCAAACCGCTTCGTCAAACCGAGCTTGAACGTACGTCCCAGCGCGCTGGCGGTGAATGGATCGTAAGCAAGTTCAAGACGGACGAACGGCGGCTCTTCATCGAACACGTTGTCGATGGCGGCCACCAATCGCGTATCCCAGGGCAGCTCCACTCGATAGTTGAGATCGTGAGTCATGAACTCGTCGATTTCCTTGCCGAGCGCCGGATTCACAGCGAACGAACGCTGGTCGGTGTAGCCATCGATGTAGTTGGTCACCCAGCGCAGGTTGTGCGGACCGTTTGCATATTCGAGGAAGACGTTCCCCTTCCACTCCGGCAACGGTATCGCCGTCGTCTGGTAGTTGAGGAAACCGACCGCATCGAACGCTCCGACAACGTCCGTACCTTCGACCTGCTGTGCATCAACCTCATATTCGAGGATGTACGTGGCATTGACTCCGAACGACACTTGTCCGCCGAACACGCCATCCCAGTCATATTGTCCGATCAGATCAAGACCGGATGTCTTGACCGGCGCTCCGTTGATCCAGTTGACCTCCAGCCGGGAAATGTTGCTGGCGCTGCAGGCGCCTGCGCCGCCGAACGTGAAGCGGTTCTGAATGCCCGCGAACGCAGGGTTGCCGCAATTGTTCGGCAGCGCCGCTCCATTGGGGAAAAGTGAGGCGACGATGCCGCCTACCGGTTCAACGACGATCGGGTTGTCGAAATCGAAGTTCCAGTAATCGAGAGAGCCGCTGAAAGCGCCCGCCCTGAGAATCATCCCGACGTTGAACGTGGTTGCGGATTCCGGCTCGAGATTCGGATTATCGAAGGTGTCGACAGCCCGGAAGGTGCCCGCAATGTTTTGCAGAGAGGTGACGCTCCCTTCACCGATCAGATTGATGGGCGGGCCCCGGAATGTAGTGCCAACCGATCCGCGCAGCGCGAGCGCATCAGCAAGTTGCCACCGCAGCGACAACTTGGGATCGAACGTCGCGCCGATGCTGCCGCCATAGTCTTCGTAGCGCGCAGCGAGTTGCGCCTGGAAACTCTCGGTGAGTGGCAGACTCAGTTCGCCGAACACACCGTACACATCGCCGCTCAGATCGTTCTCATAAGCGCCGCCCAGAAACACGAACGGACCGGTGGCGTTTACACACGTGCCGGGCCCGCCGTCCGGTGAATCGACGCAGGGAGTAACGCCAAGGTCGTTGAGATCGTCCAGCCTCGTCTTGAGGCCATTCTCGCGGTACTGCGCGCCCATCGCCCACGCAACGTTGCCGCCGCCGAGCGCGAAGCCGGTTTCTCCGTCGAGCACGGCGTCCACGACCAGGACATCGGATGTGCTGACATTGCGGGACGAGGGAAACATCCAGTTGATCAGATCGAGATTCTCGTTGTCTCCGGCCCCTGTGAAATTCGGATTCTGCGCACCGTTGAAGACTCCTGATTGAACGGCATTGCCAAACGGGTTGTAAAACAGGCAGCCGTTCGCACCGGGTGTAGCAGTGGTGCAGTTCGGCCCGCCCAAACCGAAAAGTGCGCGCTGCAGGCGACTGGCTACTGTGTCGCGACCTTCGCGATCACCTTCTTCCTCCATGTAGGTGACGGCCAGATCCCAGCCGAGATTCTCACTGAAGTCACCGCTCAACCCCGTGGACACACGAAATGATTCGAATTCCCGGCTGCTCGTTGTACCGCCGTTGCCGAACATAGGGTTGCCGCCCAGTGCATACGGTCGGAACGCCGGCGATGTCAGCGCAACACCTCCACCCATCAGTGTCGCTGAATTGACGTTGGTGAATTGGGCGGGGAACCCCAGCGCCTGAAGCGTCGAGGGAACGAGCGCAGTTACTGTCGGATTTTGCGCTATGAAGTCCTGCAATCCGGGGTTATTCGCAGGCACCAGGTAGGCCCCGCTCAGAGGCGTCGATCCTTGCAGCACCGCGTATGACGGCGACGTGGTCCAGTGCGGCACTTCGGTCTTTGCGTACAGTGCTTCGACATGGAATTGCGTCGCTTCGCCGATATCGAGATTGAACTCGCCATACACCTGATAACGATTTTCCTCTTCGGTCAGGTTGTCGAAAATCGTGTACTGCCAGTTGCAGAGCGGAAATGCCGTTGCAGACTGCGTCGCAACACCGCCCAGCGGAGTGCATGACGGATCTGCGATGAATCGTGTGCCCGCCCCACTTCCGGCAATGACGCCGGGCGGATTGCCGGCGCCGGACCAACCGCCTTCCGGACTCGTTGTGAACGCCGGGTAGGACCAATCCCGATCGAGAATTTGCAGCTCGGAGCGGTGCTGATAACCCCCCGCGATCAAGGCGCTGGCGCGCTCGCCTTGCCACCCGTACGCGAGATTCGCTGTGTAATCGCCGTCGGAGTTGTCGACGTATTTGTAGTCGGCCCCGATCTCCAGCCCTTGCAGCCGATCTTTGGTAATGAAGTTGACGACGCCGCCGATTGCATCCGAACCGTAAGTCGCAGCTGCGCCGTCCTTGAGAACCTCGACGCGGCCAATTGCAGCCATCGGTATCAGGTTCGTATCGACTGCGCCCGTAAACGGATTGGTCACCATTCGCCGCCCGTTCAAGAGTACGAGCGTGCGCGCCGCACCCAGTCCGCGCAGATTGACTGTTCCCGCGCCTTCAGAGCCTTGCGCGCGTGAATCGAATTGATTGGTGTCGCCGAGAACGCCATTGCTAACGTTCAGGGACTTGAGGAGCTCCAGCGTCGTGGGTGCGCCGATTTTCTCCAATTCTTCCGATGAAATCACATCGACCGGCAACGCCGCATCTTCCGGCGTGCCGCGAATATACGAACCTGTGACGATGACGACTTCCGCGACCTCGCTGACGTCCTGGGCGAGAGCCGCACTGACCGCGGTCGCCAGCACTCCGCAGGCGCCGGACATTATCAACAGACGCTTTACACTCACTTCGACCCCCTTGCCCGGTTTTAATCGGGCGCTCTAACGTTTATTCCCTACAGTTTTCACAACACCGGACACGGTCTGGGCGCTCTTCATTGATCGCCCATCACCGGCCTGAGTACTCATCGAAGCGGAAAATTTTCCTGGGGATGCGCTGCGAACGAAGCGCATCGCGCGCGGCAACGTAGAAACGGACGACGAGGAGTGCGCGGGCGTCATGCGCTCTCGCTGCTGCGGACGAGGTGTGCGAGTGCACTTCATGTCCTGTTCCCCTGATCGCTGCGCCAACTGCAGCTGTATTTTCTTCACGACAACGCCGATTCAAGCCATCGGCTTCCGGCCTGCGTCCTTATTCCGCTGCGCAGGCGTCCCGGAGCATCAACCGCAATTCACGTTGCCAAAACAAGCATTAACGCGTGCTGTTTACTTGGTGAAGTGTTGTACGTGATCATAACTGTGACGGTCAAGTAGCGCGTCGTGGCGTTCCAACATCAAGAACCGCAGCCATCGTGCATCACAGTTGATATCGCATCGGAACCGCACGAAATCCGGATTGGCCGGATAGCGCGGAGGTTGTGCGCGCGCGTTCGCTGAGTGCGGCTGCAATCATGTGCGTCAGGAAGAGCACAGCAGCTGTGACGAGAGTGGCTGATCGTCGTAGGTTCGTGTCGCTGTGCGATGCTGAATTGCTGCTACGGCAGCTTGTCGGGCGTCTGCCCCTGCGGCTTCGGCCCAAGCGCCTCCGCCATCGCGCTCGTCAACGGCTTCATGAAAAAGGATTCCTTTGGCGTGAGCCGCACTTCCACACCGCGTCGCGACAGTGCATCTGCGACTACGGGTCCGATCGCCGCGACTTCGGTTCTCGCAAGCGCTGCTTTGAACACCGCTTCGCCGCCGACTGCAAACAAGCGTTCGACTTGCGGCGTACTGGTGAACGCGATGACGTCGATCTGACCATCGGCCATGCGCGCGAGCAACTCTCGAACCGCCTCGTCCGCAGACTCATCTGCGTAGATATAGGGAGCGACGGTTTTCACGGCGGCGCCGGCGCCTGACAGAAAATCAACCAGCGGACGATTCGGCTCAACGCCATAAAGCTGCACACCAACCGTGCGCCCGGCAATGACCAGATCGCGCAGTGACGCGATTACGCCCTGCGTCGTCGGGGTTTCAGCGGCGATATCCGATTTCAGCCCCAACTCACGAAGCGCGCGCGCCGGCTTTGGGCCACGGGTGATTTTGCGCACGCGTGCGAGTTGCAAAAGAAAGCCGGATCTCAGCGCCGGCTCGTGATTGTCGATGCAGGACAAGAGCCGGCGCAGACCTTCGCCTGTCAGCAGAATCAGATCGTCCATCGCGCCCTCATTAAATGAGTGCAGCCACGCGAGCACAGGCGTGGGATCAGGCGCATCGAGGATGGTTACGAGCGGACAGCGAACGACGGTCGCGCCGCGACGCTCCAGCATCGACGCGAAGACGTCCAACTCGCGCGATTCGGGAACCGCGATCGTCCGAGCGGCGAGTGAATGTTCCTGCATGAGTACGCTCCTGACTCGACGGTGCGATGAATGATTTGAGTTCAGCCGCGACCGAACCGTTCGCGTAAACGCCGTTGCAGGCGTTCGCTGCTGCGCAGTTCGCACTCCCAGATCACGACCACGTTCCAGCCGTCCTTGCGAAGTGCAGCGCGGGCGCGCACATCACGGTCTCGATTGCGGAGAATCTTCGCAGACCAATACGACCGATTGGTCGCAGGCATGCGCTGGCCGCGCTTACAACGATGTCCGTGCCAGAAGCACCCGTGCACAAACACGGCGCGGCGCTTGCCGATCCATGCGACATCGGGATTTCCGGGCAGATCGCGGCGATGAACGCGATACCCGCCAAACCCAAGCTCACGCAGCAGGCGTCGCACCGCAAGTTCAGGCGAGGTATTTCGCGAACGGACCTGGCGCATCGCGTGGCTGCGCGTCAGTCGATCGAGATTGTCAGCCACCAGAGTGCTCGCGCGAAGCCGCCGCCTTCGCCAGCGGCCGCAACAGGTGCCGTCCCAACCAGCGCGCAACCGGCGCTGCGACTGCATCGCCCATTGCTTTGTACGCGTCGTTGTACGAGCCGGGCAATTGGTAGGAATCCGGCGCTCCCATCAGCCGAGCCGCTTCTCGCACCGTGAGCAGTCGACTGCGAAGCGCGCCATCACGCCGCATCACCAACAGCTGTCGACTGCTGCCGCCCTCCGGCGTTCGCAGACAACCGGCGACATCATCGAAGCGCAACTCGAGCACCTGCTTCGCATTGCGCGTGCGCCGATAGCCGGGCGCGACAAACGGCTGTTGTGTGGGCAGGGCTGCAATCACGGCGGCGTGACGCGCTGAAATCAGCCCGAGGTTGCGGCGTTCAACCTGCGGTTCCGGGAATTGAGCATCCCACTCGACCACGTCGCAGAGTCGTCGTCGACGCATCGGAGGTTCGGGCATTGACCACCAGAGCCAGTCATCGACACGCTTCGCAACATTGCGCACGGGCTCAGGGTGCAACCACGTTGGGCCGTGTGTGTGTAGCGCAGCGGGTATTTCGACATCGCAGCGGATTGCGAGCACGAAGACGCGCGGACGGGATTGCGGCACCCAACGCACCGCATCGATCAGCATGGCTCCGACGCGATAGCCGCGCGCGTTGAGGGCGTCATGGAGCACGCCATAATGCCGACCCTGCGCCGATGAGATCAGACCAAGAACGTTCTCGGCGAGCAGCACCGCCGGCGGGTTCGGCATCTCATCAATGATGCGCAGCCATTCCCATACGAGACCGCTGCGCGCAGCCCGAATGCCTTCGGCATTGCCGGCGAGCGACAAATCCTGACATGGGAATGACGCCCACGCGACTGCGGCTGCAGGAAGATCACGTCCGGCGACATGCTCGATGGAATCCAGCCGGAAGTGCTGGTCGCCGTGATTCGCCGTGTAAATCGCCGCCTTGCGAGCGCAGTTGTCGTTGGCCCAGAGCGGCGTAAGCAGCCCCTTCAGCCCTTCGCGCACCAGTCCGCTGCCGGCAAAGAATTCGAGAAATGTGGTTTTTGGGGAAGCAAGGCCCATGAAGGAAAGTATACGGACGCGCTCGCAGTTGGGCTCTGGTGCGAGGCCAGCTATGATCGCCGCCCCCGCCTTTGCGGTTGAAGACAAGCCAGACAACGCGCCCGTAGCTCAGCTGGGTGAGCGCGGATGTCTTCGCGAGGACGCTTAACGCGTCGTCGCGCCGCGCGAACGCCCGACCGTGGATGGTCGGGCTGGAACCACGCTACATGGACGTAATCGGGGTGATAGATTTCAGACAACGCGCCCGTAGCTCAGCTGGATAGAGTACTGCCCTCCGAAGGCAGGGGTCACAGGTTCGAATCCTGTCGGGCGCGCCAGCTTCAGCCACTCCGAGCCGGCTTCACGTCGCGCACCCTTGAGGATTCTCACATTCTGTGACCGTCGGGTCGTCGGTTCGCCCATTGGGCCGGCCAAATCGCAAGCGATTTTGCGCTCGATCGGCGCATCGACACGTTAAGTGTCGATGCAAAGGCATCCGATCTCGCCCTGTCGGGCGCGCCAGCTTCAGCGTGTCCGTTCCGGGCACATGGGTAACGGTTTATTCCGGAGACATCGGTAACACCTGCGCCTCGAACGGATTTTGCGCGCATTCCACGCGACCCGCTCCTTAATCCGTCCAACGAAACGAGAGCTGTTCCTACTCTCCTCTCGCCAGTGAGCCAGTCGGCCGGTCGGCCAACAGCCCGAGTCCCCTCCGGTTTCTCCGCCCGACCCACGCCGCTATACTTGCGCGCCGCTTTTCCGATTCATTTCCGACTGACTGGAGCCGCTGTGAGCGCTGCGCACGATAGAAAATTCTTCGACACCTTCATGCTGGTTCTCGGCGTCCTGATCGGCATCACGGCACTGCTCTATGTACTGGCGCGCGTCATCGGAGCGAATACGCAGGAAAAGTATGTGTTGTCGGATCCGGCCATGAGGGCTGCCGTGGCCGAGCGCATCGAGCCGGTCGCTAAGGTCGCTGTCGCGGGGCAGGACAACTCAGCGCTTGCACCTGTTCAACAAGCTGCCGCTGCTCCCGCCGAGGATCTTGCGGGCGAAGCCGTATACACGATGGCGTGCGTCGCATGTCATGGCGCCGGCGTCGCCGGCGCGCCTAAATTCGGCGACGGCGCCGTATGGGGACCGCGCATCGCGCAGGGCGCCGCCACACTCAACAAGCATGCGATCGAAGGGTTCCAGGGCAACACGGGATTCATGCCGCCCAAAGGCGGTCGCACTGACCTGTCGGATCAATCCATTGTCAATGCGGTCGAATACATGGTGGCGGGCTCGAAGTAACTCGCCGCGCATGCGGCCTACGCACTGGACTGGATTCCGACCTGCGCCGCCGCTGCTCCCGTCATCCGGCCGCGATCAAGTCGCCTGAGCGACATCGCTTCGCTGATCTGCGGCGTATCTATTGAGTCGAGGCCCGCGAGATCTGCAATCGTTCGGCCGACCTTGAGTACGCGGTGATATGCCCGCGCCGACAGTCCGAGCGTCGCGGATGCCCGCTCCAGGAGCGCCAGCGCACTCCTGGTCGGACGACAGAAGCGTTCGATCTCGCGATTGTTCAGTCGCGCATTTGCAGCGCCCTGCCGCGCCTGCTGCAGTTCGCGCGCGCGGATCACGCGTTGCGCCACGACTTTACTCGGCTCGATTTCCTGCGTCGCTCGCCGCAACGCTTCTGTCGCAACGCGCACGACTTCTATATGCAGGTCGAGGCGATCAAGCAGCGGACCGGACAAGCGCGCGCGATAGCGATCTACTCGGTCCGACGTGCACCGGCACTTTCCCTGTGCATCGCCCAGGTATCCGCATGGGCAGGGATTCATTGCGGCGATGAACTGAAACGATGCGGGAAACTCTGTGTGACACGCGGCCCGTGACACAGTGATTACGCCGCTCTCGAGCGGCTCTCGCAAAACTTCAAGCGCGCGCCGGTCGAATTCAGGCAGTTCATCGAGAAACAGCACCCCGTGGTGCGCGAGCGAGATTTCACCCGGGCGGGGATACGCGCCGCCGCCGACGAGTGCGATGGGCGATGCGGTGTGATGCGGACTGCGAAATGGTCGAACGCGCCATTCCGACGCCTTGAACGCCATGCCCGCGACGCTGCGCACTGCGGCGACTTCGAGCGCTTCGGTTTCGCTCAGCGGCGGCAGCAGCCCCGGCAGACGCTGCGCCAGCATGCTCTTGCCCGCGCCCGGCGGACCGATCATGAGCAGGCTGTGTTCGCCGGCGGCTGCGATCTCAAGTGCGCGCTTGGCGTGCGGCTGGCCGCGAACCTCGCTCATGTCATTGTGGTTGGCGGGTGTGGCGACGGGCGTCCGACCGGATTTGAATTCGAGCAGCTTCGAGCCCGTTGCGTGCGCCACGACCTCGAGCAGATGGTTCGCGACGGCGATGCGGCAATTCGACACGAGGCCGGCTTCGGATGCGTTCTGCGGCGGCACAATCATCGCAAGATCCGCCCGGGCCGCAGCGACCGCCGCCAGCAATGCTCCCTTGACCGGACGCAATTCGCCGCTGAGCGATAGTTCGCCGTACAGCTCGCATCCATCGAGAGAGGCGCCAGGCAACTGCTCCGAAGCCAGCAGGATGCCGAGTGCGATCGGCAAATCGAACCGCCCACCTTCCTTCGGCAGATCGGCCGGGGACAGATTGACTGTGACTCGCCCCGACGGCATTTCGAATTTGCTATTGAGGATCGCGGCGCGAACGCGATCCTTGCTCTCCTTCACAACGGCCTCGGGCAGACCGACGATGGCGAAGGTTGGCAATCCATTGCTGAGATCGACCTCGACCCGCACCTGCGGCGCATCCATTCCTTGCTGCGCCCGACTCAATACTGTCGCCATAGCCATCCGTGGCCTCCTGATCTCAACGTGTGTCCGTTCTAACCGTCTCGCATCCTACTCGCGATCCGCGCGCGATCCGTAGAGATCCGCTCCATCATTTCTTCTGAGCGCCTTCCAGCCCTGCTATTCGCGCCTCGAGCGCTTCGAGCTTCTCACGCGTGCGGCGTAGCACGGCGGCTTGCACGTCGAATTCCTGCCGCGAGACGAGATCGAGTCGCGTCAATCCAGACTGCAGGACTGCCTTGAAATTGTCCTCCAGATCGCGCCGCAACGCGGTCACGCCCGGCGGAACGGCGGCGGAGAGGCGACGGGCCAGATCGTCTATAAAACGTGGGTCCATGTTCGCGATTCGGGATACACCCGGTGTATCGGGATTTGGAACGACTCTAGGCGCAGCTCCGGATCCTTGCAAGCTGCGCTCACCGCATCGCCTTCGGCGCAATCGAATGCCAGCGAAGCATGCGCGAACCTGCCGAACCTGCCCTCTTCGGAAGCAAGCACCGGGAATAGCGCACCAGCTCGGTGCGGTGACCTTCACCGCGAGCGGGCGCGTTCACCGTTTTCGGTGCACGGATTCGTGGCACAGAAGATGCAGTTCCGATGCGGCGCGAAACCCGGCTCGATGACGCGACCTGAGCCGATCGCACCACGAACCGGCAAGTAGAGATGCAATGAAGCTGATCACCGCGATCATCAAGCCATTCAAGCTCGATGACGTCCGTCAGGCCGTAGCGGATATCGGTGTTCAGGGCGTCACGGTGACGGAAGTTCAGGGCTTCGGTCGGCAGCGCGGCCACACCGAGCTGTATCGCGGCGCGGAGTATCGCGTCGACTTTCTGCCGAAAACGAAGCTCGAGCTCGCGGTCGATGACTCGATCGCGGAGCAGGTCGTCGAAGCGATCACCAATGTCGCGCGCACGGGGAAAATCGGCGACGGAAAAATCTTCGTGATCGACCTGGAGCAGACCGTACGGATACGCACCGGGGAGACCGGCGTGGAAGCAGTTTGAGTTTTGTTCGAGCACCTGGCCGATCAGCAATAACGACCCTCTCTTCGTAGGAGAAAGACAGTGAAAAGATCTTTGGCAACGAGCCGCGTGCTCACTTATCTGTGGAGCGCAGTGCTTTTCGCATTGACGCTGATGGGGCCGGAAATGACGCTGGCGCAGGAATCTCCGCCTGCCGAAGTCGCTGCCGCCGAAGCCGCAACGATGGAAGGAGCGGCCGAGGCAGCGCCCGCCGCCGCGCCCGTTCCCGACAAGGGCGACACCTCGTGGA
>JBOHZJ010000167.1:0-10913 GCA_050738395.1 Steroidobacter sp.
CATACAAGAGAATGCTGATTCCGACGCTGTCTTTCTGATCTTTGTGCTCTATGTGCTCTTTGTGGTTACTCCATCTCCTGGCTTTGGCTGTCCCGGCGCCGGCGCCGTGATTTCGCCCCACTCATCCTCATCCACAGCGGCGAGGCTGCTCACTGCCGGGCCGTGGAACACTGCACCGTAGCGGGTGAAGCGCGAACCGTGGCAGGGACAGTCCCAGGTTTTCTCTGATGAGTTCCATTGCACGACGCAACCCAGGTGCGTGCATTTCGCCGAGTGTGCGTGCAGGGCGCCGTCGTCATCGCGGTACACCGCGAGCTTTTTCAGGCCGCTGCGAATCAGGGCGCCGTCGCCCGGTGCGATGGCCGCGGCGCTCTCTTCATCTCCGCCCGAGACCCAATCGGTGTATTGGGCGGCGATGTTCGACTGCTCCTTGATGAACTGCAGCGCCTCCTTGAACGGTTTGCGCGCGGGATCGTAGACGCTGAGCCAGCGGTTCTGCCGGCCCATCACAAGGTCGCTCACCAGCAGCGCGCCGATCGTTGTATGGGTCATGCCGTTGCCCGAATCCCCGGTGATCACATACACATTGCGGCTGCCTGGATTGCGCCCGAGATAGGCGACGCCGTCGAGCGGCTCCATGACCTCTCCAGACCATCTGTAGTCAATCTCGCCCACCTGCGGGAAGCGTTGACGCATCCACGCCTCGACCTGAGCATAGTGAGCCGCCGGATCGCGCTCGTGTCCGGTCTTGTGATCGGCGCCGCCGACGATCAGCACGTCGTGTTCGCCGTCGCCCGCCGGCGTAGTGCGCACGTAGTGATACGGGTCGCCATCGTCCCAGATCAGTGCGCGGGCGATGGATCCCTGCTTCACTCGCGCTGCAACGACATAGGTCTGATAGGCGATCTGTTTCGTGTGCATGGTGACGCGGTCGTTGAACGGCGTGTTCGTCGCGACGACGACCGCGTCTGCGATGATCTCGCCGGTCGCGGTGGTCACGACGACGCCGTCGTCGCGCTCTTCGATGTCGAGTGCGCGCGTGCCGGTATAAATCACACCGCGTCGTTGCTCGATTGCGCGCGCCAGCCCGTTGAGATATTTGAGCGGATGAAACTGTCCCTGCCGGAGAAATCGCAGACAGGGTCCTGCATCGATCATAGTGTTGGATGCATCGGTGGGCGGCGCCGCCTCACGATCCACCTGGACGCCCGCCCGGGTCGCCGCCTCGAATTCCTTGTCGAGCGCGGCGCGAGGATTCTCCGCACAGGAAAATAGATAGCCATCGACGCGCTCGAAATCGCATTCGATCTGTTCCTCGCGCGCCGTCGCCTCAATGTAGTCGATTGCAGCGGCGAAACTCTCGGCGACCAATCGCGCTGCTTCTTCGCCATGTTTCTCTTCGATGTACCAGTAACGATCGTCGGGCGTCGCGATGTGCGCCGTGGTTCGGCCGGTCTCGCCGGCGCCGATCTCGAGCGCATCGATGACTGCAACGCTCACGCCCTGCCTGGCAAATTGATACGCGGTCGTCAGACCGCCCAGTCCCGCGCCGATGATGCACACCTCTACGGTGAGATCCGCCGACAGCGGCGCGTAGGTCGGCGGTTGCACGGTCGCTTGCCAGAATGAGCGTGAGTTCTGCTCGTGGGTCATCGCAGTCTTCATGACGACGCTCTCCTGTCTGAAAGATCGACTAGCGGATTGTTTACCGAGTTCGCACCCCACTCGCGACGAGCGCGCAGACTCCGCAGCAGTTCCTCGAGAATCGGACCGCCCGCAAGCACGCCGAAACTCGCGAGCACCCAGGCCTGAACGCCGGGCGCGATCGACTCATACAACGCGAACGCTCCAGCGTCAGCCTTCAGCTGAGCCCAGCTCATGACGCCGAGCAGGCCAACCGTCATCAACGGGATTACATCCAGAAAGCCATGCGCGAGTTGCTCGAGCGGCGAGATCCAGCGTCGCTTGTCCGTGTACGACACATCGATGAACGCCAGCGTCGAATGCGTGAGCGCGACGACGAGCATGACGATCCATACGGTCAGTGTGATCTCAACGAGCATTGCGAACGCAATGATCATTGCAATGCAGATGAACTGTGCTACGTGCAGCCAGGACTCCACTGGACCGGAGGTGTGTTCGATGTCCGTACGCCGATGGCAGTAGTAATCGAGCGCGCCCGCTGCGAGCCACGCAGGATAAAGCGCCAACCCGAGAAATCCGATGAGCAGTGGGCGCAGCTCCATGGCCTCGAACCTGAGGCGTTCAGTGAAGCGCGGCCTGCGACGCTCGTGGACGCGCGGCGCGCGGCTCCGTCTCGAGCGCGGCCACACCTTCTCGCACGGCCTGAATCAGCGCCGAGCAGGTATACGGTTTGTCGAGCCAGCCGAGTGGACGGGCGCGCTCTGCAATTTGCCGCACGGCGGCGTCCGCGTGTCCACTTGCGAAGATGCAGCGAATGCCCAGACGCTCAAAGATCAGGATCGCGGCATCCACTCCGTCGGCGCCGCCCGCCAGACGAATGTCCATCACAATAAGGTCCGGATGTTCACGCTCGGCCAGCTCGACGGCGTCCGCTGCGGTCGTGGCGAGCCCTACACACTCGAAGCCGCCGGAGCGCAGGTTGAGTTCGCAATCGATGGCGACGAAGTATTGATCTTCGACGACCAGAATTTTTGGAGTGTGCGTCATCAGTACCGGATGGGATGGAAGCGTTTGCAGTGGCGCTGAGTCAGTAAGCGTGCTGTCCGCGATTTGTTCCGGCGCCGCGACATTGCGGCTCGCGATGCGCCGCGCGTAAGCGCCCACTGACTGGTAGTAGTTATTATGATTCGCGCGGCAGGCCGGCCAGCAGGCTGCCCGTTGCAGGCACGGTCAGCGTGACCTGCAGACCATTCTCATGAAATTCCATCTCGGCATTCCCACGCAGCTCGTGTTTCAACTGACGCTTCACCAGTTCGGACCCGAACCCACTACGCGTCGGCTCCTTCACGGCCGGTCCGCCGCTCTCGATCCAGCGGATCACCAGATGTCTTCCGCTCCCGTCCACCTTCTCCATTCGCCAGTTCACATCAACGCGCCCCTCTGGCGCGGATAGTGCTCCGTACTTGGTTGCATTCGTCCCGAGTTCGTACACGACAAGGCCAAGCGCGAGTGCGGCGTTCGATGTCAGCTCGACGTCTTCACCGGCCGCGTTGTAACGGGCGCCCTCGGAGCCGAAGGCGGACAGTTGCGATTGCATCAATTCTTCCATCGACACCTTGTGCCAGCCGTCGCGCGACAGCAGTTCGTAAGCGCGCGCCAGCGCCTGCATGCGACCCATGAATGCGCGCTCGAATTCCTTGAGACCCGCCGAGCGGTGCAGCGTCTGGTTGGCGAGACCGATCACCACCTGCAGCATGTTGCGTACGCGATGGTTCAGTTCCGAAACGAGGATCCGCTGCTGCTCTTCCGCCGCAACCACTTCCGTCACGTCGACGAACGTGATGAGCGCGCCGTCGATCTGATCATCTGTCGTTCGATACGGCAGGATACGCATCAGGTGGAAAACCTTGCCGCCGCGCAGACGCACGGCTCGCTCGATCGCCCGGCGTTCATCCAGAACTTTCTGGACGTCGCGGCGCAGATCGACGTCTTCGAGCTGGTGAGCGATATCGGTAATCGGGCGACCACGATCGCCGGCTATCAGATTGAAGATGCTCCTGACCGCCGGCGTATAGCTGCGGATGATCATGAAGCGGTCCAGGAACACGGTGGCGATCTGCGTGCTCTCGAAGAGATTGCGAAGATCCGCATTCGACTGGTGCAGCTCCTCGACTTTCGAGCCGAGCTCGTGATTGACCGTGCTTATCTCTTCGTTGACCGACTGCAGCTCTTCCTTCGAGGTCTCCAGCTCCTCGTTGGTCGATTGCAGTTCCTCGTTCACGGACACGAGCTCTTCGTTGCCCGACTTCAATTCTTCGAGCGCCGTCTCGTATTCCTCGATCGTCGACTGCAGACGATCGCGTGTTTCGCGCAGCTCCTGCTCCAGCGCGCTGACATCGCCTGACGGGGCAGCATGACGCTGCGAGGCCACCTCTTCGTGGCTGACAGGCAGGCCGCCGAGATCGTTGAAGACGACGAGGTAGAGCGGTTCCCGGTCGGCTTCGATCAACGGCTGCACAACGAGCCGAAGCAACTGCACTCGGTCCTCGAGCTCTACTTCCACTCGTTCGCGCACGACGGTCTGCTGCTTCTCGATGGCTTCCCTGAGCGCTGAACGCAGTTCCAGCCGTAACCCTCTGCGCACCATGCCGAGCAGTTGTCGGCTGGGAGCGCCCATCTGCGGCTCCAGATACTTTCCGGTGCGCGATGAGTAATAGACGATGTCTCCTTCAGCCTCCACCACGATGTGAGCGGGCGTGAAGTTCTCCAACACCTGCGCTTCAATCTGTTTCCACAAACGCCGATCATGACGCACTCCGCTCTCCATGCTTTGCCCGGCGGGAAATCCCCGGCCTTTCGACAACCATGATGGCATTCTGACGTTGGTGTCCATGGTCGATCGCCGCTGAAAAATACCGTGCTTCTTGTCCAGTGCGCTGAACAGGTCGGTGTGACGCGAGACGCTTTCGGCTGGCCCCAGGAACAGATATCCGCCGGACTTCAATGCGTAGTGGAATACCGGCAGGACGTTGTCCTGCAACTCTGTGTTGAAGTAAATGAGCAGATTCCGACAGGACACCATGTCCATACGCGAAAACGGCGGATCGCGAACCACGCTGTGCGCCGAGAAGATGCACAGGTCACGCACCTCCTTGTTGAGCACATAGGAAGTTGGTTCCGCCCGGAAGAACCGCCTCAGTCGCGCGGCGGAAACGTGTTCGAGCATCGCGCGTGGGTAGCGTGCGGTGCGTGCGATTGCGAGCGCAGGCTCATCGATGTCAGTCGCAAACACCTGCACCTTGGGCGGCGCGGCCATGTCGGCCATGTGCTCGCGCAGCAGGATCGCCAGTGAGAAGGCCTCCTCGCCCGTGGCGCATCCCGGAACCCACACCCGCACGGTGTCATGAGCGCCGGCATTCTCGAACAATTTCGGAATCACCCTGGCGGCAAGCGCTTCGAAGGTCGCCTCATCGCGAAAAAAGCTGGTGACGCTGATCAAAAGGTCGCGCAACAGGAGGTTCGCCTCCTCGCCTTCCTGTCCCAGACGCTGCGCGTACTGAGGCAGACCCTCCACCTGCAGCACCTGCATGCGGCGATGGATGCGCCGCAGCAAGGTCTTCTCTTTGTAACGGCTGAAGTCATGTCCAACCCGCTTCTGCAGCAGGGTGTGAATAGCCTTCAGGGTATCCGCGGCGCTTTCGCCCTGCTGCCTCGGTGCGTCTGGGGAGACGTTTGCCTCGAGCGAGCCAAAGCTGCGGCAGTACTGCTGCAGCCGCGCACCGATCTGATCGACTGGCAGCACCACGTCAATGAGGCCCGTGGCGATTGCGCTGGAGGGCATGCCTTCATGAGCCGGACCGAGATTGTCATGTCCCTGTGCGATGGTGAGTCCGCCCTCCTCCTTGATGGCTTTGACGCCGAGCGCGCCATCGCTGCCGGCGCCGGACAAAACGATGCCGGCGGCGTTTTCTTCCGCGGCCTTCGCCAGGGAGCTGAAGAAAACGTCGATGGGATTGCGTTCGCGGTGCTCCGCGCTGGCGGGATGCAGTTCCAGCCGATCGCCGGTAATCGTCAGGACGGCGTCGGAAGGCAGCACGTAGACGTGATTCCCCGCCACGCGCTGGCCGTCGCTTGCGTTCACAACAGGCATCGAGGTGTGGCGAGCGAGGATTTCCGTCAGCAATGTCTCACGATGGGGCCCGAGATGGGTCACCACGACGAACGCGGCGCCGATATCGACCGGCATTGCCTTGAACAGATGCTCGAGCGCGACGACGCCGCCGGCGGAAGCTCCTACGCCGACGACGAAAAGGTCGTCAGACTTCTGCATTGAATCTCCGAACAAGAACCTGCTCCGCTGACGATCTTTTTACACAGTGATCACATCAAGCGCGCGGAACGAGGCTACGGGTCCGCTTCAGCTCTGGCAACAGGTGTTCATGTAGAGGCTATGCGACAGGCGCCGCTGTGCGAATGAGGTTTTGGAGACCCGAAATCAGGGGATTGAAGCAAATCCCGTCTTTTCTCGTCGCCTGAGATTCCTGTCGGACTGAAGAACCCTTCGACCTTGCTCAGGGCGAACGGAAAAAGTGAAGATCTTCCGGATCCTGTGTTTTCCAACGTTCGCCCTGAGCTCATCGAAGGGTTCCCTGACTCGAATGCTCTGCCCTCAGGCGCCGCGGGAACTCCGGAACGCAGGGCGCCGTTCGTTTGGAACGCGTCTGTCCATCTCACTCGTGCACAAGCGAAACATCATCGTCATCGGCGGATCCGCCGGCGCAGTTCAGCCGGTCACGGAACTGCTGCGAGCGTTGCCCGAAGGCTTCCCCGCCGCGCTGTTCGTTGCGCTGCATTTCTCGCCGTTGAGCGATGAGTGGCTGTCCAGTCATTTGAGGAAAACAGTGCGCCTGCCAGTGCGCAGTCCGCGCGGCGATCTGGAGATTCGCGACGGGCAGATCATCGTTGCTCGGCCGGATCACCATCTCATAGTCCAGCAAGGGAAGGTCCTCTCGAGTTGCGGGCCGCGGGAAAACATGTGGCGTCCGGCCATCGATGTGCTGTTTCGAACGGCCGCGGTTACGTATGGCAGTCGTGTGATCGGCGTCCTGATGAGCGGCGAGCTCGATGATGGCACCGCGGGCCTGCAGGCCATCAAGCAATGCGGCGGCCTGGCGGTTGTCCAGAGTCCGGAGGATGCAATTCATCCGGCGATGCCCAGAACCGCCACCGCGAACGTCGATGTGGATCACACCGCGTCGCTCTCAGAGTTGCCGGATTTGCTGTTCCGCCTGGTCGAGCAGGCGGCGCCGGCAGGGATTCCGATACCCGAGTATCTAAAGAAGGAGGCGTCGATGGCGCTCGCGGCGGAGGACAGCGGCGCGTGGATGCAGCAGCAAGGACCGCCCAGCCCGCTTTCCTGTCCGGAGTGCAGCGGTCCGCTCTGGCAATCGGGTCCGCACGGTGCACAGTTTCGCTGCATGGTCGGCCACGCGTTTCACATGAATGCACTGATGCAGGGCGCCGACGAAGAGATCGACCGGACCTTATGAGCGGCGATTCGCCTCTTCGAGCAGCGCGTCAACATTTCACGAATGTTGGGTGAGCAGGAGCGATCACAGGGACGGGACAGGCGCGCCGAAATGTTCGAGGCGCGCGCTCGCGAATCGCACGGGCACGCCCGGAAGCTGCGCGAGTTGCACGCCGCGAAACACACATCGATGGATGCGGCGAATGAATCAGATGGATCATCTGAGCATTCGGACATCCGACGGACACCGCCTCCCATGCAGCATCAAAACTCCGCAAGCCGGTCCTGAATGCATTTCGATCTGCATGCGGACGTCGTCATCGTCGGCGGCGGCCTTGCGGGCCTCACTTGTGCAATCGGTCTGCGCGATTGCGGATTGAGCATCGCTCTGCTGGAGGAAACAGAGACTCTCGGCGGCCGCGCCCGGAGCTGGGTCGATCGCGTCAGTGGCGACGTCATCGACATCGGTCCTCACATTCTGCTGAGCGAATATCCAAACATGCGCTCGCTGCTGCAAGTGCTCGGGACTCACGATCGAATCCTGTGGCAGACAGACAAGCTCATCCGGCTGGTCGATGACGATGAGAGCATCGACATGTACGTGCATCCGCTCACGCCGCCGCTGCACCTGCTGCCGAGCATCGCGAAGATTCCGTCGCTTTCGTTGCATGACAAGCTGTCCAATCGCAGCGTGACCTGGCTTGCGATGCAGCTTGGAGAAGAAGAAATCCTTGAGTTCGACCGCCTGAGCGCCGCCGAACTGCTGCGCGAGCGGGAAGTCTCGCCGCGCTTCATCGAGTGGTTCTGGGCCTCCGCGTGCATGTCGCTGATCAATGTGCCGCTCGAGGAATGCTCGGCCGGCGCGTTGTTACGGGTCTATGCGCAACTGATCAGCCATCGAGGCTATCAGTTCGGCTTCGCTAAGTGCGGGCTCGGCGAGCTCTACGCGCCTGCGGCGCTGCAGATGACCACGAACGCGGGTGGACGCGTGCACATGCAGTCGCGAGTCACGGCCTTGATCGAGCACGGCGGCGCCGTCAGGGGCGTTGTGCTCGCTGACGGAACTCGCATCGCCGCGTCTCACTGTGTGCTCGCTGTTCCACCGCAGGTGGTTGCGCAGTTGCTGCCAGCGGCCATGGCGGAGCAGCACGGCTTCGGCGCTTCGACTGCGTTCGAGCCGTGTCCCTACATCAGCGTCTATCTCTGGCTCGATCGCAAGTTGTCGATTGAAAAATTCTGGTATCGGCTGTGGCGGCCAGAGAATCTCAACAGCGACTTTTACGATCTGTCGAACATTCGCTGCGGATGGAGTGAACGGCCTTCAGTGATCGCAAGCAATATCATCTACAGCCATCGGGCGAATGACATGAGCGATGCAGAGATCGTTTCCGGCACGATGCGCGAACTCATGCAGGCCATGCCGACAGCAGAAGGTGCAGCCGTGCTGCATTCAGTCGTCAATCGAATTGCGATGGCGATCCCTTGTCCCGCTCCGGGTTCGGAAAGCCGGCGCCCCGAAACGCGCACCGCGATACCGGGATTGCTGCTCGCGGGCGACTGGACGCGCACGCAATTGCCTGCGTGTATGGAAAGCGCAGTGCGTTCCGGCTGGCTGGCGGCCGAACAGATCTGGGACGCAGTCGGTCAGCCGCGCGAACTCGCGCGTTCGATGCAGCCGCCGCAAGGTCTGGCCGGCCTCGTCCAGCGCCATTCACAGCGCGCCCCTCCGGTCCCCTCTCCCCTGCCGGACGATGGTCAGGGTGAGAGTTGCCTCTGATTCCCTCTCTCCTTGCGGGAGAGGGTTAGGGTGACGGCCCGCCATTCCCGTTCGCCCTGAGCCAGTCGAAGGGTTCTTTGCGTCGAGGAATGCTTCGACGACGCGAACGGAGTCGAAATCGTCGGCGGCGATAAGTGAAGTTACTTCAACGCAGCACTTCCACATCCTCGCATCGAAGAACCTCTGCTATGCCATCGAGTAAATCCTGCTCGGTGAATGGCTTTGCCAATCGCGTGCACGAACGCAGCGGCGACGGCAGATCCTCCGATCGTCGTGGAGCGATCAACAGGACCGGAACGCCCCGCCGATGCAACTGGCGGACGAACGCGACGCACCGCAGGTCGTGCCGGCTGACGTCGATGAGCGCGACGTCGATGTGACTCTCTGGAACGGCGTTCAGCGTTTCCGAGACGACTGTGAACAGACCAAAGGTCTCACAGCCCGCGTCATGCAAAGTATCCTTCAGAGCGCAATACAGACGGTCGTCGTCTTCGACCATGAAAACGCGCTTGCCATAGAGTGAACCGTGGCCGTTTGTAAGCGCGGTCGCCGAGATTCTGCTACTCACGCATTGATTCTGCGGCAGACGAATCCCGGTCGGGCGAGAGCATGCGATCAACTTCCTTTTCGGCCGCCAGCCAATCATCCAGCTCGTAGCCCGCAACGAATCCCCGCTTCTCGGCGAGCAGATACGCAATTTCTGCAATCGCACGCTCGCGATGGATCGGCGACGGTTCGCGTTCCGCGGCGATGATGGATGTCTCGCCGGCACGAGCGGACTCGCGTGCTTCTCGCTGAGCGGATGCGTCCCGCGAGCGCGTCGACTCGTTTCTGGGGCTGGCCATGAGCGTTTCTCGGTGCTGTCGTACAGAAAGAGCATGCGAGATTGCAGCCAACTTGCGCACACGGCAATTGTGTAAAGCCGCATTGGCGAGCAGGCGATCGTCAGCGTGCTGTGAGACTCGGAGTCAAAATGATCTTGTCGGCCGCTCTCGTTTCGAAGATCCCCTCGACGAGCTCAGGGCTAATGGACCTTCGACAGGTTAAGGGCGAACGGACCCTCCGACAGGCTGGGGGCGAACGCAATAAGAAGAGACTACCGAGGTTCGCTTCTCCTCCGTTCGCCCTGAGCTCGTCGAAGGGTTCTTCGATCTGCGCTCATCCACAAATCTCAGGTGCGACGCCATCTACCTGTTGTCTACGCATCGAGACACTTCACTGAACGCCGAAGAGACGCGAGAGCGGTTTGTTGCAGACGCTCCGGGCGAACAGGGCTGCACCGCCCAGCGCAAGAGCGTATCCCGCAGGACTCTGCGCGGCGACACCGCCGGCGATCATGCCGAATCCGCCCGCGCCGGCGACCAGCCTCGGCGCTGGCGACCAGTTCGTCTGCAGATATTCAAAATGGCGCGCCGGACGCCTGAGGCCCGCACCCTGCAACGCCGGGACATTCCCCGGCTCGAAGTGTGTGCGCATTTCGTCGATGACTGCGTTTACGCCGCGCACACGCCGGACGCCGCGCAACACGATATCAGCCTCCGCTTCGAGAATGTCGCCGCCGAGACGAATCACTCCTTCGCTGCACGTGACCTCGATCGGACCAGGGCGAGAGGTCAGTCTGCCCAGCTCGGCCCGTACACGTTCCTCGACGACGTCGTCATCGACCTCATCCTCCCGGAATCGCGACGCGGATCCCTCATATAGCCCGCGCGCTCGCTGGCGTGCATCTCTGCCCGCCTTGCCGACGAACTCGCGCGACTGATGCGCAGTTCGATTCAATTGGTCGCGCACGAGCGCGCGGCGACGGCCGCCGGATTCCGGGTCCAGAAAGAAGGCCGCCCCTGCCGCCGCAACCGCGGCCGCGATGCCGACGCTGTAGTAAGCACCGTTTTCGGCGATGCTGTTTGATCGTTGCATATCGCTTCACCTCATCACTTTCATGGGAGTGAGTGGTGAGTTGTGAGT